>JAUVLG010000163.1 GCA_030595835.1 Candidatus Eiseniibacteriota bacterium | reverse complement strand
GGATCTGCTCCTGGGGCTTGGAGCTCCAGGCAACGGTGCGGAGGCGGGTCCGTGGAACGATGGTCATTCTTACGTGATCGCCGTCACTGTTGAAGGCGACACACTCTGGTCGCGGCAGCTCGGTGGATACTCCTCCAACGTCGAGCTCGCGGTAGATGACCTGGATGAGGACGGCACGATCGAGGTCGTGACTGCTCTCCACTACCACTCGGAAGCAGATACCACCAGTCCGGAGCTCGCCATCTGGAGGGGGTCCGATGGAACCCTGCTCGACACGCTGAGAACCGGGTACCCGACCAACTGCGTGCTCATCGAGCAGTGCACGGAGGGGAAGCGCATCTTCGCCGGCTCGTCCGATGGCACTCTCAGGCGCCTCCGCTGGGAAGAGGGAGTCCTGAAGGTTGAGAGCACACTGAACTGTCGCGACGCAGTGGAGTCCGTGGCGTCGGTCGCGCTGTATCCGCTGTTCGAAGAATGGAAACTGGCAATAGGCCTGGGTAAGGGTACGGTAGCCGTGCTGGACGAGTGGCTGAATCCGCTGGGCATGGTCCACATCGACGAGACAATAGACGGCAGCCGGCGCATCAGACGGACGAACGTCGAGACGGCCGCCGGGACGGCGGGCGCGATTCTCGTCCGCACGACCAACAGAACCCACCGCTACATTCTCGCCACGAAACCTCTTCCGCTCTGGATGCGGCTTCTCATACCACTGCTCGGCGTGGTCGCGGCCGCGGCCATCGTCCCGGCATCGAGAAGAGCTTCGCTGGCCGCGCTCAGGCGGTGGCTGCTTCCGAGGGACACCAGGGACGATTCGATCGAGGAACTCCTGACCGCGCTAACGACGGCCGGACACGGCAAGCTGTCCGCCACCTCCACGTTCCGTCGCCTGAGAAGACAGTCGGAGATGATCCGCGCGAACGAAGGCGACCTCCCGCCCGCGTTCCAGGAGAGGTTCACGGATGCCCTGGGCAACTCCCGTGACATCGGCATCCCCGGCGTGGCGACGATCGCGCGGCTCTCGGAGCGAGTGGGCACTGCGCCTATACACACGCGACACCTCTCGTCGGCGCTCGAGAGGCTGCGCGCGCTCATCCACGATATGCCGGCGACGCTCCCCGATGAGTCCGATGCCTCATCGCTCGAATCCAGACTCGACGAGATCCTCCCGGTCCTCGATGAGGCGCTCAGGGGAATCAAGCACACGGCCGAGCTGGAGCGATCCTCATCTCTCGGGGTCGAGCTTGGCAGGGCGCTGAGGTCGAGAAGCTCGGAGATCGAGAGGCTGGGCGTCGAGCTCGAGAGCCCGAACCCGGGCGCGCTCAAGAGCGCCCGCGTGCTGGGAACCGCCCAGGAGCTGTCGTTCGTCCTGGACAACCTCCTCGGAAACGCTATCAGGGCCATGACCGACGAGACGGTGCGCCGCCTTCGGATCTCGGTCGAGATGGGCCCGAGGTGGGTCGTTCTGAGAGTCGAGGACACGGGCAAGGGGATTCCGGAGTCACAGCACGAGCGGGTGTTCGCGCACGGTGTCAGCGACCGAACCGGGGGCGGGCACGGTCTTCCAGTGAGCAGGGAGATCCTCGACAGGCGTGGCGGCAAGATCGAACTCGTGAGGTCGTCGCCGGGTGAGGGCGCGACGTTCGAAGTCAAGCTGTTGCTCTGCCAGAACACGTAGCTATCTCAAGCAACCTCGAAGTGGACCACGAACTCGGTGCCCTCTCCCGAGGTAGAGCAAACGAGCACGATGTCTCCACCGCGTTTCTTGAGCAGCTCTCTGCTGCGAGGCAGTCCGTGCCCTCCGCCGGCCTTGCTCGAGACACCGGCCTTGAACACGTCCTCCTTGAGTTCCTCGGGGATGCCCACTCCTGTGTCGGACACCGTCACCGAGACCCTGTCGCCGTCGCGGCCCATCGACAGCTCGATCCGACGTTGCTCCGCGTTGCTGACCGCCTCTATCGCGTTCGACAGCAGATTGTCCAGCACGAAGCACACCTCGAGCCGCGTCCCGAACACCCTCACGCCCTCGATGCTCGTCACCGCGGGAGCCTGTAGCTCGATGCCCGCGCCCAGCAAGTCGGACCTGTGGGCCTCCGTGACCCGACGGAGCTCCACTACGAGTTCAGCCGAGACATACCGTCGGGCCGAGGCCTTGAGCTCCGCGAGGTGGTTCTCCATCAACTCAAGCAGAGGCTCGAGCCGCTCCGAAAACGCGGCCGCGTCACCGCCCGTGGGCACGCGCTCGGGGGCACTTCTTAACAGCTTCCGCGCGCGGTCGAGGTCCGTGTTCAGCCTGGCGACGGCGGACGGCGCCAGTCCCATCCTGCGCGCCATGAGCACCACGCCATCCAGGCTCGTCACTCCAACCTCGAGCGCGTCCCGAACCGCGCCCCGCCATCGCTCCTGCAGCTCCGCGGGTGCGGGGCCCTCGAGCCCGGAACTCATCGCGGTCTGCTTGCGCAGTCTTCTCAGAGTAGAAGTCACAGTCAGCTTCCCGTGGCCCGCGGTGGCCAGGCCGTCCAGCAGCTCGTCCGCCGTATCGACCCTGTCGGACGGCGGCATGAGCGAGCGGCGAAGAGACGCCAGTGAAGCGCGTCTCACCCTGGGGACACACGCCGCTCCGCACACCAGGCCACACAACCCCAGCAGCACGATCGGCTGGAGGTCCAGAGGCGTCGGCGTGAGACCCAGACAGAAGAGTTCCTCTTCCGTCCGCGCGAGGATGCCCCGCCCTCCGACGGCGAACGTCATATCACGCCCGCTCTTCCCGGACCTGCCGGAGCCCTGCGAGTCGAACAGGGCAAGCGGGCGGAGATCCGCATCGAAGAGCACGAAAGCACCGTCGTGGGTAGCAGCCAGGAGCGACTTCGACTCGAGCGGGTCAGGAGACACGACCGACAGCGAGACGACCGCCGACCCGCAGTCCATCTCTCCGACCAGCTCCAGCTCGCCTCCGACGAACCGGAAGGACCGCAGCACGCCGTCACCCACCGCCGCGAAGATCCTGC
>JAUVLG010000074.1 GCA_030595835.1 Candidatus Eiseniibacteriota bacterium | reverse complement strand
CCCCTTCTGGCAAACCGCGGGAGTCACACCCTTGTTGAGCATCGCGACGAGCGTCTCGACTATCTCGGGACGACATCCCGACTTGCCCTGAACCTGCACGTTGATGCGCCCAGCCATGGCGCCGCGCACGTACTCTATGGGTGCGAGGTCACCGATTCCTGCCGCGTGGTTGTAGATGAGGTACCTCTGAAACTGCTCGGTCTGATCGTCGTCGAGGACCACCTCGGAGAACTCGCCAATACCTGTGTTGACCCCGTACATGATCTCCTTGGCGACGATCTTCTCCTCCAACATCGCCCGGCAGACCTTGATGCGTTCCCACGCCTCCGGCGGAACCTCGACCTTCTCTCCGTGACGTGCAATGCGGACCAGCTTCTCGACGGTCAGACCTTTGCCGCTCAGGACTATCGCCATGCTTCTCTCCTCGCATCCTATGGGTGTCAGTTATAACCCAGTGTCAGTCACAACCCGGAAAACCCCGCAATGGTAGCAGGGAAAGGCCCCTGAGTGAAGGCTATAAGCGACCCCCGATAAGCGACCCCCCGCTGCGGCGTTCGCCCGGGGGGCCGATGGATCGTCTCCAAAGCAGGGGTCCGCGGAGAGCGCTGCGCGGGCGCGCCGGGGGCTCTACTCTGCGAGGTAGTGCAGGAAGTGAACGAGCGACTCTATGCCCTTCTCCCATGTGGGCAGATGGAGTTTTTCGTTCGGCCCGTGCATCTGTGAGTCCGGCAGGGCAAACCCGGTGAGAACCGAGTCCAACCCGAGGATCTTCTGCAGCTGACCCACCGCCGCTATGCTGCCGCCGCTCCTGCAGAACAGCGGTTCCTTGCCCCACACCTCGACCATCGCCTTCGACAGGGCACGGACTCCGGGACTCGTCCTGTCGGTCAGCGACGCCGGGAAGCCCTCGTACGATTCCACTTCCCAACTGACCGTGGACGGGATGCTCTCCTTGATGTACTTCATCAGTCCCTCGTGCACTTCATTGGGATCCTGGTCGGGCACGAGCCGCGCGGTGACAATGGCGTTGGCCTCCGCCGGAATCGCGGACTTCGGACTACCCGCGAGGATGTGGATCACGTCGACCGCGGGGCGCGCACCTTCGCGCTCCACGGGAGTGAATCCCGGTTCGCCCCAGAGCTTGCTCACACCCGACTGCTCTAGATAGGACGCCTCATCCCGGGGAAGGGTGGCCATCTCGGCGCGCTCCTCCGCGGTCAGTTCACGCACTCTATCGTAGAATCCGTCGAGCATCACGCGCCCGTCCGCGTCGTGCAGGCCGGCGATCATGTGCGAGAGCGCGTGGATGGGATTGTGGACGACGCCACCGTACCCGCCCGAGTGCAGATCGTGCGATGGACCAAACACCCGGAGTCTGCACACGTACATGCCCCGCAGACCGTAGTAGATGGTTGGGGTCTGCGATCCGAGCATTCCTGCATCGGGGTTAAGAACGAAGTCACCGTCCAGGCGGTCGCGATACTCCTCGAGGAACCCCGCGAAGTTCGGCGAGCCCAGTTCCTCCTCACCCTCTACCACGAACTTAACATTGACGGGCAGGGGACCCGCCCTCATCACGGCCTGGACGGCGGCAACGCAGGCCATGATCTGACCCTTGCAGTCAGCCGCGCCCCTCGCATAGAGGTTGTCGCCACGGACGACGGGCCTGTACGGATCGGAGTCCCAGTCGCCCAGCGGAGCCGCGGATTGCACGTCGTAGTGACCGTACAGGAGCACGGTGGGGGCCGACGGCCCGGCAGAGAGCTCCTCGCCGTACACGACGGGGTGACCGTCGGTAGCCAGCACCTCGACGCGCTTCATGCCCAGGTCTCTCAGACGCCCGGAGAGCCAGTCAGTAGCGTTCTTGATGTCATCGTGACCCTTGGGGTTGCTGGAGACCGAGGGAACACCGAGAAACTCGCGCAGCTCACCAAGCACTTCATCTCGTGCCTTCTGCGCGTGGTCCAGCGCCACGGCCGGGGACTTCGACATGTGTGACCTCCTGAGTAGTGTTAAGCGACGAAGGAGTATAGCACGAAGGCATCCACGGTTCAGCCCCGTTTCAGGCCCGGCCCGGTCCACAGATACCGGTCGAGGTCGACCCGCCCGCGCTCGTCAAAGACAACGCCCTCCGATTCGAGCATGCCGCGCTGGACGTTGTGCCCGTCGCTGCCGGACCTCAGGCTGATCGTACCTCTGCTGTTGATGACGCGTTGCCAGGGCACGTCGCTCCCAAGGGGGATTGAGGCCATCGCGAAGCCCACCATTCGCGGGGTGCACCTGCCGACGAACGCGGCGACCTGCCCGTACGTTGCGACGCGACCGGCGAGTATGAGGCGTGCGATATTGTAGATGCTCTCGTGGATCCCGGTTGAACGTGCTGGGGCCCCGAACGAGCGCTTCGGCGTCCTGGGCTCCTCGGCCGCATCACGCAGGCGTGTGCCCCGTGCCTCCCTGATCTGCGATCATCATCTCCCACCACGCGCGCAGGCGTGCGGCGTGCCGTCCCCGCACCAGAACCACGTGATTTCCCAGAGGGCGCTCGAGAAGATCCGCCACCGTACCACCTTCAACCAGACGCACCTCCACCTGCGTGCGACACAGGCTGTCGGCATTCCCGCCCCTGATGATCTCGGCCTCCGCCAGCCACAGATCGGTCATGGACCTCCCGCCAATCCGCATGAGCGTCACGGGACCACTGGGCAACGTGCCCTGAATGGCCACGCCGATGCCCGACTCGAAGTGCGACCGCAGTGTGTAGCCGTCAACCATGCTCCGGGGAACAGTGCAGTGGGCCAACGTCAGTGAGTTGCCGGCGGAATCGACCGTCGATGGATTCGCCATCCATGAGATCTCATCCAGAAGAAGCCTCACCCAGAGCATGGCCACCGTGCTCACCACGTCCCCTTCGCAGCCCGCCGCCACGCCTTTGTCCGCCAGCCTGGACAGTGCGACGCAACCCGTCGTCCCCAGCTCCTCAACGAGGTCGAAGCAGCGCAGAGCCACGCCCTTCAGGCCGTGCTTCGCCGCGATGTGCTGAACTGCCGCGGACACGAACTCGGCCGTGGTAACGTCCCCCGGCTCAGGTTCCTTGACCTCCGCCGCCCCCGATGCGATGGACTCCCTGTTGGAATCCGCCGCGTTGCCGGCGGCCGTGCGGATGGCCTCCGTGAGCTGGTCGAGGCTGACAGGCACGACATGAGGACCCCACGTCATTCTGACGATCTCAGGGTCAGGACTGCTCGCAACGAGCCATCCCGATGGAGAGCCGACGACACCGATCCGCGCGTGACGCAGCTGTCGCCACACATCAACATCGCGCACCGCCGCCTTGACGCCGGCCAGACCCGCCTCGTCCTCAGGACTCGCGAGATAGAGAATGCGCCCCTTCCGACCGTCCTGACGTAGCCGCGCGAGCGTCTCCAGCGAGGCCGGGAGCGAGTTGGCGCCCGAGTGGGCTACCAGGATCACCGGGGCCTTCGCCGCACTCTCGAGTCGCCTGCGCCAGAGGTCCACGATCATCCGCTCCGTCCCGCCCGTCTCCACGAGCACCGCGAGGGGCGCCGGGTCCGCGACGTTTGAGAACTCCCACTGCTCCCCACCGATCGCCCGGAGCGCACCTTCGTAGTCAGATGCGGCTCCTGCCAGGGACCGCTTGCCCAGCGGGCCGGCGGCCACGGTAACGAATCCGAAACGCAGGTTCATCCCGGGGCCTTCCTCCTGTGCCAAGAGCTCTGATGCAGTGCCCGATCCGGGCGGGGCAACACCTGTCTCAGCCATATGCAACTCCGAATGTTGTAGGTGTTGGTTCTCATCGTGACTCGTCGTCGAGACACCTTCCCATACTGACCCGGTCCTCTGTTGCGTACCCAAGGCTCTCGTAGAAGCGAACGACCCTTCGGTTGGCGCCTCGAACCTGGAGGTTCAGCTTGGGACACCCCATGCCCGTCTATCCGTGAAGGTGCTCGCGAACTCGACGAATCGATAGACGTCGGCGAAGTTGCTCGCGATGCCGCACGAAACACGCACGGCGCCGGTGCTCTTGCCGTCTATGCAGTGGCGGAAATCGTCCAGCGTCAGCCGCTCAGACGGCTGGGAAAAGCACGTCTCCAACTCGCCCTCGGAGATGCCGAGGGACAGCTCTCTGCCCCCGGGATTGCAGAAGCACCCGGTCCTGAGCGAGATGTTGGCCTTTGCGGCCTCATCCTCAACGACACGATGGTCGAAGAACTGTGAGTCCGGATCGTAGAAGTTCATCGTCACCGTACCGCCCCGCATGTGTGTGTCGAGCGGACCGTAGATATGGAGCACCGACCGGCCGTTGCCGTGGTGCAAGCCGTGGAGACGATCGAGCAGCCAGGCCGTCAGACAGCGCACCCTCTCATGGATGACATCCAGTCCCACCGAGGTGAGATGATCCAGGCCTATCTCGACGGCAGGGAGCGACAAGTAGTTCAGCGTGCCGTCCTCGAAGGCCGCTTCACTGTCGTGGAGATAGTGCTTGTCGCCCTGAACCGACGCGACCGTTATCGTGCCCCCGGCGAACCAGGGACGCTTGAGTTTCGCGAGTGCATCCCTCCGCGCGAGCAGACAGCCCACCCCGGTCGGATAGCCGAACATCTTGTAGAACGAGACCGGGACGAAATCGGGCTTCCAGCGCTCGAGGTCCAGACGGTTGGTCGCAACGTATGCCGCGGCATCCAGAATGACGTCCCAGCCGTGCTGTTGAGCCGCCTCTATCCACTCGAGCGGGTGCTGCACGCCCGAGAAGTTCGACTGCGCGGGGTAGGCGAAGAGCCCGTTCGTTGCGCCCTCCGGGAGTTCCTTCAACATGCACAGGAGCTCGTCCTCGTCGACCCGTGTCTCTGGAAGCACAAGCGGGACGTAGGTTGTCGCAACGCCCCGGGCGCGCGCGAACTCACGGATGCCGTTGACCGAGTTGTGGTTGTCGAACGTCAACAGGAAGCGGTCGCCCTCATCGAAGGGATAGGCTTCGCCGATCAGTTTCAGGGCGCCACTGGCATTCGGTGTGAAGATGACCACGTACTCATCGGGAGAGGCGTTGAAGAAGACGAGGACCTTGCGTCGCGCCTCCTCCGCCAGCCGAGTCATGGCTGCCGACGTTGGATTGAGCGAGTGCGGATTGCCGAGAACGCGGTTCTTGAGAAGCGAAGTGTGCCAGCGGAGCTGGCTCTCCGCGTACAGACCTCCACCGGTGTAGTCGAGGTAGACGTGCCCCTGAGCGTCGAGGCGCGTGTATTCCTTCGCGCGAAGGTCGTCGATCGCTTCCGTCTGCGCGTATGACGGCTGCTCCTCGATGAACAGCGCTAATTCCCTCTCCATGTCCCGAAGTATCGAGCCCCGCTGTTCTGCTGCCGGCATCACGCTTCCTTTCACTTCCGCACCCCAGTTCCCACGGCGGCGCCCTGGAATCTGGATGCGTCCCGAGCTCGTGCTCCCACTCCCAGCTCGGGTCGGCGCCGCACCGGCCCGAGCCGGGAGCATACCATATCTGAATACCCGGGCGCGGCCTACTCCTCGAGCCCGAGGCTGCGGGGCGACAGGTGCGAAGGATACTCGACGACGTATTCGATCGAGATCTCTCGTGTCTCTCCCGGTTCCATCCGGAGCTTCCACGTGAGCAGCCCCTCATCGGTCTGCTCCGCGGGTTCGGGGACGAACTCGAGCTCCTTGATCTTAACCTCTCTCATGGTGGAGACCGGCACACGGTCCGCGATCCTAAGCTCGGTGGTCCCTCTCCTGAAGCTCTCCACGGATATCAGGTACGTGTACCTCACCTTCGCGGTCTTGCTCTTCGCCTTCGAGATGGTCTCTTTCTTCTTCAGGATGTGTTCGACCTTCACGTTCTGGTCGACGCCGAGGTACATCTCGAACTCCTCACCCGCGGCGATTGCCTCGATGCGATCCTTGCCGACGAAGTTCGACACCTTCGTGCTGCCGCCCTCAGGCACGGTCTCGACATACACCTCGGCGGCTCCGGGAAGAAGCGGGATGGCAAGCGGATTCGTGAGAGTCCCCTTCACAAAGACGTGCTCCGAGAGGCGCGGGACGGCCTGGAGGACGAAGCTGCCCGGTATCCGCTCTCTCACGACGAGAGAACGCCTGGGCTCGGCACCCGTCTCGAGATCGATCGGTTTCGGGATCACGAGGTTCGCCGCAAACTCGGAGCCGAGCAGTTCGGCCCCGACGTGCGGGATCGAGGGCGGCTCCTCGTAGCCCTTCCCCTCGATGGTACCGAGGGCACGGACGTGGACCTCTGACTCGTCCATGCGGCGCGTCGTGGAGGTCGTCTCAGTGAAGAACATCGGCCTTTCTGCCTCGATGATCACTTCATCCGCCATGACTTCCACGGGATCGAGAGCGAAATCCACACGCTCCACCCTACCAACAGAGACCCGGACGCGCGACTTCTTGGCGGTCTTGTACCCCATGTACGAAACCTGCATCGTGTAAGAGCCGGCGGTCACGTCGGAGATGACGTACACGCCGTCCGTGTTCGTTATTGCTCCGCTGGCGGTGCCGCGGACGCTCACGTTCGCATAGGGCAGCGACCTTCCCGTCGCGGCATCAGTCACTCTGCCGCGAATGGTCCCGGTCGTCCCGCCGACGTAGAGCGGCAGCAGCTCGGGCGGCGCGGCGCCCACGTGGGGAGTCGCCGTGGACAACAACGCGGAGACGCCCTTCCAGTCCTCGCCGGTGGCCTGGACGATGCGCGCGGCGTATGTCAGCTCGACCTCATCGTCACGCTCGATGTAGCGGACGGTGTACTCGGGATACCACGACGCGTCGGGAACGAGATAGCTGAGCTCGACGGTCAGGGAACCTCCGGACTCGATCTCGCAGTCGACGACCACCTCTTTGCCCGGTCCCTCCGCGACGTGCATCGCTCGCAGCTCGGTCTTGATCCACGCCCGCCGTCCCTCGATCTCGGACATCTCATCCTCGAGCTCATCCAGCCTGTCGTCCGTGGCGATGTTCTCCGTCTCGAAGAAGCTCAGCACGCCGTCCCAGTAGGAGGGCGCGAAGTCACCCCCGGCCAGCTGCTCCTGCCCAACGTCGCTCGAGAACTGACTGATCGACCGGGCGAGTTCCCTCCGTCGGACAAGCGCCGTGCGCCGAATCCGAAGGTGCTCCAGTTTCGGGTCGAGCTGCTTCAGCTCCTCAACGAGTTCCTTGGCGCGCGGGGATTCCACTCCGCTGGTCTCAGTTCTCCGCAGGTCGATGCCGATTATCCTGGCGCCGCTGATGCCGGTTCCCTCGACATTGAGGGACGTCTCGATGAACTTCTCAGGCAGATCACCGCAGACCAACCGGACGGAGCCGGACTCGAGTTTGACCTCCCCCCTGCGAACGATCTGCGCCTGGTGGCCGTAGATGGTCGCGGAGACGATGTCCGTCTCGAGCGGCACCTCCTCGACGTCGTCCGCGGCCGGCGCGGGCAGCGCGACCGCGACGATCGCGCATATGAGAAGCCAGGGTGTCGCTGACAACAGGATCCGACGCAGGGAGCGAGTGCTCGCTGTCATGGGGTTCTCCCTTTCTTCCGAGCGGAGGTGTAGCCTCCGCGCGGCGGTTTCGGGGGTGCGAGTGCGGCCGAAGCCACCAAGGGGGCACCGGACGCGCGGTAGTCGCGTCAGGCGTTCCGATTAACCTTGTGCTGGTAGTGCGCGGCGGGCAGCGGTTCATCCCTGTGTTCGCCGTCCCGTTTCACGATCCTGCCGGGGGCGCCCACGACGGTGCAGTTCGCGGGAACGTCCCTGTTGATGACAACGGCGGTCGCCCCAATCCTCGTGTTGTCTCCAACCTCGATGGGGCCGAGCAGGGTAGCGTTCGCTCCGACAAGTACATTACTGCCAATTGTCGGATGCCGCTTGTCCGTGTGATGACCCGTTCCGCCGAGCGTTACGCCGTGGAAGAAGACGCAGTTGTCACCTATCTCGGCCGTCTCTCCGATAACGACACCAATCCCGTGGTCGATGAAGAACCCCCTGCCAATGCGCGCCCCGGGATGTATCTCGACACCTGTGATGAACCTGTTGCACGCGGATACGAAGCGTGGCAGCACCGGGATGCTGAATCGATTATGGAGGCAGTGCGCGACCCTGTGAATCAGGACCGCATGCAGGGTCGGATAGCACAGCCAGATCTCGACGATGCTCCTGGCGGCGGGGTCGTTCTTCCTGATGGCTGCGATGTCGTCAAGAAAGAGGGGTCTCATGCTCACTATCCGAAGAGGTCGGTGCTCATGTAGCGCTCACCCGTGTCCGGTAGTATCACAGCGACGAGCTTACCACTTCCTGCGAGTTGCGCAACCTCAAGTGCGGCGAACATGGCGGCACCCGAGGATATGCCCGCCAGGATGCCCTCCTCGCGTGACAGTGCCCTTGCCGTTTCCAGCGCCTCGTCATCGCTCACCTGAACGATCTCGTCCACGCTGTCGCCACCGTAGACGTCGGGAACGAACCCGGCGCCGATGCCCTGTATCTTGTGAACTCCCGGGCTCCCGCCCGACAGAACGGGCGACGCTGTCGGCTCGACGGCTACCACGGTGATGCCAGGGTACGCCTCTTTCAGGATCTCCCCGGAACCCGTGATGGTGCCACCGGTTCCGACGCCGGCGACGAAGAAATCGAGCGTTCGACCCTCGAGCGCGTCGATGATCTCGCGCGCGGTGGTTCTCCTGTGTGTCTCAGGGTTCGCGGGATTCGAGAACTGCCGCGGCATGAAATGCCCGGGCGCGGCGGCCATACGCTCGGCCTCGGCGATAGCGCCCTTCATTCCCTGTCCGCCCGGCGTGAGTACGGTTCGCGCCCCGAGCTGTTGAAGCAGCACCCCACGCTCGACGCTCATCGTATCGGGCATGACGAGGACCGCCTCGTAGCCCTTGACCGCGGCCACGAGCGCCAGACCTATCCCTGTGTTGCCCGATGTCGGCTCGACTATCACATCACCGGGCTTGAGCCGGCCCGTCCGCTCGGCGTCCTCGATCATGCTGAGGGCTATCCTGTCCTTGACAGAGCCGCTCGGGTTGAAAAACTCGAGCTTGGCGATGATCTCGGCACTCGCGCCCGTCGCCATTCTGTTGATGCGAACGAGCGGGGTACTGCCGATCGTGTCAAGAATCGTGTCGTGTATCATTGCGCTACCCCCGTCCAGCGGGCCATATCCCCCATTGCTGAATCGGTGCTCAGCTCCTGAGCTCAGCTCCTGAACTCGGCTCTTGAGCCCACCTCCCAAGCATCGCTCAGTGTCCCTCCGTCGCAGAGTAAACGACTCCGCCGTTCCCCGACAAGGTGTTTTCCTCTCCCTTGCACCGACTGCGCTGGCTTGGCAGTGGATTTGCATGTAGACTCCCGGAACGTCAGCAGGAAGTGGTGCGTGACGCGCCCGGCGCGCGTCCGGCGCTACCCCACAGTACGCAGCGCCGTGGAACATCTCGCAAAGGAGAGGACAATGCTGTTGCGGATTCTGCGCTGGACCCTGCCGCTGCTCGCGCTTGTGACAATCACCTTCGGCATGGCGGGCTGTAGTGGAACAACCGGACCGGACGATGACGGTACCGATTGCGACTGGGTAGTCGGCAGCGGCACGTCCGGAGCCGAGGGGCTCGTCACCATCGACATGGGCGAGCTCGGCACGTTCCACGCGAAGGTGCGAGACGGACTGACGGCCGAACCCGTCGCCGGTGCCGAGTACATCTGCGTAGCCAGTGCCTGCAGTGACGAGGCGAGCTGCATTGCCACAGGCGGCGACGGCTACCAGGTGGGACTCTACACGTACAACAGAGACGACGTCATTTCCGAGGAAGGCACGGTTCCCGTGAACTGGGACGAGATCTTCCCCTGGATAGGCGGAGCCACTCCGATGCCGGGCATCCACGGGATCGCCTGGGTACCCGAGGACAACTGGGACGAGATCCGCTCGTCGCTGGTAGAGCTGGCGACCGACCAGATCGCCGACATGGACGACGGTCTGATCGCGGACGCACTTGAGGCGCGGACCTCGGGTCTTCTTCTGGCCACGACG
>JAUVLG010000079.1 GCA_030595835.1 Candidatus Eiseniibacteriota bacterium | reverse complement strand
AAGACCAGGGGATTCACGAGGCACCGCTCACCAATAGACCGAACCTGCCACTTCCGTTGCGCCTCACTTGCCGGACCGCTCCGCGCGGTCTCAACGCAGCTACTCGAGATATCCCATTGACCTCAGCTGTTCCTTGAGGGCCTCGTTCATGTCCTCGGGAACGGGTGCGGTTTCGGAGGGGGCGGGGTAGTCGGCATACTCCACGCTGCCAGTTGAGAAGCCCCGCACGGCCGGGCTCCCCGTCCAGTCGGTCGAGAACGGGAGATTCATGAGCGCCGCTATTGTGGGGGCCACGTCCACGACATGGAGCGAGTCCGAACGGACGGCGGTCGCCGCGGCCGGGCCGGCCAGCAGGAAGACGCCGTCCGGGTGGTGCACTCCGGAGAAGCGCGCCTCGGCTCTTATCGTTATCAGTTGCTCCAGTGCGTAGTCCGCATCGTCCAGCACCAAGCGCGCGTGTTCAGGGATGGCGTGCCTGTCCGCGATCTCAAGGCGAATAGAGTCCCCCTCGCGCTGAAGCACGAAGAACGGTCTGGTCTCATCGGACAGATGGGCGCCCCGCAGCGCTGAGGAGAGTCGCTCGAGCGTGGCCTCTCGCTCGTTGAACGATTCGGTCGTCGGACGAAGGTAGACCTTGCGGTCGACGTTCGTGCCGAACACGGTCTTGGCGTACCCGAGGGCGGCCATCAGATTCTCTGTGCGGATTCTGCAGAACTGCCCTGCCAGCGTTCTGGGGGCCGCCTGGAACCCGTGGTCAGAGACGATGACGATGTTCGCTTCTTCGGGCACGAGTTCGAGGATCTTGCCCAGATTGGCGTCCACTGCTTCGTACAGGTGGTCGATTGCGTCGGAGAACCTCTCCCGGTCCTCGTCCGTGACTTCCGGGAAGCTCTCGGGATCGATGAACTTCCAGTAGAGATGCGAGACCTTGTCCACCTGATTCATGAGGATGGCGGCGAACTCCGGCCGCCGCGTCCTGATGAGCTCACAGAATACGTCACCTTGAAGATCGGCGGAGATGCTCCGGTCCCTCCATGCTTGGTCGAGGAACTCGCGCTGCTCGAAGCGCCTCGTCACCACCTCAGTGAAGGCTCGCCGCAGCGTTGACAGACGCACACCGTGCTTGAATGCCCGGAGTGCGGCGACGGCGTAGGGAATGGTCTCGCTCCTACGCGGATGCTCGCGAGCCCAGAGCTGCCAGTAGAAAGCGTACTCGGGCGGAAACGTGCTGGCGTCCGGAGCCAGCGTGCTCGGGATGACGAAGTCGTTCACACCCAGCCCCTTCGTCGGGGGCCACGTGAAGTACCAGCCGCACACGCCGGATGAGCGCCCGTCCAGATGCATCCGGTCCCACAGGCGTCCAACCTTGAAGTCGCTCTGAGTGTTGCCGAAGTCCCAGATGCCATGGATCTCCGGCAGGCACCCAGTCGCCATGGTGCTCCAGATTTGCGGTGAGTACAGCGACGGCAGAGACCTGAGGCGGGCCCTCCGACCACCCTCTGTCAATCGCTTCAGGTTGGGGAGGCGGCCCGACTCGAAGAGTGGGTCGATCCGATTCCACGAGGCGCCGTCGATTCCGACGAGTAGTGTCGTGGGCGTCACCGGCGCGGTCGACGGCAGCGGAGTGAAGAACACGGTGACCACTAGGAATGCCGAGGCGGCGGCCAGCCCGAGTCCCGCGCGTCCACGGTTCTGCTTCGCCGCCACGGCGACGACGAGAGCCGCACCGATCACGGGTACCAGCCAAAGGAGGATGCTGTCGGCGGGGTCCGAGGCGATGAGAAGCCAGCCGAAGGGGACGAGCACAGCCAGGGCGATGCCGAGCAAGCGATGGAACATGCTGAGGACGAGCACGGCGACGGCCGGCACGACGAAGAAGAGAAGAGCGGCGGTGAGTACGTCGTCGACCGTGAGCGGATTGGCCATGCGCGTTGCGAGAAGGGACGTAGTGCCTGACACGGTCACCATGATCCACCAGAACAGGGTGGGGCCGCCGCGCTGGTGCTTGCCTCCGTGAGTCTCCGCTGCGTTCCGGTCAGAGCGCGTCGAATGCGATCCGCGTTCCACGATGTCTCCCTTGAGAGAAACCGCCTCGCCCTGGAGTCCGCCGTCCGACCGAGGGCCGGCTTCGCGTTCAGCAGAAGGGACCGCCGCGGAGCAGGACGGTCCGTCTCAACTAGGAGAAGCTACCGCCTCGTGCCTTCCGTGTCAATCAAGTCGGCGGACCCCCGAGGCCCGACGCGGGGATTGACCACGGCCGCGAGCGGAGTTATGCTGCCGTTGCCGCATCGTTGGCGCAATCGGACTGGCAGTCGCCGCGCTGGCCGCACCCTGACCGGTCGCACCCTGAGCTGCCGCCCGCGCCGAGCGGCGTCCTGTTTGGCCCTGCTCGGACCGTCCGCGCACATACATCGCGAGAGGGGAGAGTCCACTTGAGCTTCAGAGAATCCTCGAAACGGCTACTGATCCAGATGGTGCTGTTTATCGGTGCCGTGCGGTGGAGTGGACGCTCACTTCGTCTACGATTACCTTGTCAGGCAGGAGGAGGTTTGTGGCACGCTCGCACTCATACCGGACGATGGCCATTGGACGACGGCCGCGCATCGCTGGATCGCCCACTACCTCCACGACGTGATCCTTCGTCACGCGCCGACGAAGGGCGAAACAGCGGCGGAAACAGGTTCACAGCTGTCCCTTGCAGCTGATTCCGGCAAGTCCAACCAACTACGGTATTGACAATCAACACGGAACGTAGTACCATTCGTCTTGGACTCTGCAACAACAACCCCACCACACGGTTGTGCTGGCTCGTCGCCAGGCGCTTTGGCATGCTTCCGGACTTGGAGGCGACGTGACCGCACTGAATGGACCGGAACCAGACTATTACACCCCCCTAAGGAGGATGATCATGAGCGCGAGGAGGTTGCTCGCCCTGCTTGTGGTCGTAGTGTTGGGCTTGCTTCTGATCTGCCCCACGGCGCTTTCGCGCCCCGGGACGCCGCTCCACAACGTGAGCGATAGCTGGGGTGCCGTCAACCCGGACGACGACGAAGAGGACCCGGACATCCCGAACGTGGATTCGGAGGGGGACGACGACAACTGGGACAAGTCCGCCATCAGGGGACACACGGTGGCGGAGTCGTTCGGCGGAGGCAGTTGTGAGGGGACGGGAGCGGGCTCACGCAGTTCCGAGGATGTGCTTTCGCGTATGGAGGTCAGTCTGGGTCTTCGGCTTGCGCTGCTTCTGCAGTCGTGGGTCATCTTCTCCGGCTTGCGCTGATCTCTGTGTGGGAGGAAGCAGTTGGCTCGGCAGCGACCACACATCAAACCTGATGAGTGTGCCCCAAGAGGACACCGTGACCACGGGGATCTCAGTTCCCGGGAGTCGGCGATTTCCGTCCTCCGCAAGGGACAGTTCTATCTGGAATTGGACAGCTACTCCGATGCGATGGTGTACTTCCTGCGTGCCGACGAGGAAGCACTGAAGTCACAGTTGTCGCACAACGAAGTCGCATCACTCTACGCGAGCCTGGCCAGGTGCTATTTCGGACTTGGCAAGCACGACGAGGCCAGGAACTACGCTCAGCATGTTGCCACACTCGCCGCCCGCGCGGGGGACAGCACCGCCGCGGCGGAGGCCAACGTCATCCTCGCAAGAACGGATGCGAAGAGCGGCCGCTTCAGGAAATCCCTGCGCGCGGCCGAGCAGGCGTACGCCGTGCTCAGGAAGGAACCGGACAGCGCCCTCCTGGCGGAGGCCAGCAAGGCGTTGGGCACCGCGCACGCCGAACTCGGCAACATGACAGCTGCCAGGGACTGCCTCATGGATTGCCTCGTCTGCAACAGACGCCTCGGGAACGACGAGGGAGTTGCCGGGGCATACAACAACCTGGGCATTCTGGCTAAGCGGTCGGGCGATCTCTCCACCGCAATCGACTACTTCGAGCGCGCCCTTGAGATCGACAGCAGGCTGGGCAGGCCCGCCGCCATCGCGCGCCGTCTGAACAACCTGGGCGTGGCGCTCTATAGATCCGCGCGGTGGGACGAGGCCGAGACGAACCTGAAGCGGGCGTGGGAGATCTACACGAGTCTCGGCGCTACCCGAGACGTCGTCGCGGTCGAGTCGGCTCTCGGTAATCTGTGTCGGGTCAGACGCGACTGGAAGGGCGCACGGGAGCGCTTCACGCGCGCGCTCCGGACAAGCCAGGAGGAAGGATACCGTCGCGCAGAGGCGCTTGCGTTCGAGTTCCTCGGAGATCTCGAGAAGGATCAGGGACGTTTCGAAGGGGCGCTGAAGGCGCTCAACCAGGCTCTCGCATGTGCACACAGGTTGTCGTCCGTGAGCGACGTCATCGGTGAAGTGCTTAGACGTAGGGCCGAGGTATACATCGCTCTCGGGCGGCTCGATGACGCCGAGCGGGACTGCACGACGGCGCTCGACCTCTGCCGGCGTATTGGCGACAGGCTGGAGGAAGGCGCGACTCTGAGGGTTCTGGCGACCGCCTCATACTCGAGAGGCAGGCGCTCGGACGCCCGCGTGCTCTCGGCGCGGGCGGAGAGCGTCCAGACTCGGACCGGAGAGCCTTTCGAGCTTGCGATGACCGCTCTGACGGACGGCGTAGGGATACGTCGCTCCGGACCGGTTGACGAGGCTGACCTGGACATCATCGAGTCAAGACTTTGCGAGGCCGAGCAGTTGTTCGAGAGCATTGGCGCGCCCTACTGGGTGGCGAGGTGCTCTCTCGAGAGGGCCAGGGCATTGCACACGGCCGGTCACCGTGCGCGCTGTCGCGTCTGGTTGGAGAAGGCACGCCCTGAGCTCGAGCTGGTCCACGACGAGGCCGGTCTGGCCGGGTTGGCGGCGCTGCAGCACGAGATCGATGCTGAACTCGCGGACACCGTTGCGTCACTACCCAGCAGGTACTCCATTCTTGCAGAGGCTTCACTCCTTCTCCGGACCAGCGACGGCGACCCCGCCGTCCTGCACGGGTTTGCAGCGGCCGTGGCAGGTGAGGTGCACGCCGACCGCGTTGTGATCTTTCGGCAGGAACCCAACCGGCCGCCGCAGGTCGTGACTTCTGTCGGGCGTACGGGCAGGCGACTGGCCGAGGTGAGGCGGATTGTTCGTTCCGTGACAAGGGACGGGTGTCTCAGCAGGCCGTACGTTGCGGCTGCGGGAACCGGACCCGGCGGACCGATCTCGCCGCGACTCGCGGCGGTCGCGCTGATCCCGACGGAGATCGACTCGGCGAGCCGCACGGCGTTGCTTCTGTACGCGGACCGCCTCAACGGCGATGGTGCAGTCGCGTTCACCGAGGCGGACGTGGAGTTCCTCGGTGCGTCGGCGAGGCTGCTTGCAGAGGTGCTTCGCTCTGGAGGGACGGGGGCGTTCGGGCTCTCGCTCGACCCCGAAGACGGCGATGCCGGTTTCGCGAGGGGGTTCATCACGCGGGACCCGGTTACGGTGAACATGCTCGCGAGCGTTGGTCGTCTGTGCGACAGCACCATACCGATTCTGATGCTCGGTGAATCCGGTGTCGGCAAGGACGTCCTCGCCCGGGCCATCCACGAAGGCAGTTCCAGAACGGGGCGCTTTGTCGCTCTGAACTCGGGGGCGGTGCCGGCGAATTTGCAGGAGAGCGAGCTCTTCGGGCACGCGAAGGGTGCGTTCACGGATGCGGACCGTGACACTGAGGGACTAGTCGGATCCGCTTCTGGTGGCACTCTCTTCCTCGATGAGATCGGCGATATGAGTGCCGGGCTGCAGGTCAAGTTGCTCAGATTTTTGCAGAGCGGCGAATACAGGCGGGTGGGCGACAGTTCCATCCGGACGAGCAACGCGAGGGTCGTGTCGGCCACCAACAAGGATCTCCGGACCGACGTGCTCGAGGGCGGGTTCCGTCGCGATCTGTTCTACCGGCTCAGCGCGTACACCGTGGAGATCCCCCCGCTGCGCGAGCGACCTTGCGATATCGTTCCCCTGATGCGTCACTTCCTGGCGATCTACGCGAGACTCGAGGGGAAGGATGTGCGGGGCTTCTCGGATGAGGTCGTGGTGCTGTTCCGGCACTACGACTGGCGGGGCAACAACGTCCGTGAACTCGAGAATGAGGTGCGCAGGTGCGTCGCGCTGTGCGCGGACGACGACCTGATCGGCTTGGATACTGTGCGTCCAGAGCTTCTGGCTGTGCGCGGGGCCGCCCTGGCCTCGGGCAGAGCTGTACCGGGCGACTCGTTCTCTCTCAAGGACGAGGTGGAAGCGCTCGAGCAGAGCCGCATTCGGGAGGCGTTGGAGCGCCACGCACGGAGCAAGCAGGACGCCGCCGACTACCTGGGCCTGTCGCGGACCGGGCTCTACACCAAGATGAGGAAGTATCGGATAGAGTGAGATGGCCGGAACGGTTCCTTCTGCCCCGACTCTCAGTATCCCCCTGGTTCTCGACCGCACTACTCTCAGGGCATGTGCGACAAACTATTAACACTGGCAAGACGTCATAAACCCGACGTCTTGTCGTGGTTCTGACGTTCGTGTAACCTCCGATGGTCAGACAGGTTAGACATGCTCCGCAGTCGCGTGCTGCCAAGGGCTGTCGCGGATGCTCCGAGAAGCCCACGACACTGCATTAGGCACGACCGCGCACAATCCTCTAACCTATTACTCTTGAGATACTTACGACTACATGGCGTCAGCCCCGCCCGGGGGCGATCTGCGCCGCATTGGCACACTTCATGCGATTCATAGGTGTGGAGCGCCCTTGCGCGGGGGTCGGTCCGCTCATCCACAAAGTCTGATTTGCCGTGGAGGGCGCGCTCAAAAGAGATCAGTCAAGGTCTGTCGTGTAGGAGCGACGGCCTGGCTGCGGAAGATGCGTTGTGGCTGACGCGCTCGGAGCAGGACAAACGTGGAAGGAGGTGGTGCGGCAGGAGGAACCCGGCCCGACTCTGGTGAAGGGGTTCTCCAGCTGTTGGGTTTGCTATCGCAGAGTCCCTTGAGTCCTTCGCGACTCCCCGCCGTTCATTCTGGAGGGGGCCCGGCCGCCAGCTGGCCTCCTGACCGCAATCAGGGCGGGGCGTCGATCTGACTCAGCTTCGCGCTAACACTGATGGGCCCGTTGACTCTTCGCTGTCTGTCCGGTAGGGGGTGTGCTCCGTTCCGGGCAGCGAGGAAGCCTGCGGGCCTGTCGCGTTGTGTGGCGGTCACGGACCACAGGCTGTCACACTGCTCCACACTGTGGTATTGTTGCTATCATTCTCCTGATATCAGCCACTGACGGGCGGCGCTGACGCGTCGCTCCCCTGGAGGTCCTTCATCAGGCCGGAGCGTATCGGTGCGAGTGTGTCCGTGAAGGAATCATATCTCACCAGCAGGTCGTTTCTTCGCGAGGTCGAGGAACTCGTCTCGTTGTCGGCCGGGCTCGGGCGGGCATCGTTCACGCCGGGAGCGACGGCGCTTCTCGTGGTGGACATGCAGGGCTTTTTCCTGGACCCGGCGTCTCACGCGTACCTTCCGAGCGCCGCGGACATCGTCCCCGGTCTGGCCTCGCTCTCCCGGGCATTTGCGGAGAGGGGCCTGTCGGTCATCTTCACGCGTCACCTGAACACCGAGGAGGACGCGGGTTCACTCGGGGTGTGGTGGAACGATCTCATTCGTGTGGAAGACCCGCTCAGCGAGATAGCGCCCGCTCTGGATACGTCCGTCGGCATCGTCATGGAGAAGAGCCAGTACGATGCGTTCCACGGGACGGGCCTGGAAGATATCCTGAGAGAGCGTGGCGTGGAGCGTGTGGTCGTGACGGGAGTGGCGACACACCTCTGTTGCGAGACCACCGCGCGCTCGGCCTTTGTTCGCGGTTTCGAGGTCACGTTCCCGGTCGACGGGACGGCCACGTACGACGAGCAGCACCACTTGGCGACCATCCTGAATCTGGCGCACGGCTTCGCCACGACGCCGCGCGTCCAGGATCTGATCGATGCAATGGAGACGATACAGTGAGGACCCTGGACAGTGCCGATGCGGGTATCATCGGAGCGGGACCTGCCGGTGTCGCGGCGGCGGTCCAGCTCGCGCGGCACGGCGTCAGGCCCGTCGTGTTCGAGAGTGGGCCCATCGGTGGGCTGCTCCGCACCGCCTGGCGCGTCGAGAACTTCCCCGGCTTTCCCCGCGGCGTTTCGGGTCCTGATCTGGCGGGGCTGCTTGACGAACAGCTTCGCGCTTCAGGGGCGGAGCTGGTTCGAGAGAAGGTTGCGTCGCTGGACCGTGAGGACGAGGTTCTGGTCGTCCGGACCGGGGGGCTCGACGTTCGGCTCAGGGCCGTGATCGTGGCGTCCGGCACCCGTCCCCGCGAGGTGACAGACCCCGAGATTCCGCTGGACGCGAGGGATAGGGTCCTCCGAGAGGTGGACGAACTCCGTGGTATGAGAGGCGCGCACGTCGCGGTGGTCGGAGGCGGTGATGCCGCCTTCGACTATGCGCTCGGTCTCTCAGAGGAGAACGATGTTACAATCCTGATCAGGGGGAACCGCACGCGCTGTCTCCCGCTTCTTGCGGCGAGGGCGCGGTCGCGGGAGCGGGTGACCGTGAGAATGATGACCAGGGTTACGGCCGTCGCCAGGGGATCGGGACGGCCGCTGAGACTGACGTCTCTGTCTGATGGAGGTAACGGGGGGAGTGTCCGGGGAGACCTCCACGTCGACTACCTGGTCCTGGCGGTGGGAAGAGAGCCGGACGACGGGTTCCTCTCCGAGGAGCTGCGCCGGGATGCCGCAGCACTCGAGGTGCGGCGAGAGCTGCTCTTCGCAGGTGACGTCAGGAATGGTATCTTCCGGCAGGCGTCGATCGCAGCGGGACAGGGCACACACGCCGCAATGAAGGTGGCGGCCATGTTGCGGGATGGGGTCGTCGCGGCGGTCGACCGGGGAGAGACGGCAGGGGCAGATTCACATGGAGAATTGCGTTGAGAGTAGTCGCATCCACAGGTAGAGAAGACATGGCGGTGGCCTACGTGGCCGAGACGGTCGGAGGCCGGCTCGTTGAGTTCACCGAGGCCGTCCAGCCGCCGCTTCCCCGCGAAGAGAAGTGGGTTCTGATCGTCTCGAGCCTTTTCGGTTGCCCGGTAAGATGCGCCATCTGCGATGCCGGTGGCAACTACGAGGGCAAGATGACGGCCGGGGAGATTCTTGAGCAGATCGACTTCCTTGTCGACGGGCGCTATCCGGACAGACGTGTGCCGGCCGCGAAATTCAAGATCCAGTTTGCCAGGGTGGGAGAGCCCTCGCTCAATCCGGCCGTTCTGGATGTGCTGAGGGAGTTGCCGCGCCGCTATGACGCTCCCGGGCTCATGCCCTCCGTATCCAGCGTCGCTCCCATCGGGTGTGATGGGTTCTTCGAAGAGCTGCGGGACATCAAGAACAGCCTATACCCGGACGGGAAGTTCCAGCTGCAGTTCTCCATCCATACGACGGATGAGTCTCTTCGCGACCGGCTGATTCCGATGAGGAAATGGGGGTTCGACCGCATCGGTGATTACGGCTCCGGATTCCGCGCCGGAGGCGACCGCAAGATCACGCTGAACTTCGCTCTCGCGCGCGGCACGCCGGTCGATCCCGA
>JAUVLG010000011.1 GCA_030595835.1 Candidatus Eiseniibacteriota bacterium | reverse complement strand
GTTCCCGTCGCCCACAAAGCCGGTCGGTCGCTTCCGCGTGACTTCGTGCTGGATAGTCTCACGCCCGTCCTCACGAACGAGGACATCCCGAAGTTCGGGCAGAATATCAAGTTCGACTACAAGGTGCTGCTGACGCACGGTATCGAAGTCACGCCGCTCGCCTTTGACACGATGATTGCGTCGTACCTGCTGGACCCCGGGCGGCGCCAGCACAATCTGAAGGTGCTGGCCCTGGAGCACCTCGGCGTCCACATGACGCCCATAGAGAACCTGATAGGGAAGGGCGGCGAACAGCTGTCGTTCGCGGATGTGGGTATCGGCGATGCATCCGACTACTCGTGTGCGGACGCGGAGGTCACACTCAGGCTGACTCACCTCCTGCGTGATGAACTGAAGGAGGGAGGGCTCGAAACCCTCCTGACCGATGTCGAGATGCCGCTCGTCCGTGTGCTGGCTGGAATGGAGCTGACCGGCGTGGAGCTCGACGTCCCGTTTCTCTCGCGCCTGGCCGCGGAGTTCGGACGGGAGACCGAGGCGCTGAGAGAACGTGTCTGTGACCTGGCCGGTGTCGATTTCAACCTCGATTCCCCGAAGCAGGTAGGCTCAGTGCTCTTCGAGAAGCTCGAGCTACGGCGGGGCCGGCGAACGAAGACCGGATACTCGACCGACACCAGCGTGCTTGAGAGGCTGCGGGACGACCACGAGGTTCCCGCGCTCATCCTCGAGTACCGACAACTCAGGAAGCTTCAGACGGGGTACCTGGAGGCGCTCCCGAAGCTCGTGAACCGGGTTACGGGGCGAGTGCACACGTCGTTCAATCAGACGGTCGCGGCCACCGGCAGGCTCTCGAGTAGCAACCCGAATCTACAGAACATCCCCATCAGGACCGACCTGGGCAGGCAGATCCGGAGAGCCTTCGTGGCGGGCGAGGGCAAGCTCCTGCTCTCGGCCGACTACTCGCAGGTTGAGCTTCGGATAATGGCGCACCTGTCAGGTGATGCGACCCTGGTCGAGGCGTTCAGGAACGGCAAGGATGTCCACCGCTCCACGGCATCACTCATTTTCGGAGTGGCGGAGGACATCGTCTCGTCGGCGCAGCGGGAATGGGCGAAGACGGTCAATTTCGGGATCATGTACGGTATGGGGCGGTTTGGACTGGCGCGACGCCTGGGCGTGGAGATCGACGAGGCGGCCGATTTCATCGATCGGTACTTCCAGACCTACCCCGGCGTTCGCGAGTACACCGATCGGGTGACCGCTGAGGCCGCGGATTTGGGGTACGCCTCGACGATGCTCGGACGCAGGCGCGCCATCACGGGGCTTGAGTCTGACAACGCGCGCGTCAGGGGCATGGCGGAGCGTGTCGCCGTCAACACGCCGATCCAGGGCAGCGCGGCCGACCTCATCAAGGTGGCGATGATCGGCGTCGACAGGAGGATCCGCTCGGACGGCCTGCCGTGCAGCATGGTGCTTCAGGTCCACGACGAACTCGTCTTCGAGCTTCCAGAGGACGCGCTCGATGACGTCTCGGCGGCCGTTCGTGAGAAGATGGAGAACCCGGAGGGGATGAAACTCGACGTGCCGCTCGTCATGAACCTGGCAAGCGGCCCGGACTGGTTCGAGGCGCACCCGTAGGCGCGCCCTCGGCCATCCCGAACGCATTCCGTACGCCGGAAGGGACAGAGCGATGTTCAGGATCGGACTCGCCGGAGGCATGGGCAGTGGGAAGAGCGAAGTCGCAGCCAGACTGAGCGAGTTGGGCGCTCTGGTGATAGAGGCGGACGCGGTGGCAAGAGACATGGTCGCCGAGGGAACCGATGTCCTGGCCGCGATCGTCGATGCGTTCGGAGAGTCAGTGCTCGCCGACGACGGCGGCCTGGACAGGGGAGCACTGGCGGCCGTCGCCTTCTCGTCCGAGGAGCGGCTCCGCACGCTCAACGCGATCACGCACCCGGCGCTCATCCGCGAGATCGTGCGGCGGTCCGAGGAGCTGGAGAGGCGAGGTCCTTCCGGCGTGCTCGTAGTGGATGCGGCGCTTCTCGTGCAGTGGGATGTTCTGGACCTGTTTGACACCATCCTGGTGGTCCACGCCCCGATTGATCTGAGGGTCCGCAGGCTCGTGGACGCGGGCTTCGTAGAGGAGGACGTGAGAAGGAGGATGCGATCGCAGCTGCCTGACGACGTGATGCTCGCGGCGGCCGACGTGGTCGTCGAGAACGAGGGTTCCGTCGAGGAGCTGCGCGCCGCGGTGGACGACTTCTGGGAGTCGCTGCCGCGAAACCTGCGGGAGGAAAAAGCATGAGTGAGCTGAAGAGAACTCTGGAAGAGCTGGTCAGTCGCGTGGAAGAACTCGAGGAGTATCTTTGACGTCGCCGCGAAGAGCAAACGTCAGCTAGAGCTCGAGACCGTCACCTCGTCGCCGGACTTTTGGTCCAACACCGGCGCCGCGAAGGGGGTCTTCGAGGAGTTGAATGCGATCAAGGCGTGGACGCAGCCCCTGGCCGAGTTCCGTTCCGAGTGTGATGACCTTTCGGTTCTCATCGAGCTTGCGGAGGAAGAGGGTGGGGAGGCGCTGGAGGAGGCCGTGTCCGGACTGGACGCGCTGGAAGAGCGGCTCAGGGAACTTGAGCTCAGGAAGATGCTCTCCGGTGGTGACGACGAGCGGAACGCGATCCTCGCCATCCATCCCGGAGCTGGAGGCAAGGATTCGGCGGACTGGGCGAAGATGCTCCTGCGCATGTACCTCGCGTGGGCGGAGCGGCGCGGGCTCGAAACGCAGACCATCGACATCCAATCCGGTGAGGAAGCCGGTGTCAAGAGCGCGACGGTCCTTGTGAAGGGCCCTTTTGCGTTTGGCTACCTGCGGGCAGAGGTGGGCGTGCACAGGCTTGTGAGGCTGTCGCCTTTTGACGCGGCACACCGGCGGCACACGTCGTTTGCGTCGATCGCCGCCTACCCGGAGGTGGAGGACGACGCCGAGATCGAGATCGACGAGTCCGACCTCCGCGTCGATTTCTACAAGGCGAGCGGTCCCGGGGGACAGCACGTCAACAAGAGCTCGACGGCCGTGCGCCTGACGCACGAGCCAAGCGGGATCGTCGTGACCTGCCAGAACGAGCGCTCGCAGTACCGGAACCGCGAGAACGCCATGAAAGTCCTCCGGGCCAGGCTCTACGCGCTCCGCGAGGAGGAGCGGCGCAAGGAGCAGGCGGAGGCCGAGGGCGAGAAGATGGACATAGCTTGGGGGAGCCAGATACGGTCGTACGTCATGCACCCGTACCAGCTGGTCAAAGACAACAGGACCGGCGTGGAGACGTCCGACGTGAACGGCGTGCTCGACGGTGACCTCGACCGGTTCATCGAGGCCTATCTCAAGGTTACGGAGTAGTCGCGAGTGCCGCCACCGCTGCCGGGGGTCGGCCAAGGGGCGTTGGGATGGTCGAGTGGGCGATAGCGCGGAAGGACACGCTCACTTGACTGGTGCGGTCAAGGTGGTATAAGGGACATCAGAAAGAGATTGGAACTGTGGAACTGGGCTACAGGCTGGGGGTAAGGCGTTGGAGAATACCGAAAAGAGCCTGCCGGTGCAGATGCGTGAGAACCTGGCGCGTCTGAGAGAACTGGGTGTCGAACCCTACCCGCGCCGCTCCGCGCGCACACACACGGCCGCGGCCGTTGTGGGCGATTTCGAGGCGCTGGAGGGAGCGGAGGTCACGGTCGCCGGGCGGCTGATGGCGATTCGAGGGCACGGCAAGGCGGGCTTCGCGGATCTGGTGGACGGGACGGGGAAGATCCAGCTCTACGTGAGGAAGGACGAGGTCGGCGAGGAGCTGTTCGAGATATGGAAGCTCCTGGACGTGGGTGACATAGTCGGAGCTACGGGGGAGGCCTTCCGGACGAGAAGCGGCGAGGCGAGCGTCAAGGTCAGAGGGCTGGCGGTCCTGGCGAAGGCTCTGCTGCCTCTCCCCGAGAAGTGGCATGGTCTCAAGGACAAGGAACTCAGGTATCGGCAGCGCTATCTGGACCTCATCGCCAACGCCGACTCGCGCCGCACCTTCGAGGTGAGAAGCAAGCTGCTGAAGGTAGCGAGGGACTTCCTGCACGAGCGGGACTTCGTGGAGGTGGAGACTCCCGTGCTCCAGCCGTCATACGGTGGTGCCTTCGCGCGTCCGTTCGAGACGCACCACCACGCGCTCGACATGCCGCTCTACCTTCGAATTGCGGATGAGCTGTACCTCAAGCGGTTGATAGTCGGTGGGATGGAACGCGTGTTCGAGATCGGCAAGGACTTCCGCAACGAGGGCATGGACAGGACCCACAGTCCCGAGTTCACTCAGCTCGAGCTGTACCAGGCCTATGCCGACTACCACGACATGATGGACATCACCGAAGCGCTCGTGGCGCGCATGGCGACGGAGGTCCACGGCGGGACGCTCTTCCCCTGGGCAGACGGAGAGATCGACGTCGCCCCGCCCTGGCGGAGACTTAAGGTGATGGACGCGGTGGAGGAGGCGGTCGGGGCCGCTGCGCTGGCCAGCGACGCGGCGCTGTGCTCGGCCGCGCGTTCAGCGGGGCTCACCGTTCCTGACGGGGCATCGCGCGGCGCCATGATAGAGGGGATCCTGGACGAGCTGGTGGAGCCGAACCTGTCTGCGCCCACGTTCCTGATCGACTACCCGAAATCGATCTCGCCCCTGGCGAAGCAGACGCCCGAGGACCCGGAGATCGTGGAGCGCTTCGAGTTCTTCATAGGAGGGCTCGAGCTTGGGAACTCCTTCACCGAACTCAACGACCCGGACGAGCAGACGCGGCGCCTGGAGGCGCAGGTGCAGGCGCGCGAGGGCGGCGACGCCGAGGCTCACGGCATGGACGAGGACTTCGTCCGTGCGCTCGAGCATGGGATGCCTCCGACCGGGGGCTTGGGGATCGGGCTCGACCGATTGGTCATGCTCCTCACGAATTCGCGGAATATCCGCGACGTCATACTGTTTCCGGCGATGCGTCCGGAGGCGTAGTCCGTTCGTACCGTGTGTGCACCGGCCGCACTTCTCAAGGCCCCGAGATAATAAGGAGACGACCGACAGTGTCGTTCGAGTGGTTCATAGCCTGGCGGTATCTGCGGGCCAAGCGGAAGACCAGGTTCATCTCGATAATCACGTTCATCTCAGTGGGCGGTGTCGTCGTCGGAGTGATGGCGCTCATCGTCGTGCTGGCCGTGATGAACGGTTTCGAGAACGAGATCCACAGTCGCATCATGGGCATCAACGCGCACGTCATCCTGCTCAGGTACGGCGACGATCCCCTGACGGACTACGACAGGCTCGCTGAGGAGGCAGAGGCGCTCCCGGAGGTCGTGGCCGCCGCGCCCTTCACCTACAACAAGGCGGTCCTGCAGGGGTACGGCGGCTCGGACGGCGCCGTCGTCAGGGGCATAGACCTCGCGCTCGAGGCCGGAGTTACTGACATCCTCGAGAACATAGATCCTCCGCTCGTATCGTTGGCGACCCCGCCGGGTGAGATGCCCGGCGCCATCGTCGGCGACGAGCTGGCCAGGCGGCTCAGAGTGACCGTGGGCGATACCGTTGCCATCTCGTCTCCGTTCGACTACGTGCTCACGGTCATGGGACCGATGCCGGCGGTCTCCCGCTTCAAGATCCGGAGCCTCTTCAGTTCCGGTATGTTCGAGTACGACCAGTCGCTCGTGTACATCGATCTGCCCGAGGCGCAGTCGCTCTTCGGACTGGGAGACGGGGTCGTCGGCGTGGCCATCAAGACCGTTGACCCCTACATGGCGCCCGCGACCGCTCAGAAGGTGGTAACGGCGTTGGGCGGATTTCCCTACAGAGCCAACAACTGGATCGAGCTCAACCGCAACCTCTTCAAGTGGATGAAGACCGAGAAGAAGGTGATGTTCTGGATTCTCTCGCTCATCGTTCTGGTGGCCGCTTTCAACATAGCGAGCACGCTCATAATGGTGGTGATGGAGAAGACGAGGGACATCGGGATCATGAAGTCGATGGGCGCCACGCCTCGCTCCATCCTGAGGATCTTCGTCTTCGAGGGGTTGGTGATCGGGGCGCTCGGCACGATCGTCGGCTGCGCGAGCGGCTACGTTCTGGCCGTGCTCCTGGACAGGTACCAGTTTGTCACGCTTCCCGGTGACGTTTACCCGATCGAGACGCTCCCCGTGGAGATGCACGGGCTCGACTTCATCCTTGTCGCGGCGGCGGCGATGGTGATCAGTTTCCTTGCGGCCATATATCCGGCCTGGTCTGCATCCAGGCTGGTACCGGTCGAGGCGATAAGGCGGGAGTAGCGCACGGACTCGCTGCGGGTGGGAGTGATTGATGCTTCGGCTTGAGGATATCAGGAAGAGCTACGACACGGGTTCGGACCGACTCGAGGTGCTGTGCGGCGTGGATCTCACCGTGGGTGAGAGTGAGATCGTTGCGATAGTCGGTCCCTCCGGCGTGGGGAAGAGCACACTTCTCCACATCATGGGTGCGCTCGACGTTCCGACGTCGGGCAAGGTCTACGTCCGCGGCACCGACGTGTTCGCCATGTCCGGGACGGAGCGCGCCGCCTTCAGGAACAAGACGGTGGGATTCGTGTTTCAGTTCCACCATCTCCTCAGAGAACTGACCGCACTTGAGAACGTCATGATGCCGTGTCTTGTCGGTGGTATGGACAGGGACGAGGCCGCCTCGCGCGCGGAGGAACTCCTGGCGGCCGTGCGGTTGTCGGACAGGGCCGACCACAGACCCGGCGAACTGTCCGGCGGTGAGGAGCAGCGCGCCGCGGTCGCGAGGGCACTGGTCACGAAACCCCTGATGGTCCTCGCCGATGAGCCGTCCGGGAATCTGGATAGGGCATCGAGCGATGAACTCCACGATCTCATATGGGGTCTCAGGGAGTCGAGCGGCCAGACGTTCGTGATAGTCACGCACAATCCGGACCTCTACGAGCGGGCCGACCGCGTGGTTACTTTGAAGGAAGGACTGGCGACCGAGACGGAGAGGGGCTAGACAGAGATGAAGTGTGAGCGGTGCGGCAGCAGGACGGCCACCGTGCGCTACGCTGAGGTCGTCGACGGTTTGCTCACCACCTGGCACCTTTGCGAGGAGTGCGCGAGCGAGCGGGGAGTCACCGGTTCCCTGACATCGCTCGCGGGTCCTCTTGTCAACATACTCATGGGGCTCCTGGAGGGCGGAGGCGAGGTAGAGTCCCCCGACGCGGCGCCGACCTGTCCCAGGTGCGGGCTGACCTACGAGGGGTTCAGGCAAGCGGGCCGGTTGGGGTGTGCGACCTGCTACGAGGCCTTTGCGTCTCAGCTGAGGCCGCTCCTGCGGCGCATCCACGGGAGCGCGGAGCACGCCGGAGGCGCGCCCAGCGCCGTCGAGGGCGACCACTTCCGCCGCAGGGAGATATCAAGGCTCAAGGGCGAGCTGACCCGGGCCGTGCGCGCAGAGAACTACGAGCGGGCCGCGCAGCTCAGGGACGCCATCAGGTCCGGGGAGTGCGAACTCGGAAGCACGGAGACGGGAGATGTGGACGTTCGAGACAATGATAAGTGAGACGGCAGGCTGGCTCGACGCTTCCGGGCCCGAGTCGGATGTCGTTCTCTCTACGCGCGTGAGGCTTGCCAGGAATCTGTCCGACGAGACGTTCCCGTGCTGCTCGAGCGACGAGGAGGCTGAGCACGCCCGCGAGAGCGTCCTTTCCGCGGTGTCGAAGTGCAACTACCTGACGAACGCGCTGGTGCTCCGGATGGAGGACGTCGATCCCGTCACGCGTCGCGTGCTCGTCGAGCGGCATCTCATCTCCGCCGCCTTCGCCGAAGACGGCGCCGGCAGGGCGGTGATCGCCGGCGAGCGCGAGCTGGTTTCCGGCATGATAAACGAGGAGGACCACCTGCGCCTGCAGTGCATCCGCTCCGGACTTGCCCCGATCGAGGCCTGGCGTCTGGTCGAGCGCATCGACTCTGAACTGGAGCGGAACTTGCATTATGCCTTCTGCAGTGACTGGGGATACTTGACAGCTTGCCCCACAAATGTGGGGACGGGAATACGTGTCTCCGTCCTCGCACATCTCGCGGGGCTTTCGCGGACCGGGAGGATCGCCCAGGTCCTGAAGAGCATCAGCAAGCTCGGGCTGTCGGTGAGAGGTTTCTACGGCGAGGGCAGCGCCGCGCAGGGAGGGTTCTTCCAGATCTCGAACCAGACCACCCTCGGGCAGTCGGAAGAGGACATCGCGAACACGGTCGAACGGGTGGCCAGACAGCTGGTCAACCTCGAGCACGAGGCGAGAAGTGAACTCAAGCGGACGGACGAACATCATCTGGAGGACGAGGTCTGGCGAGCGCGCGGGGTTCTGGCGAACGCGAGGATGATAACGTCGACGGAGGTCATGGAGAAGGCGTCGTCTCTGAGGCTCGGCGTGGCGCTGGAGATCATCGACGCGCCGGACCTGGCCGTTCTCAACCGACTCCTTGTGGTCACGCAGCCCGGACACCTCAGCCGCACACGCGGAAAGGCACCGTCCGCTCGTGAACGCGACATCGCGAGGGCCGATCTGGTGCGCAGAAATCTGGCCGGACTGAACTAGCTAGGGTTCACCCGCCGCCAAACGGAGGCGCCAATGCAGAGACAGAGAGATTTTACACCGAGGGTCAGACGCGTTCTTTACTTCGCCAGAGAAGAAGCGACTCGGCTCCACCACGACTATCTGGGGACCGAGCATCTTCTTCTCGGTGTCGTGCGCGAAGGTGAAGGCGTCGCGGCGACAGTGCTGCGCGAACTCGCCATCGATCTCGAGACCATCCGGGAGATGGTCGAAAGCTACGTCCCCCGCGGGACGTACACCTCCACCATGAAAGAGACGCAGTGGACGCCGCGCGCCAAGACGGTGCTGGAGTTGGCGCGTGAGGAGGCTCGGATCCTCCATCATCAGTACATTGGTACGGAGCATCTCCTGCTTGCCCTGATCCGGGAGGGAGAGGGTGTGGCGGCGAAGGTCCTTCGCGACATCGACGTTGACCTCAGGGGAACGCGCGAGCAGGTGCTGAAGGTTCTGGGGAGCGCCGGGGATGCCCCGGATGAGGGGACCGCCCGCTCCGCGGACACGCCGACGCTGGACCAGTTCGGGCGCGACCTGACCGAGCTCGCGAGGAAGAACCAGCTGGACCCGGTTATCGGGCGCCAGCAGGAAATGGAGCGCGTGATCCAGGTGCTCTCGCGGAGGAAGAAGAACAACCCCGTGCTCATAGGCGAGCCCGGAGTGGGCAAGACGGCGATCGTCGAGGGCCTGGCGCAGAAGATAGTGGCGAACGAGGTGCCCGCGACACTCAAGGACAAGAAACTCGTCATGCTGGACCTGTCGTCGACCGTCGCCGGCACGAAGTACCGCGGCCAGTTCGAGGAGCGACTGAAGACCCTGATCAACGAGATTCGAGAGAGCGAAAACGTCATCATCTTCATCGACGAGCTGCACACCATCGTCGGCGCGGGAGGGGCGGAGGGCGCCATCGACGCGGCCAACATGCTGAAGCCGGCGCTGGCCAGGGGGGAGCTCCAGGCCATCGGTGCGACCACGCTCGACGAGTACCGGAAGCACATAGAGAAGGACGGTGCGCTCGAGAGGCGCTTTCAGCCCATCATCGTTGATCCACCATCGCTGGATGAGACCATCGAGATCTTGAAGGGTCTCCGGTGCAGGTACGAGGAACACCACTCGGCCGACATCTCGGACGAGGCGATCGTCGCCGCGGTCAAGCTGGCGGACCGGTACATCTCCGACCGATTCCTGCCCGACAAGGCCATAGACGTCATCGACGAGGCGGGAGCACGGGCTCGGCTCGAGATAAGCACGATCCCGGTCGAGGTGAAGGAACTAGAGCAGGATCTCGAGGACGTGTCGTGCGAGAAGAGGTCCGCGAGCGAGAATCAGGAGTTCGAGCGGGCCGCCGAACTCCGAGACAAGGAGCGGGAGTTCCAGCGGAAGCTGGAGGCGGCGCGTAAGGACCTGGTCCAGTCCAAGAACCAGCGGCGGGCCAATGTTGATGTGGACGACGTCGCCGAGGTCGTGGCCAGTATGACGGGGATCCCGGTCAAGAAGCTGGCGCAGGAAGAGAGCCAGAAGCTCCTGCGTATGGAGGACGAGCTTCGCAAGAGGGTCGTCGGGCAGGAAGAGGCGTTGACGACGGTTGCCAAGGCGGTTCGCCGGAACCGCGCGGGGCTCCGCGACCCCAGACGCCCCATCGGTTCCTTCATATTCCTGGGGCCGACCGGCGTCGGGAAGACGGAGCTTGCCAGGACACTGGCCGGGTTCATGTTCGAGGACGAGAATGCGTTGATAAGGCTCGACATGTCCGAGTACATGGAGCGCTTCGCTGTCTCTCGGCTCGTGGGCGCGCCTCCGGGCTACGTGGGCTATGAAGAGGGCGGCCAGCTGACCGAGAGGGTGCGAAGGCGTCCATACAGCGTCGTGTTGTTCGACGAGATCGAGAAGGCGCACCCGGACGTGTTCAATATTCTGCTGCAGGTGCTCGAAGACGGCCAGCTGACGGACAGTTTTGGTCGGACTGTTGACTTCCGCAACACGGTTGTCATAATGACATCGAACGTGGGAGCTCGTGACCTCACGGAGAACCGAGGGATAGGCTTCGCACAGGAGGGGAGCACCGAGGACACCCATGCCCAGATGAAGGGCAAGGCCACGGAGGCTCTCAAGCGCGTGTTCAACCCCGAGTTCCTGAACAGGGTCGACGGAACCGTGGTCTTCCACGCGCTCGGCATGGAAGAGATGCGCGAGATCATCGAGATCCTGTTGCGCGAGGTCGAGGAGCGCGTGGCCGAGGCGGGCATCGTCCTCAAGATAAGCGCGGCGGCCAAGGACCTCCTGGTAGAGAAGGGATTCGATCCGGCCTTCGGAGCGCGGCCGCTTCGGAGGGCCATTCAGCGGTACCTGGAGGATCCTCTCTCCGACGAGATTCTCAAGGGCAAGTACGGTGGCGGCCGCATTGCAGTCGAACGCAAGGGCGACGAACTGGCGTTCCGAACGGCGCGGAAGAGGGTCTCGGCGGCGAAGTGATGTCGAGCTCGCGCGGCCGGAGCGTCCTTAGGGGAGCCCGGTCGCTCGACCGCTTCGACTCGACGCGCCGCCCGAAGGACCGGGCGGGGGAGATCTCTCAGACATGCGCCATCGCAGGTGGGTCGTTGTTCTGGCCATCCTGGTCATTGCCGTGTTGCCCCTGGCGTTCCTGGGGCTCAAGGTCGTGTCGCGCCACCCTGAAGTCAAGCGCGTCGTGCTTGGAAGGATCATGCCCGAGGTCGCGGGCGAACTGACGGTAGGCGGGCTCGAAATGGGGCTCGCATCTCTTCATTTTACCGACATCATGCTCCAGCTCGAGAACGGCGGTTACGTGCTGGTGCCTTCTGCTACAGTCAACGTCAGTCTGCCGAAGCTGATCGCCGGCGGACTGATGCCTCAACGCTCCCTCTCCGCCATCATCATTAGTGATCCCACAGTAGTTATTGGCTACGGTCACGACCCGGCGCCCGATGCGCGGTCCGTTCCTCCGTTCGATGTTTCATCGCTCGAGAGCTATCTGCCCGACTATCTGGGCATCTCAGGCGCTAGGATATCCTTCCGCGACACCAGGACGGAGCGGATGCTGACCATCGATTCGATAGACCTGCTCCTGGAACGGGACGGAGAGGGTCCGGTTGAAGGTGGTGCCTCCGGGAACTGTCTGGGGGGCGAGAGGAACTTCGAGGCGACGTTCACCTGGGACGGTTCCCTGCGGATGCTGGCGGTTGACGGCACGCTGTCCGACGCGCGTCTGGACGAACTGCTTCCCATGCCGCCCTCAGTGCCCGTCGAGTTCCGAGAAGGTGTGGTGTCGGCCACGTTCCACGCGTCCGCGTCTCCCGACACGGTGCGAGGGCTCGATCTCGGCTTCAATGTTGCCGACGCTGTCGTGGTCATGACCGCCTTCCGAGAAACGCTCGGTGGGATTCAGGCAAGCGGCAGGCTCAAGGGCGGCGCGGTCACTCTCGGGAGTGCCCGTGGAAGGTGGCGGTCGGCGTCGTGGTCCGCCAGCGGTGTGATGTCGGATGCGGGAGTGATGGAGAACGTTCGGCTGGACGTACGGGATCTGCCGCTGGCCCCGGTGGTGGGCATTCTGGAACTGACGCGGGCACGTATCGGCGGCCGCGTCGATCTGTCCGCGTCCGTGGAAGGACCCTTCGACTCGCCGACGGCGGTGGTGGCCATCTCGGACGGTCTCGTCGGCATCGATGACATCGCGCTGACCTCCGTGTCGGGCGCCGCGAGCATCGAGCCGGGAAGCATCAACGTGGAGGGCGTCGACGCCCGCGTCTTCGGTGGGGCCGTGTCCGTTTCAGGCGTTCTCGAGAAGGAGGGGCCGGAGCTGTCCTGGCGCTTCGAGTTCGGCGCGGATGCGTGCGGCCTGGACGTCGGCCGACTCGTGGCGGCCGCGACGGGCGACACGACGGCAAGCGGCACGGTTTCGTTGAGTGACGTCGCGGGTGACGGGACGCTGGATCGCCCGAACTTGGAGTCGCTCGTGACGTGGGAGAACGTGTCGCTCGGATCGGCCAGCCTGGGCTCAGGTGTGGGGGGCTTCCTGCTGTCCGGGGGCGACCTCAGCGCTTCGCTGGGTTCGTCCGACAGGACCTACGCCGCCACCTGCGTCGTCGAACGCTTGTTTGATGCGCCCCACGTCGGCGGAGAGCTTGTGCTGTCGGGCGCGTCCATCGACACGCTGTTTCCCGCGGTGGCCGAGGTGCTGCCCCCGATCGCGCTCACAGGAGCCGTAGGCGTCACGGGTCCGGCCGACTCGCTCTCCGTTAGGGGTAGGGTCGAGGTCACGTGTGACCTGGCGCGTGCGACCGTGGGGGTCACGGGCGTCCTGACGAGGGTCGGGGAGAACGGGGGAGGCGGGCTCAGACTGGCGCTCGACTCGCCGGATGCGTCGGTCGGAGGCATCGTCGCGCCGTTTACGTCCGATCTTGTGGTGGATGGCACGGAGATATCCATGAGCAACGTGCGCCTCGGGGACTCCGTCGAGGCCGACGTGCGCGTGGGGCTCAGTGGTGATCGGAATCTGAGCGTCGGCATTGTCGTGTCCGACGCGAGTCTGCCCGACGTGCTGGCTGCCGCTACTGGAGAGGCGCCCGGTGGCGTCGACGGTCTGGTATTCGCGTCGATCTCCGTGCACGGGACAATGCGCGAACCCGTGGCTACCGCGAGGGTTACCGTGGGTGCGGCGACCGTAGCTGGCATTCACAGTCTCGATGCATTCGCGGTGGGAGGATTCGAAGGAGGCGTTGTGACCCTTTCGGAACTCACGCTTCGGGAATCAGGACGGACCGTGGTAACGGCCCATGGACGAGCCGAGCCTGAAGGAGCGCTTGAGATGGTCATAACGGGCGACGGCATTCCGGGACCCCTGCTGGGTGGGACCCCGGGCACCAGGTTCGACGCGGCGGTCGGAATCGGCGGCACGACGGAGAGCCCGGCCGTGGACGGCCGGGTGGTGTCCACCGACGGCGCGTTCCTCGGCGTTCCGTTCGACGAGTTCTCAGCGCGTGTGACCGGCGCCGACGGCATCGTCCGCGTCAATCCGCTCGTTCTTGAGCGGCGCGGATACTACAGAGCAATCGTGGAGGGAACGGTGCCATACGGCGTGCTCAGGCGAGAAGCCGACGCACCCGACGGGACGCTGACCATCGACGTGGACGGTAATCCCATGGCTCTCCTGGCGGAGTTCACCGATCTCGCCGAGAGCGGTCCCGGAAGCGGGACTCTGAACGTTGTTCTCGTGGGCAACAGCGAGTCGGTCACCCTGGCAAGTGCGCGGTTGGAGGCCTGGGCCGAGGGCGTGGTGCCTACCGGGTTGTTCGAGAGAATCGACGATGTTGAGGCGAGCGTGAGCATCCTCGATGGCGCCGTTGTGGAAGGTTTGGTGGCCGGGCGGATAGGGGGAAGCGCCATGAGGGTCAGGAGCGTTCGGGGCAGGGTTCTCGACGGCCGGGAACTGCCCCCGCTCACGGCCGGCGGTGTTGACCTGGGTGTTCTGGCGGTATCCACCGACGCTCGGGGTGTCACGGCCAACGTGCCGGGATTGATGCTCCCCGATGAGTTCGGGCGGGTGGCCCTGAGCGGTAAGGACGGTGAGGCCGAGTTCCTGATGGCGGGGCCGACCGAGAACCCTCTTCTGTGGGGCGAGATGGAGTTCTCCGACCTGTCGTTCACCTACCCGTTCATCAAATCCGGCGGCCGCGGGATCGGTGACCTCCTGTCAGACTCGGAGTGGTCGGTGCGCGTGAAGGCCGGACGCAACCTCTGGTACTGGCGGCCCGACGCGAACCTCAAGGTCGAGCGCGGGAGCAGCCTGGATTTCCTGGGTGTCCCGTCCCAGCACACCGTGTGCATGTCAGGACGGGTAGCGTCGACACGCGGCACCGTGACCTACCTGCACACGGAGTTCGGCGTCCGTGACGTCTCAGTTGAGTTCCCCGGCTTCCGCGAGCCGCCGCGCTTCCATATCGACGCCGAGACGAGGGTCGCGGACGGAACGGTCATCAGTCTGTCGGTGCACACAACCGAAGGCATCCAGGCGCTGGCCGCGTCCGGGGTCACGCTGGACGAGAGCGCCTTGGTCCTGAGTTCTGATTCCCCGGATGACAATACGCCGGATAAGATTATGTCCAAGCTTCAGTACGGCGTGAGCTACGACCTCCTGGAGGCCGAGGAACAGGCGGCCATGGAGCGCAGGAGGGCCGTGGACCTCATAGGCACGCAACTCGTGCTCAGGGTCGCCAGGCCCCTGCTCGCGCCGATTGAGTCGCGGATCCGGCGCAATCTCAACCTGGATCTCGTGCGCATTGACATCGATTTCGTAGAGCACTTCCTGTCGCAGCTCGATATGTGGACCGCCTCGGAGGGAACGGTCCAGTACGTGCCAAACACTCTGAACACGCGGATGACGCTGGGGAAGTACATCTCCAGGGACTGGATGGTCTCCTATCTCGGGGTGGTCGAGCCCTACGAGGAGGACATCGGTGAGTCCGTGCTGGGCCTCCGCTCTGAACTCGGTATTGAATACGAGGTATCCCGCAACACGTCTCTTTCCTTGAGGGTCGTTTACGACCCGGCTCTTGCCGGATGGGACAGACGAATCTCCATCGAGAACCGGTACGAGTTCTGACTCGTCGAGTGACTGTAACCAACGCTCTCCACGCACGTTCGGTGCCCGATGTTTTCGTTTACAAGGCGGGGGTGCTGTGCTAGCATGCCGGTTTGAGCGGGACTATGGAGGAGCATGATAATGCGTGTTGCACGTCTGATTCTTCCTGTTGCTGTGGCCCTCGTGGCCGTTGTCTGGATGACCGTGGTCGCCGCGGCCGAGGTCGTCAGTGGCGTCGAGTCCCAGGGCAACGAGTACGTGAGCCGCGACAGGATCCTGCTGGGCTTTGGGGTGAGAGTAGGCGACGAACTCAAGTCGGAGAGCGTCCGCGAGGGCATCCGCAAGCTCTACGAGATGGGGCATTTCTCCGATGTCCGCGTGGAGGCGGAGTCGACGGGTGAGGGGGGCGTCAGGCTCGTAGTGATCGTGGAGGAGCGGCCGAAGATCGTAGCCATCACGTTCCCGGGTCGCGACAGGGTGGAGAAGAAGGACATCGAGTTGGCGCTCAGAATGGAAGAAGGGGCGCCCTACGTGGCCAGCGCGCTCGAAGATTCCCGCGTTGCCATTCTCGAGCTCTACGAGCGCAAGGGGTTCCCACACGCGAAGATCACGGCTACGACCGAGGAGATCTCCGGCAACAGGGTCAACATCGCATTCGAGATCGAGGAGCAGTTGCGGGTCGTCGTGAAGAAGATCCTCTTCGAGGGGAACGAGTCGCTCGACGCCTCCGATCTCAAGGGTGTGGTGGAAACCAAGGAGGACCGGTGGTGGCGGACCGACGCCTATTTCGACCGCGCGGTGCTCGAGGACGACCTGACGCGGATCACGGAGCGCTATCGTGAGGCAGGGTTCATAGACGCCGTGACGGAAGGGTACGACGCCGAGTATGACGAGAGCGGCGAGAAGGTCATTCTGACGATCACCGTAGACGAGGGCGGGCTCTACACGATAGCCGGCGTGGAGTGGACGGGCGCCTCGGGGTTCGCGAGCGAGGCTCTTGAGAACCTGACCACCATGGCCGTCGGAGATGTGTACGAGCCGCCGGCGGCCGACGCGACGATACGTGCCGCCTATGATTGGTACGGAGAGCGCGGGTACATTCACGCCCGCATCTTCAAGGTGGAGGACATCGAGGACGGCAACCAGCTCACGCTCAAGTTCTACGTCGAGGAAGCCAATCCCGCACACATCGGACAGATTCACATCGTCGGGAACAAGAGAACCAAAGAGAAGGTCATCCGCCGCGAACTCGTGGTGCATCCCGGCGACCTGTATCAGACGTCTGAGATCATCGCGAGCCAGCGGAAGATAGCCAACTTGGGCTTCTTCGACGGCCCGATGGTCGAGTTCACCGACAGCTCGAACCCGGACGACATCGACCTCGTTTTCACGGTTGAGGAGCGGCAGACCGGCCGCGCGGGAGTTGGCGTCTCTCACACCAGCGAGAGAGGGATAACGGGCTTCATAGAGCTGACTGAGGGTAACCTCTTCGGCAACGGACACTACCTGGATCTCAAGTGGGAATTCGGTAAGGAGAACAGCGAGGTGGTGCTGGGCTTTACGGAGCCGTGGTTCATGAACCGGAGACTCTCCGTCGGCTTCGATCTGTTCGACACGAACGACAAGCGGTCCTACTCCGGGTTCTCGGACGACTTCTACGAAGGTGCATTCAATGCTGATGCTTACGCTGAGATAGCTCCGAGCGACGAGGACAGCCGCACGTACTTGATCGAGCGAGAGAGGCGCGGCGGAGACGTCCGCGTGGGAATGCCCCTTATGGGCTCCCGCTACACGATGATCTACACGAAGTACACGTTGGAGCAGTTCAGGCTGACGGAATCCGCCGAGTACGAGGTCGACGTCGGGGACACGACCGTGATAATGGAGACCCGCGAGATCAGTCAGGACGACGGCTGGGAGTGGAGAAGCGGGCTGACGACCACGCTCGTACGACGGACGACCGACAGGCGGTTCCACCCGCGGGTGGGTAGCTACACGCGCTTCTCCGCGGACCTCTTCGGCTGGGCCATGGGCGGTGACGTGGAGTACCAGCGCCACATATTGGATACCAGGAAGTACGTGCCGGGCTTCTGGACGACGACGCTGATGCTTCGCGGCCGCTGCGGCTTGGTCACGGGGTATGGTGGGGGCGATCCCAAGGTGCCGAATGACACGCGCTTCGAACTCGGTGGCGTTGGACTGAACGGTGTCCGAGGCTACGAGAACAGGTCCATCCTGCCGGAGGGGAAGACGCTCTACGGTGGGCGGACCATGCTTCTGGGGACGGCGGAACTCAAGTTCCCGGTGACCGGCGAGCAGAGCCAGCTGCCGGTGCACGGTCTCCTCTTCGTCGATGCGGGCAACACATGGGAATCGGGTGCGGACACCCACCCGACGGTCCTCTACTGGGGGGCCGGTGCGGGGGTCCGTATCGAGGTACCCGTGCTCGGTAACATCGGAGTGGATTTCGGTTACGGGTTCGACGATGAGGATTGGGTGGTCCACTACCAGTTCGGTTTCGATTTCTAGCGCGACTATCCTATAGACGTCCGGACGTTGCCGGGCGAACACGGAGGTTCTCTTGATGAGATACTACTGCCGCATTCCTGTCGTCGTCACGGCGTTCGTCATGCTCCTCTCTGCGAGTGCCTGGTGCTCGGACGACGTAGGCTATATCAACTCCGAGCAGCTCAGGCTCGAGTACGTCGGCGCCAGGGATCTCGATGCGCAGTTGGAGGCCAGCGTCGCCGACTGGCGGACCCAGGCCCGCGAGCACGAGCAGGAGATAGAGGGACTGATAATCGAGTTCAAGAACCAGCGGCTTCTGCTCTCTGATGAGGCGGCCGGTGAGAAGGAGATGGCGATCCAGCGGAAGCAGCTGGAGTTCGAGGAGTTCCTGAATGGAGTATGGGGTACCGGTGGCCTCGCCGCGCAGCGCGAGGCCGAGCTCTGGCAGCCGATCTTCGACAGGATCAACGGGATACTGGAGGACATTGGCGTCGACGGCGAATATGTGATGATCTTCGACGCGGCGCGCATGGGCATCGTCTACGCCGCTCCCTCCACCGACCTCACCCAGGAGGTGCTCGACAAGCTCAACGGGACGGAGGAATAGCACGGTCTCCGTTTTCTTTCCGTCATTATCCGGAGCGGGAATGAGCATTACCCTCGCAGAGGTAGCGAATTTCGTCGGGTGTGAGGTCATCGGTGACGGCTCCACCAAACTCACCGGTGTCGCGGGGATCAAGGAAGCGCGTGAAGGTGAACTGACCTTCGTCTCCAACCCCGGCTATGAGAAGTACGTGGCGGACACGTCAGCGTCGGCGGTCGTAGTATCCCGGAGCTACGCGGCCGGATCGCATAACTGCAGTACCTCACTCCTCGTTGCGGACGATCCCTACGACGCTTTCGCGAGGGCTATGGTTCTCTTCGCCCCGGAGGGTGACGTCGTGAGCGAGGGGGTTCACCCCTCCGCGGTAGTCGCCCAGTCGGCAACGCTGGGTGAGAGGGTCAGGATCGGCGCCAATGTCGTCGTGATGAACGACGTGACCATTGGGGATGGGGCCGCGATCCACGCCGGATCGTTCCTGGGCACGTCGGCGGTACTGGGGCAGGACGTGACGATCTACCCGAACGTTACGATACGCAACCGGTGCGTTCTGGGGGACCGTGTCGTTGTTCACTCCGGAACCGTCATTGGAAGCGACGGCTTCGGGTTCGCCCTCTCTGCTCGTTCGCACACGAAGGTCCCTCAGATCGGGAACGTTGTCATCGAGGACGACGTTGAGATCGGGACGAACGTCTGCGTTGACAGAGCGACTCTCGGTTCGACGCGCATCTGTCGCGGCAGCAAGATAGACAACCTGGTCCAGGTGGCTCACAACGTGGTGATCGGGGAAGGCTCGATAGTCGTTGCCCAGGCCGGTATCTCCGGAAGCACCAGGATCGGCAAGGGAGTCATCCTCGCCGGTCAGGCCGGAATCGTCGGGCACATAGAGATAGGGGACGGCGCGATGGTGGCCGCGCAGGCCGGCGTGACCAAGTCGGTTCCGTCGGGCGAACGCGTATCGGGGTATCCTGCCCGAAAGCACTCCGCGGCGAAGCGGTTGTACGCGTTCGTCGAGCACCTCCCCAAACTCGTCGAGAAGGTCAGGGGCCTGGAGTCCCGTATAAGCCAGCTCGAGAGTGTCTCGGAACGCGGGGGCGCCGCCGGCACGGCAGGCGGTGGCCGGACCGAGGATGGGCGCGAGTGTCCGGACGAGGAGATCTGATGCTCAGGACGCGGCAGAGAACACTCAAGAGCGGCTGTTCGTATTCGGGCGTCGGCATCCACACTGGCCAGGAGGTGACGGTTTCGTTCAAACCGGCTCCTCCAGACCACGGTGTCGTGTTCGTGAGAGTCGACCTGCCGGGTGCTCCGGAGATTCCGGCTTCCATCAAGCACGTTGCTTTGAGCGGCGGCAACCTCCGTCGTACGACGCTCTCGCTGAAGGGCGTGAAGATCCACACCGTCGAACACGTGCTCGCCGCGCTCGCGGGTCTGGGCATCGACAACGCCATCGTGGAGTTGGACGCCGACGAACCCGCCGAACCCACGGACGGCAGCTGCGAGTCGTTCGTTGGCATACTGACCAAGGCCGGGATCGTTGAACAAAATGCTCCGCTCCAGTATCTGGAGATCACCGAACCTGTTTCGTTCGATGACGGAGATGTTCAGATTACCGCGAGCCCGTACGACGGCTTCAAGCTCTCTTTCATAATCGACTATGAGAACGCCACCATCGGTACGCAGTACGCCAGCTTCGAGATCACCGAGAAGACGTTTCTCGAGGAGATCGCCCCAGCCCGGACGTTCGCGCTGCAGAGCGACGTTGAGGATCTTCAGAAGATGGGGCTCATCAAAGGCGGCAGTCTTGAGAACGCCATCGTCGTCGGCACGGACGGTATCGTTAATCAAGGCGCCCTCAGATTCCCCGACGAGTTTGTCCGGCACAAGATTCTCGATCTGCTGGGTGACCTCGCGCTTCTGGGGATGCCTCTGCGCGGCCACGTCTACGCGTCGAAGTCGGGTCACTCCACTAACGTCCAGTTCGTCGACCGGCTTCGGAGCGCGATCCAGCAAGGCAAGATCAAGTACGGCGGCACGACGGGTTGGGACATCGACGCCATCGAGCAGATACTTCCGCACCGCTTCCCGTTCCTGCTGGTCGACAAGATACTCGAACTCGACGACAAGCGTGTTATCGGCATGAAGAACTTCACCGTGAACGAGTGGTTCTTCGTGGGGCACTTCCCCGGCCATCCGATCGTTCCCGCCGTACTTCTGGTGGAGGCGATGGCACAGGTCGGCGGTTTTCTGCTTCTGTCGAGGATGGAAGAGTGCGAGAAGAAACTCGTCTACTTCATGGGCATCGACAAGGCGAGGTTCAGGCGGCCGGTGCGCCCCGGCGACTCCGTGCGCTTCGAGCTTGAGCTCCTCAGGTTACGTGGCGGGACATGCAAGATGCATGGGGCCGCCTACGTCAGAGGCGAGCTTGTGGCCGACGGCGACCTGTGGTCACAGGTCGTGGAAAGAGAGACCTAGAGTTACATGACTGGCATAGACGAGAGAGCAGTAGTACACGAGAGCGCGCGGATAGGCGAGGGCGTCTGCATAGGTCCGTTCGCCATCATCGGCCGCGACGTAGAGCTAGGTCGCGGGACCGTTGTGGGTGGGATGGCCCTGGTGGAGAAGAACACGACCATTGGCGAGGACTGCGTGCTGGGTCACCTGGCGGTTGTCGGGACCGATCCGCAGGACCTGAAGTACCACGGTGAGGTGACACGTCTTGTCATCGGGGACCGCACGACCATCCGTGAGTTCGCGACGGTCAATCGGGCGACGACCGGAGAGGACGATGAGCCAACGCGCGTGGGTAGCGACACGCTGGTCATGGCGTACGCGCACGTGGCTCACAACTGCGTCATCGGGGACCACGTGGTTATCACGAACGCGGTCAATCTGGCCGGCCACGTGATCGTCGAGGACTACGCCATCATCGGCGGCATGACTGCCGTGCAGCAGTTCGTCCATATCGGGACTCACAGCTACGTCGGCGGAGCGTGCCGCGTGACCAAGGACGTGCCTCCCTATCTCAAGATAGGCGGTGTCCCGACTCGCCCGATCGAGATGAACACCATCGGCCTTTTGCGGCGAGGCTTCTCGGAGGAGTCGTTGAACTACCTCCGCAAGGCGTACAGAATACTCTACCTGTCTGACCTGAACACGACGCAGGCGGTCGAGCGCATCAGGTCCATGCTTCCCATGAACGCTGAGATCTCGCGACTCGTCGGGTTCATCGAGAACTCGACTCGAGGTATTATCAAGTAGGCTCGCGACACTGGACGCGTGCGAAGAAGCGGGGGGAGCCCCTGCTTTTTCGCACGCCGAATCTCGTGCTCTGCCGGCAGGTGGCTGGTGGCAAGAGCGCTACGGAGGGTTCAAGATGCTCCGAGTCGGAGTTGTGGGGGTGGGTCATCTGGGGAGGTTCCACACGAGGGTCTTCTCGGAACTCGGTGCCTGTGAGCTCGTGGGCGTCCACGACAGCGACGCCGCGAGGGCAGCCGAGATTGCGAGTGAGTACGGGACGACGGCCATCGCGGACCTCGGGGAGCTCCTCGGAGGTGTGGACGCGGTCAGCATCGCGACGCCGACCGTCTCGCACCACAAGGTGGCGAGTTGCTGTCTTGAGGCCGGTGTCCACGTGTTCATCGAGAAGCCCGTTGCCAAGACCGTCGACGAGGCGAGAGAGATCGTCGACCTGGGGCGCGAGAAGGGCCTGGTGGTGCAGGTCGGGCACATCGAGCGCTTCAACCCGGCAGTCCGCGCGGCCATGGTCGTGCTGGACGCGCCCAAGTTCATAGAGGTGCACAGGTTGGGTGTCTTCGTTCCCAGGGGGACGGATGTAGCGGTGGTGCTGGACCTCATGATCCACGACATCGATCTAATCTTGGGGACCGTCGACTCGGACGTCACGTCGATTGACGCAGTGGGCATCCCGGTGCTCTCGCCGTCCATCGACATCGCGAACGCACGGCTCTCCTTCGCGGACGGTTGTGTGGCCAACATCACGGCGAGCAGAGTGTCCCGAGAGAAGGTGAGGAAGATCCGCTTCTTCCAGCCCGACGCCTATGTCACCGTCGACACGCTCACGCCGAGGGCGCAGGTCTTCCGCAGGAAGGGAGTGTCAGAGGACAAGCTTCGCCGGATCGCCTCGGGTGAGATAGAGGGCGGTCTCGCGGACGTCGTCGACTACGAGGACCTGCCGCTGGACTCGCAGGATTCACTCGAACTGGAGTTGGGCGCCTTCGTCGACGCCGCGTCCGGGCGCTCGGCGCCGTTGGTTAGCGGGGAAGACGGTCTTCGCGCGCTCGAGGTTGCGATGGAGATCCTCCAGCAGATTGGCTAGCCGGGCCGGGCCTTAGCGGCGGCGTTGACGATCGCTTCCTCAACAGAGGTTCCGACGTCTCCGGCACGGAGAGAGTATCGGAGGCTGCGATGACCACAGTGCGAAACGCGGTGCTCGTGGTTGCGGGTGAGGCCTCCGGCGATCTTCACGCGTCCAAGGTCGTCGAGCGGCTGCGCGAGCTCGACCCCGCGATCGCCACATTCGGTGTCGGTGGCGACCGGATGCGCGACGCCGGTTGTGAGCTTGTCTACCACTGTGACGACTTCGCGGTGGTAGGTCTCGTAGAGGTGCTGCGTCACATTCCGTTCCTGAGAAGCGCCATGGACCGTCTCGTTGCTCTCGCGTCCGAGAGAGACGTGCGCCTGGCCGTTCTTGTTGACTACCCCGGTTTCAATCTCATGCTTGCCAAGCGGCTCCGCCGGATCGGAGTGCGCGTCCTCTACTACGTAAGCCCGCAGGTCTGGGCGTGGGGGGAGGGAAGGGTGCGGAAGATAGCGGCCCGTGTGGACCGCATGGCCGTCATCTTCCCGTTCGAGGTCGAGTTCTATCGGGAGCGGGGTGTGGACGTTGACTTCGTGGGGCACCCGCTGCTCGAGGAGCCGGCCCTGACCGATCCGCCTCACGCCGCTTCACCGGACGGGGTGGTGCTCGGACTTCTCCCTGGCAGTCGCAAACACGAGATCGAGCGGCTTCTGCCCGCGATGCTGGGTGCCGTCGAGCTTCTGCGGGATGAGATAGACGGCCTCACCGTTCGGCTCGGGCGCGCACACGGGATCAGTGAAGCGTTTCTGGTCCGGAATGGCGACCCCGCGCGTCTGGGTGTGGAGGTACTGCCACCTGGCGCCGTGCACGAGGTTATGCGTGGAGCGACCGCTCTCCTGATATCGTCCGGGACCGCGACGCTGGAAGCGGCGTGTCTGGGCACACCGATGGTCATTGTCTACAGGCTGGCGTGGTTGTCCTACGTGGTCGGCCGTGCGCTGGTAAAGGTCCCGCACATAGGGCTCGTCAACGTCGTGGCGAACAGGAAGATCGTGCCGGAACTCGTGCAGGGAGACGCGACCGCCGTTCGCATGGCTCGGGAGGTCGCCCCGCTCCTGACCAATCCGGTCCTTCGCGAGGGGATGTCCCACGACCTGCTCGACGTCCGGCGCGAACTCGGCGACCCCGGTGCGAGCGACAGGGTCGCGCGAATGGTCCTGGACATGATCGGTGGCGTAGAATGAGCCCCGGGAGGACAAAGCTGTCCGTAGTGGACAGGATCCTCGTAGCATCGGTCGGGCTTGTAGGGCCGGTTCTGGTGCGTCTGCTGGGCGCCACCTGGCGCGCGACCGAGATCCACGTCGAGCGCGTGGAGCGCGTCCACGAATCCGGGCGGCCGGTGGTGTTCGCGTTCTGGCACGGCGTGCTGCTTCCTCTGGAGTACATCTGCAGGGGAAGGAGTATTCAGGTGCTCTCGTCGTGGCACCGGGACGGGGAGATGAGCGCGCGGCTGATGACGGCGTTCGGCTACGGTGTTGTGCGCGGTTCGTCGACCAGGGGCTCCGCCAGAGGGCTGCTGCGCATGCTCGCGAGGGCGGTCGAGGGGCTCGACCTCGCGATCACGCCTGACGGCCCGAAGGGCCCCGCCCGGAGCATCAAGCGGGGCATATTCTACCTGGCGGAGAAGTCGGGTGGGGCGCTGGTCCCGGTTGGTGTGGCCGCGGCCCGCGCAAGACGGCTGTCGAGCTGGGACAGCTTCATGGTCCCGTTGCCTTTCTCCCGCGTCGCTGTCGTTTATGGTGAGCCGCTCGAGTGGGACGAGTTCGCTCCGTTCGAGGAGAAGGCGGCCCTGCTTGAGGCGGCGCTCGGTCGTGTGAACGCAGAGGCCGAAGAGGCGGTCGCGCGCCAGGGCGCCTAGAGCCGTGGCCGAACGGCGGGGCGCGACCGCGCGCACTGTCGGATTCCTGGAATCGATCGGGGTGCTTGATGGCGCATCGGGATGATCCCAGCCGGAAGCTGAGCGAGGAGCCCGCGGCCCTGACCGGGCTCGCGAGGTTCGTCGACTGGTGGCGCGGACTCGCGATGGGTCGGGACGAGCCCGAGGGGCTGAACGTGGCGGTCGCCGGCGTGCTCGTTCTCCTGTCAGTGCTGTACGGGATCGGCGCCGCCGTGTCGCTGTGGGTCAGGGCGATCAGACCCGCCCGCTTCGATGTCCCCGTCATATCCGTGGGGAACCTCGTAGCGGGGGGGGCGGGAAAGACGCCCCTGACCATGTACCTCGCCAGGCACCTGGCGGGGAAGGGCCGGAAGGTCGCCGTCGTGAGCCGCGGATACGGCCGGCGCTCCAAGGGCCCCCTCGTGGTGTCCCGGGGCGAGGGATCCCTCGTCAAGTGGCGCGACGCCGGCGACGAGCCATACATGATGGCGCTCGTGATGGAAGGCGTATCGATCGTCGTGTCTGAGCGCCGGCGCATGGGTGTTCGACTCGCTGTGGAAGAGTTGGGAGCAGATGTTATACTACTGGACGATGCGTTCCAGCACGTGCAGTTGGCGAGGGATCTGGACATCCTGGCCGTGGACGCCGCAGCTCCCGTGGGGAATGGACACCTTCTTCCAGGTGGTCCTCTCCGTGAGCACCCCTCGGGCGTTGGGCGTGCCGATGTCCTGGTAGCGACGAGGTGCGATCGCGCGGCCGGAGCCGACCGCGTCATCGGGGCGCTGGGCCCGCTGGCTCCATCCGCGGCGGTGATCGAGACAAGGATGAAGCCGGTAGTGTTCTGGGACGTCGGAACTGGTGACACCGTCAGGGCGGCCGATCTCAGGAAGTGCAGTTGTCTGGCGCTGTCGAGCATCGCGGACCCGCTGGACTTCGAGCGCACACTCGCGAGGCTCAGGATGAACGTCCGGGGCCGTCTGGCGCTGCCCGACCACCACAACTACTCCGGGGACGACGTCGACGTCGTCGTCGAGGCCGCCCGCGAGGTTGGCGCGGACACGATACTGACCACCGAGAAGGACGCCGTCAGGCTGAGGCCATGGCGGTCCCGCGTTCCGCTCGTGGCACTTGGCATTGAGCTCGAGATCACGCGTGGGAAGGAGCTCCTGGTGGAGGCTCTCAACGGAGTTCTCTTGAGACGGAGGGAACAATGAAGTTCGAGGAGTACGCGAGGATGTCTGAGGCGGAGCTCGTCGCACGCTGCGAGGAACTCAAGCACACGAGAAACGCCGTCATCCTCGGACACAACTACCAAGTCGATGCGGTCCAGAGGGTATCGGATTCCGTCGGCGACTCACTCGTTCTCGCCCAGCTCGGGGCGACCAGCGATGCCGAGCTCATTGTCCTGTGTGGTGTGCTCTTCATGGCCGAGAGCGCGAAGATACTCAATCCATCCAAGAGGGTCGTTCTGCCGTCGCTGTCCGCGGGCTGCCCGATGGCCGACATGATAACGGCCGAGCAGCTCAGGGTCTTCAAGGCCGAGCACCCCGGGGCCCCGGTGGTTTGCTACGTGAACACATCAGCCGCCGTGAAGGCCGAGAGCGATGTGTGCTGCACATCATCGAACGCCGTGCGCGTCACCGAATCGCTGGACGCAGACGAGATCCTCTTCGTTCCCGACAGGAACCTCGCCGCATACGTGGCCTCTCAGACGGACAAGACGATAATCCCCTGGGACGGTTACTGCTACGTGCATGACATGTTCGTTCCTGAGGACGTGGTCGTCGCGACCGCCGCGCACCCGGAGTCGCCGATCGTGGTGCACCCGGAGTGTCCGCCGGACGTTATTTCGATGGCCGACTTCGTCGCGTCGACGGAGGGCATGGTAAACCTCGCGGCCGAGCACGACAGCCTGATAGTGGGTACCGAGATAGGGCTCATCGACAGACTGAAGCGCGACCACCCGGGGAAGCGGTTCTACCCGCTATCGCCGTTCGCCGTATGTCGGGACATGAAGATGATCGACCTGCCGGGTGTGGTATGGGCCCTGGACACCGAGGAACACGAGATAGTCGTGCCGGACGACGTCCGCATCCGGGCGCAGAGCGCCCTGACACGGATGTTGGAGTGCTGACCACTCTGGAACATCGAAGTGCAGATCATCCCTGAGCGGTCGGTGTGCGAAGTGGCCGCCAGGAGCGCAAATGCCCTTGTGCAAGAACGTGCTGTGAGGCATCTCAACGGGAGGAACGCTTGCCGGCCGAACGGGCTCACGAATCCGCCGACTTCGTAGTCGTCGGCAGCGGAATTGCCGGTCTGACGTTCGCGCTCTCGGTCGCGAAGCGGGGCCGCGTTATCGTCGTTACGAAGAAAGACGACGCGGAGTCGGCGACCAACATGGCGCAGGGTGGTATAGCCGCCGTCGTCGAGGGGACCGACTCGTTCGAGCAGCACATCCGTGACACGCTTGTCGGGGGCGTCGGTCTCTGTCGGCGCGAGGCGGTCGAGATCGCTGTCCGCAGCGGCCCCGGAGCCGTGGCCCGGCTCATGTCGTGGGGCGCGCGGTTTTCGACCGAGGTCGCCGACGACGGTTCCGAGCACTTCTCGCTTGGGCGAGAGGGCGGCCACTCGACCCGGCGCATCGTGCACGCGGCCGATATGACGGGCAAGGAGATCGAGACGGCGCTCCTTTCGGCGGTCCATTCGTCCCCGAACATCGAGGTGTGGGAAGACCACGTCGCGATCGACGTAGTCGTCGACGAGTCGGCGGAGGGACGGAGGTGCGTCGGCGTTCACGTGCTGGACATCGAGGCGGGTGTGGTGAGGACCGTCGTAGCTTCAGTTACGGCGCTTGCGACAGGAGGGTGCGGGAAGGTCTACCTCTACACGACGAATCCCGACATCGCGAGCGGTGACGGCATCGCCATCGCGTACCGGGCCGGTGTGCCCGTGCGCAACATGGAGTTCATCCAGTTCCATCCCACCTGTCTGTATCACCACGACGTCAAGTCGTTTCTCATCTCGGAGGCCGTGCGTGGCGAGGGCGCCGTGCTCAGGACCTTGAGCGGTGAGAGGATCATGGAGGGCAAACATCCCAGGGAGGATCTGGCGCCCAGGGACATAGTCGCGCGCGCCATCGACCGGGTGATGAAGAAGACGGGCGACAAGCACGTCCATCTGGATCTGACCCATCTCGACCCGGACAAGGTGAGGTCGCGTTTCCCGAACATAAACGGACATCTGCTGAAGCTCGAGATCGACATGACGAAGGAGCCGGTGCCGGTCGTTCCCGCGGCGCACTACGTGTGCGGTGGTGTCGCCGTCGACCTCGAGGGCAGAACAGACCTGCCGGGGTTGTACGCGATCGGCGAGGTCGCCCACACGGGTATGCACGGCGCGAACAGACTGGCCTCGAACTCCCTTCTGGAAGCGGTCGTGTTCAGCGAGCGAGCCGCCAGATCGGCCGTGGACGCGTTCGACAACGGTGCGTCCGTGTCTCCGGAAGCCGCCGGGACGGAGTGGTCGGGGCGTAAGGCCGGTCCTGTCCCGGAGGGCGTGCTCATCGATCACAGCTGGGACATCGTTCGTCGGATCATGTGGGATTACGTCGGGATCGTCCGGACCGAGAGGAGGCTTGAGTTCGCCGCCCTTCGGATGTCCGCCATCAAGGCGGAGATCGCCGACTACGTTGCGCGTTATCCCGTCAGCCGCGACCTTCTCGAACTCAGGAACATCTCGCTGGTCGGGGAGCTGATAATCGCGAGTGCACGGCTGCGGAAGGAGTCGAGGGGACTCCACTGGATGGAGGACTTCCCGGAGAGAGACGACGAGCATTTCCTGAGGGACACCGTCCTGGAAGGGAGCTCACGGTCATGAAGAGAGAGCATACATGCGTTCCGGCGGTTCTGTTGGCGCTTCTTCTCTGTGCCACCGGATGCGGCGCCGAAGGAGGCGATGGAAACGTGAAAGTGGAGAGAGAGGAAACGGCCGGTGAGGTGCGCCGCCCGGTTGTGGCGGGAGCGTTCTACCCGGCAGATCCCCAAGTGCTGGCCGACGACGTCGACGGATTCCTCGATGCCGCCGGCACGCGGGAGCTCGACGGGGAGATCGTGGGGATCATCTCGCCGCACGCGGGGTACGTGTACTCGGGGGCGGTGGCGGGACGCGCCTACGCGTGTGTCAGGGGAATGTCGTTCGACACGGTGGTCGTGGTTGCGCCCTCACACAGGTTTCCCTTCCGGGGCGCTTCGGTGTTCGGAGGCGTCGGGTACCAGACGCCTCTGGGCGTCGTTCCGGTGGACCGCGAACTGGCCGACGGGATCGCCGATCCCTCCGGAGGTTCCGGTTTCGAACCGCGCGCCCACTCGGAGGAACACTCGCTCGAGGTACAGGTGCCGTTCCTCCAACGAGCGCTCGGCGACTTCCACATAGTTCCGATCGTGATGGGGGACCAGAGCGAGGTCGCGGTGCGTCAGCTCGCTTCCCGGATCGTCGGCGCGGTCAGAGGGTCCGCGGGCAAGCGGGTGCTCCTGGTTGCGAGTACCGACCTGTCCCACTACCACAGCCACGACGAGGCCGTCGAACTGGACTCGCACGTGATCCAGGCGATTGAGGACTTCGATCCGGAGGGACTGCTTGCGTCGCTCGCACGCGGCGAGTGCGAAGCCTGCGGGGGAGGGCCTACGGCGGCCGTGATGATGGCGGCGCGTGAATTCGGAGCGCGCACCTCGACGGTCGTTGGTTACGCGACGTCCGGAGATGTCACCGGGGACAAGTCGCAGGTGGTTGGCTACATGGCGGCGGTGCTTCACGGTGCGCCCACGGCGAAGAGCGGGGATGAGTCCACCGCCGGCGCGACCGGCGTCGAGTCTGCGAGTTCCGACGTGGCGACGGACGACGCTCCGTACGAGGGGCTCACGGGGGATGAGCGGAGCGCGCTCCTGTCGCTGGCCAGACGCTCGATGGCCGCCGAGCTCGCCGGGAACTGGCCGCCGCCCGCTGAGTTCACCTCGAAGACCCTCCAAACCGAATGCGGGGCCTTTGTCACACTGGAGAAGCGCGGTGTTCTCCGCGGATGTATCGGACACGTGCGCGCGTACAAACCGCTCGAACAGACGGTCATGGAGATGGCCGTGCAGGCGGCGTTCCATGATCCGCGCTTTCCCCCGGTGAGTGCCGACGAACTCGATGAGCTGACCGTGGAGATCTCAGTGATGTCGCCCCTCACCGTGGTCGAGGACGTGTCCGAGATCGAGGTGGGAGTTCACGGCCTCATCATACAGCATGGAGGGCGCAGCGGTCTTCTTCTGCCACAGGTGGCGACCGACTACGGTTGGGATCGTGAGACCTTCCTCGAGCACACCTGCATGAAGGCGGGGCTTCCGCAGGATTCCTGGAAGCAGGAGGGTGTCACCATTCTCAGGTTCACGGCCGAGGTCTTCGGAGAGGAGTAGGTTCTCCCGCGGGGATATCGCTTTGGTTCCTGGGTGGAGCGGCAAGCAGAGGCGGATATGAGAGAGAGACACGGTCCATGGGCGGTCCTCCTGATCGCAGTCGCCGCTTTCGTAGCGGTGTCGGGGATCATTGGTCTGGCAGCGGGCGGGTCGGGTGCGGCCGTGGTTGGGTTCACGCGTCCCCGGGTGGCGTCGTACTGGGAAAGCCTCGACGGGAACTGGGTGAGGTGCGGCCTCTGTCCGAGGCGATGCGTCGTGGCCCCGGGGGGCCGCGGGTACTGCGGGGTGAGGGAGAACAGGGACGGCGTCTACTACACGCTGACCTACGGTAATCCCTGCGCCCTTCACGTTGATCCCATCGAGAAGAAGCCCTTCTACCACTTCCTCCCGACGACCACGGCGTTCTCAATAGCGACGGCCGGCTGCAACCTGGACTGCAAGTTCTGCCAGAACTGGCACATATCTCAGGCGCGGCCGGAGGAGCTGGCCAACTACGATCTCCCGCCGGAAGAAGTCGTGGCCGCCGCCGTCAGGAGCGGAAGTCCGTCGATCGCGTATACGTACTCGGAGCCCACGATCTTCTACGAGTACATGCTGGACTGCGCGAGACTCGCGCACGCCAAGGGCATCCGGAACGTCTATCATTCCAACGGCTACATTATGCCCGAGCCGCTGAGGGAACTCTGTGCGTACCTCGATGCGGCCAACATCGATCTCAAGGGTTTCACGGAGGAATACTACGCCGACATGTCGGACGGTTCGCTGGCGCCCGTACTTCGCACGCTCAGAATACTCAGGGAGGAGGGCGTGCACCTGGAGATCACCACCTTGCTTGTGCCCGGCAGGAACGACGACCCGGAGGAACTCAGAGCGATGTGCCGGTGGATTCGCGAGAGTCTGGGCGCCGATGTGCCACTGCACTTTTCCCGCTTCCATCCGCAGCACAAGCTGCAGAATCTCCCTCCGACGCCGGTCGAGAGGCTCGAAGAAGCGCGTCGTATCGCCCTCGAGGAGGGGCTCGAGTACGTCTACATAGGGAACGTGCCCGGGCACGAGGCGAATAACACATACTGCCCCGCCTGCTCGGCAGAGTTGATCCACAGGATCGGATACACGGTGGAGGTGAGGGGACTGGTCGACGGGCGGTGTTCGGAGTGCGGAGCGGCCGTGGACGGTGTCTGGCAGTGACGCACGACGGTGTTGACAGCCGCGCCCGTTTGCACTAGAGTCACTGGTTGTAGGCGTCCCCAAAGGGGTCGTCGGCGACCTTGGATTGTACCCCTCTCTTGAAACAAGAAGGAGGATGCTGATGCGTTTTGTCCTCTTGACGCTTCTGATCAGCCTGCTGGCCGCGGCTGCCGGAGCGGTCACGATCATGGTGCCGGACGAAGAGCTGGGTATCACGGCGATCCAGCAGGCGGTGGTTCTCGCTGACGCCGGCGACACCGTCCTCGTCATGAGCGGCACGTACGACAGTGTTCACTCGTTCAACACGCCGCTGGGGGTTCGGGACGCGATCGTAGGGATTTCGAGCGACATCGTTCTTCTGGGAGCTGACGGGAGCGACGTCGAGATCGACCACACGCATGCCGAGTACGGTATCCTCCTTCAGAACGTCAGCCGGAGCATGCTCATCTCGAATGTGACGATCGTGGGCGGTGATTCGAGGGACAAGGGGCTCATGGATGACGGCGACGGCAGGAACCTTGCCGCGGGCATCTGCTGCCTCGACGCGGCGAGTCCGACGGTGACGGACGTCAGCATCGAGAACAGCGCCACCGGTATCGTGGTTCGGACCGAGGGCAGCAGTGCCGACTCCGCGCCGATGTTCGAGCGTGTTGTCGTGGCTCGCGGCTCGCACAACGGTATGTTCATCTACGGTAACGGAGCCCAGCCCGTCATCATTGAGAGGTGCACGCTCGTCGACAACTTCGACTACGGCGTCTATGTCAGCGGCGGCAACGCCGAGATCCACAACACGGCGGTCACCAACAACGGCAAGTACGGTATCCACGCCTATATCGCGACGCCGACCATCTCCTACTGCAACGTCTTCTGGAACGACCAGATGTTCCCGGACTCGGGAGTGGGCCCTCAGGAGTACGGTGGGTCTCTGGACGACCTCACGGGCCTGTATGGGAACATCTCGTCCGAGCCGTTCTATTGCGACTTCTTCGGCTCGGCCGGATACGACTACCACGTGTGTCTGGATGATACTGAGTCGCCGCATATCGGGGCCGGCGAGGGTGGCGAGATGATCGGTGCGCTCGACGCGGTCTGCACGGGCTGCCAGTCATCTCCCGTTGAGGCGACGACGTGGGGAGCGATCAAGGCGATGTACAGGTAGGAGCTGCCGGCGTGGCAGGGGGTCGCTCGTGAGTGAGTGGTCTTCTGCTCAGGGCGTGGCCGGCGCCTGACCCCTGTGCTTGTGAACACACGAACACGGAAGATACACAGGTGCCCCCGACGGTGAGCGTCGGGGGCGCCTTCACGTACGAATCCGGAGCGCCCGCCTAAGGAAGCAGGAAGCGGATGGTGCAGGCCGTTCGGGTGGTCAGACAGGCCGCCCCAGTCGCCCCGGGACGAGAGAGAGAGCGAGCGACGCGAACACGGCGAGGTTCACGATGGTCAGCGCGCGCATCGAACCCGCGGTTCCCAGTATCGGCAGCAGGAAGATCGTTGTAGCGATCGCGCCGACCGCGGCACCCAGGAGATCGGCGCCGTACAGCCTGCCGCCAACGGCACCGACGTTCCGGCGCTCTCGTGACATGAGCTTCGCGGCCAGGGGGAACTGCAGTCCGGCCAGCAGCGCGGCGCCAACAACGATCAGTGGAAAGAGCGCCGCCCAGGTATGCAGGTGCTCGGTTGGGAGGGCCGCGACGCGCGTCAGGGTGGCACCGAGAGCGATCGGGACCGCCGCGATGAGGAGTTGCAGCGCCACGAACGACCTCGCGTCGGCTCCACGCGCGGCTGCCTTCGTGCCCAGCCAGCCCCCGAGCGCGAGGCCGGCCATGAACGCGGCAACGATGAGCGCGAGCTTCTGGTAGACGTAGCCGTAGATGCTCTGAAACGCCAGGAGAGCCGTCAGCTCCAGGCTCATCTCGGTTGCTCCGACCAGAAAGACCGCGGCCATGACCGCGCGCGATCGTAAGCGTTCAGATCCTGGGCGCCGAAGCGACGGCGCGGCCAGAACAACGATGAGGGCAAGGCTCAGCAGAATGGCGTTTCTCTCCGTGATGAAGCGGGGCGCGGCCAGGAGCACGCGGGGGGCGCCCGAGAACTGTCTGTTCCACAGTACCATGCTCAGGTAGTACGCCGCCGGAGACAGGTCGGTGTTCACTCGCGAGCGCATATCCTTGAGTGCCGAGTCGAAGGACGCGACCCTCTCGACCGATAGCCTGTCTGAGAGGTAGTAGTCGCGCACGTATGCGACGTCGAGCCCGCGCTCGCTCACGCGTTCACTCAGGACAAGGGCGTCCCGCGTGAATGCGGCTCCTGACCGCGAGGCCACGATGTGACACGGGTCGCCCGGATACATGGCGACGGCGGGGAAGACGGATTCGGTCGTTGCTTTCAGACACGCGAGGAACGCGGCCAGCTCTGCGCCGATGTAATTCTCGGCCGACTGGACGGAGAACCCCAGAACGCCGTCGTCGGCAAGGATGCGGCTGACCTCCCGCTGGAATTCAACCGTGTAGAACCTGTTGAGCTGGGCGGTCGTTGGGTCGGGAGCCCCCACTATGATGACGTCGTAGGGTGCGGTGGCGCGCTTGACGAAGAAACGGGCGTCCGCGAAGTGCACCTTCACACGGGCGTCGTCGAGCCCGTCCGTCATGGCCTCGCCGTACGCCCGCCTGGCCGCTGGGATCAGTTCCGGGTCCAGCTCGACGTAGTCGACGCGGGTGACATCCGGGTGCTTGAGAATCTCGCCCACGGCGCCCCCGAGGCCCCCTCCCAAAAGAAGCACGCGAGACGGCGCCGGGTGCACGAGCATCGGCAGGTGCACCGTCTCCTCGGCGCTCAGTCTGTCGGGCGCCGAGGCGGCGAGCACGCCGCTCTCATAGATGCTTTTCTGACTGCCGATGCTGGCAGTGACGATTCTCCCGTAGACGGAGTTCGTCTGGGACACGAAGCCGATGTCGCGCCATTGCGCTCGCACCGAAGCATCGTCGAGCCGCGTGGACGGCGGACCGGCAAGCACCGCCGAGGCCACGGCGAGGACGACCCCGGCGGCAAGTGTCTTCACCGGGCGCCCACGCGAGGATACCGACTGCGAGGAGAGGACGAGTCGGAGGGACACGCAGCTCGCGAGAAGCGTCACCAGAAACGCGATCGAGACCGGGCTGAGTCTGGGAAGCAGAACGAAACTCACGACGAGTCCGGCGGCGGCGGCGCCGATCGCTTCCACCAGATAGACCTCTCCCGCGGCGATTCGGCCGCCGCGGGATTCGCGATGCACGACCGACGTCGACAGCGCGAACAACAGCCCGGCGACGATCGTGAACGGGGCGAGCGAGAGAAGGGACGCGAGTACCAGAGGGGCGAATCCGGAGATCTCTCCCGCGGTAAGTCCCATGGCTCCCCTCAGGGCACGCGCTGCGAAGAGGGCGGTCGGGGCGAGGATCCCGAGCGCCATGAGGCCGCGAGCAAGGTTGGCTCTGGTGGGAGCTACCTTGCTCGACACGAGGCCGTACGCGGCACTACCGATCCCCCCGGCTACGAGCCAGACGGTCATGACGATGCCGAACGACATCTCGTTCCCTTGCCACGCTATCATCAGCTCTCTCAGCAGGAGAACCTGGACCGTCAGTGTGACGGCGCCCGTTGAGGCGAGTGCCCCTCTGAGCCCCGCGCGGTGATTCGCGCGGGGCGCCGTCGGTCGGCGCGTCGTACTGAGTTCGTGCATTCCTGTGCGATGTCTGGTCATGGTGTTTCGGAGTTTACCAGAGACCGGGCTCGGGGTGGCGGTCGTTTCGCCGAAAGTGCTTGTCCCGCATGAGGTTAGCTTGGGAGAAAACGGTTGACACTCGAGAGACGCGTCTGATAGCCTTCGACGCAGAAGTGACCCCTAGAGACTGCGGTTCCAGGCACTCGCGCGCATGCTGCCACCGCGGAGCGTAACGCTTAGACGGCGTGCCCGCCCGCGTGGGTTCGTGTGTCCGCCATGATGTCCGGGGACGACAAGATGCCAGCAGACGAACTGCCGACCGAGGGTCGGACCGATAGCCAGTTGGAGGAACCGCTCCCGGTCCGGGAGGATCCCGAAGACGCGGGAGGCGCCGCGGCGCACGCGAGCGAGCGCGCCCTGCCGGCCCGCCAGCCCTCGAAGCTGGGACGCATCATCTCCTGGTATCTGATGCGGTTCAAGCGTGCGGAACCCATCTCCTTCGGAGAGGCCTTCCGCAGCGTTGAGAAGATTCTCGTGATTCCCGAAAGAGGAGTCGCGGGCGCTCTCTTCTCCATGCCGACACTGAAGGCGCTGCGGCGCGGATTCCCCACCGGGAAGATCGCCGTACTGGTTCACGAGGATGACCAGGATCTCCTGGAGGGGATCGGCGAGGTCGACCGCGTCATCGATTACTCACTGCCGCGTGGTATCAGGCGCTTCTCGAAGTTGCTCGCGCTCGGTCACCGGATCGGATCCTACAAGTTTGACATCGCGATCATCCTCGACAGAGAGTTCGACATCGAACGCGCGTTCCTCTGCTACCTTTCCCACGCCCCCGTTCGCGGAGGGCTCCAGAGCGAAGACAGCCATCCGTTCCTCAATCTCGAGGTCTCCAGCAACGTCTCGGGACAGACCAGGGCGCAGCTCGGCATCGAGATAGCGCGGGTCATGGGCATCGACGTGTCGGGTCTCGGGCTCTCCTGGGAGGTCCCGGAGCGAGAGAGGAGGCTGGCAGAACAGCTGGTCCACTTCCGCAAGCCCCGCGAGGACGAGCTTCTCGTGGGTTTCGACCCCGGTCCCGGCCGTGGAGGGACGTCGCTCTCGGTGTCGCAGCAGGGGCGCCTTCTGGACAAGCTCTGCTCGGACTATCAGGCAAGGGCCATTCTTCTGACCGCGCCCGAGCACCACTGGCTCGTCGGGAAGCTCGAGGCGATGCTGGCGAGAGAGCCGATCGTGGTCCAGCAGCGTCGCATGAGGGACGTCGTCAGCTTGCTGGGGCAGTGCGATCTGTTCGTGGCAAGCAACACCGACCTTGTCTATTTTGCCGTGGCGATGGGAATACCGACCGTGTCTCTCATGACGCCCGTCGAGGTTCGAGACGCCGCGTTCCCGGATTCCGCTTTCCTCGAGATCGTCGAACTCAGGCCGGGCGAGCGGTTCCCCATTCAGGAGTTCATCGAACGGACTCAGGCAGTCCTCTTGACGGCCGCGGATTGACGGGCGGAGTTTCATGGGTGTTTTCCTGAGGCTGATAGGACACGTGAGACCGTGCCGGCGCCGCCTTCTGGCGGCGCTCGTCTGCATGGCGCTCGGAGCGTCTGTTGATGCGGAACCGGCGAGTGCGGCGTGGGTGAACGATGACTAATGGAAGAGCTGCTGCGTTTCTGGACAGGGACGGGACCATTACCTCGGAGCGGGGCTACGTGACACGCCCCGAGGACATCGTGCTCATCGACGTTGCGGCCGCCGCCATTCGCGAACTCAACGAGGCCGGCGTACTCGCCGTGATAATTAGCAACCAATCGGGGGTCGCCAGGGGTCTAATGAGCGAGGAGGATATGGCGGCCGTGCACGCGGCCACTGAGTCGCTGCTCCTGGCCGAGGGTGCCCAACTTGCCGGCGCGTACTACTGCCCGAACCACACCGACGGGACCGTCGAGCGGTACACGCGCGACGCGACCTGCCGGAAGCCGGCCTTAGGGATGCTGGAGCTTGCCGTTCGCGATCTGGACATCGATATGGCGCAGTCGACGATGATTGGTGACCAGATAACGGACGTCGAGTTCGCCAACAGGGCCGGCATTCCCGCCGTCCTCGTGATGACGGGCAAGGGTGCTACGCACCGTGAGCTGGCGCGCGAACGCGGCCTCAGTGTGGCGGCCCACGTGCCGGACTTGGGCGCGGCGGTGCGGTGGATCCTCGATGGGAGACAAGGGTGGGAGCCGGAGGACGAGGAATGAGAGCCGGGACGGAGCACAGACGAAGGCGTGTGACGAGTGGAGCGGTGCTTCTGTGCGTCGCGCTGCTCTTCGTTCTGCCCGTTGCCTCAGCGGTGACTTCCGTGGGAGCGGCCGGTGGCCGCGCGGCGCTTGGTCCCTCCGGTGAGGTCGCCGTTCCACCGTTCGGTGTGGGAGAGAAGCTGTCGTTCGAGATCAAGTACGGGTTCGTCAGCGCCGGGACCGCGACGCTTGGCATACCGGAGATCGTCACGGAGCGCGGCTACGAGTGCTACCGCATCGTCTCGCTTGCGGAGTCGAATCCGTTCTTCTCCGCGTTCTTCACCGTGAGGGACGTCGCCGAGTCTTACCTGGACACCAGAGAACTCGTCCCGCGCCGGTTCGAGAAGCGGCTCCGAGAAGGCGACTTCCGGGCGCACGACCTCGTGTTGTTCGACCACGACCGGCACGTTGCACTCTACCCGAAGAAGAAGGGCCGGCTCGTTCCGATATCCGTCGGGGCGCAGGACGTTCTCTCGTCGCTCTACTACGTGCGCATGATGGATCTCACCGTCGGCCGGTCGGTGTTCATCGACAACCATGCTGACAAGAAGAACTACCCGCTCGAGATCAAGGTGCTCCGTAAGGAGCGTGTTAGAGTGCCCGCCGGCCGGTTCGATTGCATAGTAGTGGAGCCCTTCGTGCGGGGCGCCGGGCTCTTCAACCAGAAGGGCAAGCTGACCGTGTGGCTGACCGATGACGCGGCGTGCATTCCCGTTCTTATGAAGAGCAAGGTCATCGTAGGCTCCATCTCTGCCGTACTGACGGACGTCGACCACGCGAACGTTCAACAGTAGTGCAGCACAACAGGAGGAACCATGCCTTCGCGTCACAGAGAAGCCGATCTGTCGCGGCTCCGCCGCGTGTCAATAGAGGAGCGGGGTGGGTTGATAGAGGTTGGCAGCTTCGTTACCCCGGACGAGCGAGCGCCCGATGTGTCGAGTCTCCTGAGGGCGGTGCCCGATCTCTTCGCCGGAACGGACTTCAGGAGAGCTGTCGGCGCGCTGGCGAGCGCGGCGAGGGAGGGTCGCACGGTTGTGGTGATGTTCGGCGCGCACGTTGTGAAGTGCGGTCTGTCGCGTCTTCTTATCGATCTCATGCAAAGGGGAGTTGTCACGGCCATAGCGACGAACGGCGCCGGGGCAATACACGATTTCGAGATCGCGATGTGGGGGAGAACCTCGGAGAACGTCGCTCGGCATCTTGCGGAGGGTACGTTCGGCATGTGCAGTGATACGGCGGACGCGATGAACGAGGCCACGTCGCGGGGGGCGAAGGACCGTGAGGGGTTGGGCGAATCTCTCGGCCGCGCGCTCAGTGAGCGGCCGGCCCCCAATCTGGATGCGAGCATACTCGGGAGTGCGTACGGGCTCGGGATCCCGGCGACGGTTCACGTCGCTCTTGGGACCGACATCGTCCACCAGCACGCCTCGGCCGACGGAGCGGCCATCGGCGATACCAGTCTGCGCGACTTCAGGATATTCTCGGAGGTGGTCGGGGGGCTCGACGGGGGAGTGATCGTGAACATCGGCTCAGCGGTCATCCTGCCCGAGGTTTTCCTGAAGGCCTTCTCAGTCGCGCGGAATCTGGGCGCTGTGACCGGGGCCTTCACGGCCATAGGTTTGGACATGAATGAGCCTTATCGGGCCATGCTCAATGTCGTCGCCAGGCCGACCGCTGAACATGGTATGGGTATTGCACTTAGGGGGCGCCACGAGATCCTCCTTCCGCTGCTCTGGGCCTGCGTTCGGGCGGAACTCGACGGGTGGCAGAAGGGACGATAGCGGTTGACAAATGGGCAAAGCTTGTGATAGAATATCATTGAGTCTTGGAAGTGACTGGGTAGCCGTGAACGAAAGGACTCACATAGCAAGACTGCTAAGGGTTTCTTCTCAAATCGAATAGCCGTTTGGGAAGGTGGCGCAGGCGGGTCGTTCTCATGGTCCCCAGTGCCGCGACGTCGATTCGATAGCACCCTTGGCAGACTACTGCGATCAGGTTGATCTTCCGCCGGGTGCGACATCAGTCGACACCCGGCTTTTTCTTGCCGGGGCCACCACGAGTCTGGAGATACGACAGCTGTGTATTTCGTGGACGAGAGATTCGGGTACGGGACGCTTGCGGAGTTCGCTCGAGGAGCGCGCGGTGGCGAGCGCTTTGGGAGCGGGAAGCTCTACCGGCGCTACGTGAAGCGACCGCTGGACTTCGCGGCCAGTGTGGTCGGTCTGCTTCTTCTGTCGCCGTTGTTTCTGGTCCTGGCGATCCTGGTGAAGTTGGATTCCCGAGGTTCGGTTTTCTTCAAGCAGATGCGCGTGGGGAAGGACGGGCGCGAGTTCGAATTCTACAAGTTCCGGTCGATGGTCCAGGATGCGGAGCAGATGAAGATGAAGCTCATGCACCTGAACGAACTTGAGGGGCCGGTGTTCAAGATCAGTGATGATCCCCGCATCACGTCGTTCGGGAGCTTCCTGAGACGGACGAGCCTGGATGAACTCCCGCAGCTGTTCAACGTCCTTCGGGGCGACATGAGCTTGGTTGGTCCGAGACCCCCGCTGCCGGCGGAGGTCGCCAACTACGAGAGCTGGCAGAGGCAGAAGCTGGCCGTGCTGCCGGGCCTCACGTGTCTCTGGCAGATCAGCGGCAGGAATCACATCGGTTTCACAGAGTGGATGAGGCTGGACATAGAGTACATCAGAAGGCAGTCGTTCAGTGTAGACGTGAAGATTCTTGCCAGGACACTGCCGGCGGTGCTTCTCAGGAAGGGGGCGTTCTGAACGGGACCCCCTGAGTGGGTCAAGTGCCTGTTCAGGACGCTTACAGATTTTGTGGATCCGGCAGCGACTGCGTCGACATTGGTCCTCACTCACACCGCAACGCTGCCGGATTTGCGTTTTCTCGGCCACCCCGTTTGGTTTGACACGCCGGACTCCTATCTTCTATCCTGCAGCGTGTGGCATCCAGGGTCCCGGCCGGCTCGCTGGCCGGGCACATTTCTGTAGGAGTTGCCAGGGTGAGTCCTTCGAGAGCACATTCTACTGGCCCGGCTTCCACGGCCGGACCGGACGTGGGAGCGCGGACACTTCGCGTGGTTCTCCCGCTCCTCGTTCTGCTTGGCGCGCTCCTGCGGTTCTACAGGCTGGGGGAGCAGAGCTTCTGGGTAGATGAGATACTGACGCTCCAGGCGGCCAACATCGGCGAGTCTCTTGGCTTCCGGGACGTGTTCACGAACATCCAGGGCCCTCTCCACGCACTTCTCATTCACTTCATCGCGAAGCTGTCCACGTCGGAGGTAGCGCTTCGGAGCCTCTCGGCCGTCGCGGGCGCCGGTACGATCCCCTTGATCTACCTGCTCGGACGGGACATGGCCGGACGGCGCACGGGACTGGTTGCCGCAACTCTCTTCGCGATGTCGCCCTTCTCGATCTGGTACTCGCAGGAGGTCAGGAACTACTCCTTCCTGATCCTGCTGTCTACGGTGTCGACACTGGCTGCCTGGAGGATCATTGCCAGGGGCGACCGGGCGTGGGTGCTGTACGTGGTGAGCGTGACGCTGGGCCTCTATAGCAATCTGTCAGCGGCGTTTCTCTGGCTGGCGCACACGATCTTCGGCGTGGGCCGTCTGATGCGTGACCGTCGTCTCTGGAGATGGGTGGGGGCCTGTCTGGTGATCGCCGCTCTGGTCGTGCCTCTGTTCCTTGGACTGACCCGGTGGGTCGAGGTGGACGGGGTCGCCGAGAGGGTGGTGGTCGCGCCGCTGGCCGCGGAGGACGAACTTGTGCGGGGCGCGACGACATTCTCGCCGATGGCCGTCCCATACTCGGTCTTCACGATGCTCTACGGCTTCGGCCTCGGTCCCAGCAGCTACGAGCTCCACACCGACTCGCCGTTGGGGGCGTTCTTGCGCTACCTGTGGCTCGTTGTCCCGGCTGGACTGGTAGCGGCCGCGGGGTTCCTGCTGGGGTTCAGGTGGCTGTGGCGCAAGGGGGAAGCGGGGCGCCTGGTTGCGTCAGTGGTGATCATCCCGTTCGTCGCCGCGGCTCTGCTGGCGCTTCTGAACATCAAGCCGTTCAACGTGCGCTACGTGGCCGTGATGCTGCCCGTTGTGATAGTCACCCTGTCCGCCGGCGTGGTCTCGCTTCCGATGCGCCGCGGTGCTTGGCTTTGGGTCGCGGTTGCTCTATTCTCTTTGGTGTCATTGCGGAACCACTACTTCGTGCCTGCGTATGCCCGTGAGGACATCCGCGGAGCGGCGCGCTACGTGTCGGAGAACGAGCGTCCCGGTGACATCGTGCTGGTACCGGTCGTGCGAGACGTGTTCACATTCTACTTCGACGGTCAAGCGGAACACTTCGTCCTCTACAGGGGCCAGACAGGATCGGCGGAGGCCGTGGAGCGAGTTCTGGACGAGCGCACGGACGGGTTCAGGAGGCTGTGGTTCGTCGACTCGCGGTTGTGGCACATGGATGCGGCCCGTCGGACGCCGTCCGTGCTTGAGGAACGATACGAGAAGCTGGACACGCGCAGTTTCTCGGGCGCCACGGTTAGTCTGTACGCTCTTGACTGAGACGTCGCGGTTCCGCACTTGGTGCGCAACCGGTGTGGGGTCGCCCGAATGCAGCATGCGCTGAAGGGGGCCCGCGTGGGGCACAGGCCGTGCGTCCGTGCCATTGCGCGCGCAAGGATCCCCGGATTGCGGTTCGGATTGGCGAATGCACGGTCAGCCACCGGGAGCTGGGTGGCCCGTGTCGGCGGCGTGAGCATCGTAACTGTGGCACGAGTTATGCTTTAGGGCGGTTGAGTACGCTCCGCAGCTGGTGTGGGGCGGACGCGCAACGCGCGTGGGGGCTATCGGGATGACACAGAGCAGAGCGGGGTTGCTCCTGACGATCGTCGGAGCGGCGCTATGTTGTATTGCCGGGTGTGCCGGGACCGACAGTGGCGGCGTCGTGGACGTCGCCGACTTCGAGCAGCCGGTGGCGGAGTCTGCCGCGTATCGAGTGCGGCTGGGCGACGTACTGAGCATCATGTTCCAGGCAGACCGGACGCTTGACTACAGCGCACCGATCTCGCCGGCGGGTACTATCACGGTGCTGTCCGGTGCCGAGATCGTCGCGGTGGGGAGGACGGTGGAGGAGATCCGGGTTGAGATCGAGGAGAGGATGACTGATCTGCTCCTGGATCCGGGAGCGTCGGTGGTGCTCGAGAAGGTCGCGGAGCAGCCGGTATATGTGCTTGGAGAGGTGGAGAAGCCGGGATTGGTTGTGGGGGCGGGAGTCATCCGTGTGAGCATGGCGCTCGCGGAGGCGGGTGGGATCCTGCCAACCGGGAAACCCAGCAGTGTGATGGTCGTCCGCACGAGCGGCGTCGCGGAGGCGACGGCGATCAGGATCGACGTCTCGAAGTTGTGGTCCGCGGGAGACCTGTCGCAAGACCTGATTCTCGAGCCCTACGACGTCGTCTTCGTTCCGACGTCCGTCATTGGCAAGGTCGACGGATTTGTGGACCTGTTCTTCAACAGGATCGCGCCGGCGCAGCTGTTCTATCTGCGTGGGTACGATATTGCCAACAAGAGACCGCTCAGGCAGTACGAGTAGCGGTCGCGGGAAGGTGAGGAAGGGTTGAAGCGGGAGATCCAACAGACAGAAGCCGTTCTTCTGGAGGAGATACTCTATGTGTTCTTCCGGAGGAAGCTGCTGATAATCGCCCTTCTGCTGGTAGCGGGCGGCATCTTTACGTACGGTCTGCTGACGGACGTGGACGTGTACAAGGCGGAGGCCATCGTCATGATCCGCCGCCTGCCGCTTGGTTACCAGATGCCCTCGGAGAGCCGCGCGGTACTGAGGCGCGGCGAGGTAGTGAACTCTGAGATCGAGATCATCACGAGTCCCGCGGTTGCTGAGGAAGTCGTCGACAGGCTTGGTCTGGCCGAGGGGCGGAATCGCGCTCGGGTGATCCACAACGTGAACCTCCAGATCAAAGGAGAGGCCGAGCCCGAGTCCAACATCATCAAGCTCAGCTTCTCTCATCCCAACGGCGAGAGGGCGGCGGAAGTGGTCAACGCAGCGCTCGACGCCTACCTGGCCGTTCGGGCCAGGGTCGCGCTCGACTATGATGCCGTCCGTTACCTCGAGGAGCAGGCTCAGCGGATCAAGGCCCAGAAGGACTCGATCGGTATGGAGATCGCGAGGTCCCGCGCCGAAGAGGGACAACTCGCCCGGGACTACAAGGCCGATCAGCACATGGCCCTGGTGAATCGGTTCCTGAATGATCTGACGGGTTTGGACTCCCAAATCTACGCCTGGGAAGGCAAGATCGCGATGACCGAGGAGTGGCTGGCGTCGGGGGGAGACATCACGCACGCACCCAGCGGCGATATCTACAGCATGCCGACGGTCCGGGAGACCCAGCTCCGGCTGCTGGACATGAGAGCGAAGCTCGCATCGGCGCAGGCGAGGTACGCGCCGGACCACCCGGAGATCAAGCGCCTCGAGCGCGAGCTGGCGTCAATCGGGGAGATGGTCGGGACCGAGATCGAGCGGGCGCTGCTTCGGCAGAAGATGCGGCTCGAGGAGCTGAAGGTCGAACGCCGGGCAGTCTCCAGAGTTCTGTCCAACCTGAACGCGGAGAACTTGAGACTCACCGAGGAGAACATGCATATTCGCATGCTCGAACAGGAGCTGACGATCCGTGCGGATCTGTACGCGGTTGTCATGGACAGGCGCGAGCAGTTCAGGATCACCGCCGCAACCGACCCGAGCTTGCTCAACGTGGGCGTTGTGTCGAGGGCCACCGTGCCCGTGGAGGCGTCGAAGGCCGGCATCAACATGAAGTCCGTCTTCGCCTTCTTCACGCTTCTGTTTGGTTTCGCGTTTGTCTTCGCTGTCGAGCGGATGGACCAGTCGCTGGTCCGGCGCTCGGACATCGAGAGGGAGTTGGGTCTCAAGGTGCTGGCGATCGTTCGATACAGGCCGAGAGGCTAGGAGGGGCAGCTGTACACGCGTTTCTACAACCTGGCCGAGCGGCCGTTTGAACTTACGCCGGACCCGCGCTATCTCTTCCTGAGTTCGCGGCATCGGGAGGCGCTCGCGCACCTGACCTACGCGGTCGAAGAGAGGCGCGGCTTCGTCCAGCTGACCGGTGAGATAGGCACCGGCAAGACGATGATGCTGGACGCCCTGGTGTTGGGACTCGACGCGCGCACGAAGGTGGCGCGGCTGTCACATACGACGATCTCCGAGGATGAGCTCTTCGAGCTTCTGGTCCGCGAGTTTGGTTTGGAGCATCACGGCGGGGGGAAGCTCGAACGACTCAGTGAGATCCAGGAGTTCCTGGACGAATGGAGCGCGGTTGGCAGGAACTCGGTGCTGGTGGTCGATGAGGCGCAGAATCTGTCCCTTCCTGTTCTGGAGGAGATCAGGCTTCTGTCGAACCTGCGCTCTCAGGGCAAGTGCAGCCTGCAGATAGTCCTTGCGGGACAGCCGGAGTTCAGGACGAAGCTCGACCAGGAGGATCTGCGGCAGCTCAAGCAGCGGATCGGGATCAGATACCACCTGACCCCCCTGTCGGCCGGGGAGACCGGGGAGTACATCGCTCACCGGATGAACGTCGCCGGGGCCACGGAGCCCGCGATCTTCGACAAGGGTGCGGTGGATGCCATCTTCGCCTACGCTGGCGGCGTGCCGCGGATGATCAACATCGTCTGTGACCGGGCACTCGTAGCCGGTTACGGCGCGAATCGAAGTCGCATCGGCAAGGCGCTCGTCTTGGAGACGATCGAGGACATCGAGGGCGCGGAGCTGGGAGCATCTCGGGTTGCCGCTTCGGACGAAGCGTCTTCCGTGCACGTGGGCAAGGTGGTCGACGCACCGCCCCCACGACCAGTGCTCACGGCGGCGCCTGGAACGATGCGGGAGGAGAATCCGGTTGCGCGGAAGGTGGTGGACGCTGTTCCGCAGGCGCTTGACCCCGCGCGCCCGCGGGAGTTGACTACCCCCCGCGCGATTTCTATCCAGGGGCGGGTGCGAGTCATCGGAGCGTCGGTGAAGAACAGGGTGCTGCCGGCGTGGGTGCTTCCTGCGCTGCTGGTGGTCGTGGCACTTGCGGTGGTCATCGTCTCCGCCATCGGGACGGGGTGGTGGCGGACGTCGGTGGACCGGCGGAGCGGTGGACCGCGAGTCGTTTCGATCGCTGACCGCGAGGGGTCCGCAGATGCAGGCGGAACCGCGGTCGGTGAGGACGGGGATGCCGGTGGGGTGAGGGGAGCGGTGAGCGACATCGTCGAGACGAGCGTCGACGATGCCAGCGCCAGCGAAGCAGATCGCGCCACCGGGGCGGACACCGAAGATTCGGGTGGTAACGAGACAGCGGATGATGACCTGGTAGCAGGTGGAGACGAGGTCGGCACGGGCGGGGCGGCGGCGGAGTCGGAGTTCGTGAGCTCCGGGCAGGAGCCCCCGGCCACCACTGGTCCCGGCGGTCCTTACAGAGCGGTCGTCCTGTCCAGCAGGAATGCGGATTCGGCGTCGGCAGAGGCATCGCGCCTCGCGGAGCGGGGTTTCCTTGTGGACGTGATCCCCGTAGATATCGGTGACGGGGGGCTGTGGCACAGGGTGGTTGTCAGGGGCGGTTACCCGGCGCTCGATTCGGCGCGAAAGATCGTCGATGAGCTCAGACGTCTCGGCTACGACAGCGCGTGGGTTCACAAGGAGTAACGTCACACGACGCGGGAACGGATGACCCGCAACCAGGTGAGAGGGCGCAATGAGCAAAATCACGGATGCGATGGACCGGTCGAGAAGAGAGCAGGAGAGACCGGTGGTGGGCGCGGACGCCACCGCGGGTTCCCCGCCGGTCGTGTTCGGGGCGAGCCGCGTCGGGCTGCCCACGTCGGACATCGAGGCCTACCAGGCTCTGGGTTCTGACGTCTACCTTGCTCTGCCCGACCTGTCATCCAGAGTTGTCATGCTGGCCAGTGCCGAGCCGGGCGCCGGTACCAGCACGGTGGCGCGCGAGTTTGCAGCGACCCTCGCCGTGAACGGCGAGGTCAAAACGCTCCTCGTCGATGCGAATTTGAGACGGCCCGTGCTCCACGATACCTTCGGGGTTCAGAGGACGCCGGGCATATCGGACCACGTGTTGGCGGACGTCGCACTGGCGGGCTGCCTGCGGGATCTCGACGTTCCCAATCTTACGCTTCTCCCAGCCGGCCGGCCGGCCGTGGCGCCGCCGCGGATACTGGTCGACCCCCGTGTCGACGGGATGTTGAGCGAACTCCGCGACAGCTTTGAGCTCATCGTGATCGACTCCGCACCGCTCATCCCGTTTGCCGAAGGCATCCAGCTCTCGCGCAAGGTCGACGGAGTTGTTCCGGTGGTCCGGTCGGCCACGACGAAGCACGCTCAGGCACAGCGGGTTCTCGCGCTGCTGGACGACGCGGGCGCCAACGTGCTTGGCTCGGTGCTGAACGGGAGAAGATTCTACATCCCCAAGTTCATCTACAACCGGCTGTAGACGGGCCGGATGTCGCCGCTCGACCGGCGCTCCTGACGTCGCGCGCGGCGCGCGTGTCCGTGCGTGGCACGTCTGATGTTCTGGCAGGAGGGTTGCGGTGGGCGGTCTGAGACGAGGCGTCAGGGGCATCTGGGACAGGAGTGAGGATCAGATGCGGAAGCAGTGGCCCGTGTGGGTCCTGGCGCTTGCCTTCTACGGCGTTGCCGCGTTGATGCTTCTTACCAGGGTCCGGATTCCCTCTCCTCTGCATCTCGTCGTGTTCTTCATGGCCGCGGCGGTCCTCTCCGTGACATCCCTTCGGATCGAGTGGGGCGTTCTGGCTCTCGCGCTCATCCTGCCCTTCGCGAGACCCGGCTTCACGCTGGGTTCCCCCAAGGTGTTCCACATCAGCGGGTTCAATATCGCGTTGGTGGGCGTGGTCGTGGCGTATGTGTTTCGGTACATGGCCGACGCGAAGTTCGCATCGAAGGGGCCGATGATCCAGCGAACCCGGCTCGACCGGCATCTGTTCGTCTTCGGCTTCCTCATCCTCCTCTCTTCCCTGTGGTCGTTCAATGTCAATACTTCGGCAGAGATCACTCTGATGACGTTGCTGTACCTGAAGGAACATGTGTTCTACTTCATCTGGTTCTACACGCTGGTCACGTTGCTCCGGAACCCCAAGGACCTCAGGCAGTTCGCGATGTTCTTCGCCGTCGCGGGGCTCGCTGCGTCCATCGTGGGAATGGTCACGCGGCTGATGGGCGGCGGCGTGGCGATCACGGCCGGCACCATGGA
>JAUVLG010000220.1 GCA_030595835.1 Candidatus Eiseniibacteriota bacterium | reverse complement strand
TTGCCTACGTCGGTGTTCCGATACACGAGCCTGTTCAGGTTCTCGGCCGTGCTCTTGATGTCGAAGTTCTCCTGGGCTACGTGGCAGTGGAGTCCCGCCTGAACGTTGGACATCAGAAGCGATGCGGGCATGCCCTTGCCCGAGACGTCGGCTATCGTCAACACGATCGGTCTGCCTTCCCCGAGGTCGAGGACATCGTAGTAGTCGCCTGACACCTCGAGACAACTGACGTTGATGCCCCATATGTCGAGGCCGGGGACCGAGGGGATCTCACTGGGCAGGAACCGCTCCTGCGTGCGGCGCGCCATCTCCATCTCATGCCGTACGCGCTCGTTCTCGACTTCCTCGATGTGGAGCTTCCGTGTCGTCGCGATGTACGACGCGACGATGGCGTTCGAGCCCGTCAAGAACAGACAGCCCAGCAACAGCCCGGCAGGCAGCACCAACCCCGCATACACCTGGAGAAGCCCTGTCGCAAACAGACCGGCGACGATGGCTCCCAGAAGAACACCGGCGGCCGCTCCCGGTCTCCGCCTCGCCAGCGCTGTCACGCAAGCCACACACCAAAGGACGTTCCACAAGAGGACGGCCGGCCATCCGGCGTCCCTGAGCGGCCCGCCCCTGATGAGCGTCTCCGTGATGGCGGCCAGCGCGACGACGCCCGGAAGACCAAACGTCTCGACTCCTTCGGCGTTGAGCTGCGGACGAGGTGCGGCCACATGGTCGGTGTACGGATCCTGGACCAGGCCGACGAACGCGATCTTCCCGGCCACCTGCGACAGGGCGTCAGCATGACCGCGAAGAATGTCGGAATAGGAAACCACCGGCATCGGGCGGTGCACCGACGGGAATTCGATGGGAACACTGCCCGACAGATTCCTGCCCGACAGCCGCTCCGCTACCGTGTTGAGCCCCAGCCGCCGGAGTCGCGGGTCGGGAGCGAACCTCCTGAGCACTCCATCGGGGTCCACTTCGACATCGGTGACGTAGGCACCTTCCGAGGCCGCAAGAAGAAGTGTGTCGGGCATCAGAACGGTCAGGTAGGTCGAGGCGGCGCCCTGGGGCGACAGCCTCGTCTGCTCCCGGAGGGACGCGACGAGGAACACGTCGCCGCACGCACGCATGGAGTCGGCGAGTGCAGCGGGCGGCTCTGAGAAGACGTCAGACCCGAGCACAAGATCGATCACAGTCGCTCTGGCCCCGGCCTCGTGGAGCCGGCTGACCACCTCAGCGTGCTGCGTCGTGTGCCTCGATATGGGGTAGACGGGTAGCTGCAGTACCTCCCGCCGGGTCGTCTCATCTATCCCGACGACCACGACATCGGTCCACTCGGGAACGTTCCGCTTGGCGAGAAAGTAGTTGTAGAAGCGGTATTCCAGGGGCGTCCAGAAGACCGGCTGCACCAGGTACGCGAGCGGAATCAAGACGAGAAGCGGGGCCAGCCTGCGCAACAGACCGACCAGCCCGGTGCGTGACAACCTCATTCGCTGCCGCCCGCAGCCGTGAGATCCTCGTAGGCGTCCTTGTAGAGTCCGACATCCGCCATGGCCCGCGCACGCCAGAGCCTGGCGGAACGGCCGTCCACCCCCGCGGAGACGGCCATGTCGAAGCGCGCGACGGCCTCCTCGTGGAGCCCGGACGAAAGGAGC
>JAUVLG010000073.1 GCA_030595835.1 Candidatus Eiseniibacteriota bacterium | reverse complement strand
CGCCCATTGCGGATGCCTCTCGACTGCTGCCTCCCTTAGGAGTCTGGGCCGTATCTCAGTCCCAGTGTGGCTGACCACCCTCTCAGGCCAGCTACCCATCATCGCCTTGGTGAGCCGTTACCTCACCAACAAGCTAATAGGGCTCGGGGCCATCCTCAAGCGGCACCTTGAATCAGAGGGCACCTTTGATCTTCTACACATGCGAGCGGAAGATGTCATGCGGGATTTACGTCTTTCGGACATGTTCCCCACTCAAGGGTAGGTTCCCCAAGTACTACTCACCAGTTCGCCACTCTACTAGGGATTCCGAAGATTCCCGTTCGCGTTCGACTTGCATGCCTAATCCACGCCGCCAGCGTTCATTCTGAGCCAGGATCAAACTCTCCATTGTAGTCTGATTCCTTAGCATCCACCCACACCGTGGGTGGTCACGTCATTCAGGAATTGTTTTGTCGGGTCACCCTGTTCAACATCCGCGACAAGCGCGGTCGTCGACAGGGCCCACATCAAGCTACTCGACCTACACGATATTCAATTTTCAAAGAGCTAAATGTCCCCGCTCCCGGCAGGTAACCCACCAGGTTACGCGGCAACCGTATTAGTGTAGTCAGACTGACAGGTCAAGTCAAGCGGTTTGTCAGTCTTTACATCACTTGTTAGCTTTTTTCTGTCGGCGCGCCTGAGCGCCCTCTACTCCCCCGAGAGTTTCACGTTCTCAGGGACGATTCGGACGAACCGGCGCTTGCCCGCTTGCAACAGATGCGGGTCGTTCACGGCAAGAGTGGAGTCTACACTAGAGACCACATTCCCGTCAAGTCTTATTCCACCCTGCTCAATTAATCTTCTCGCCGCGCCGTTACTGCGCGCCAAACCAGTCGCCACGAGCAGTGCCACGATCCAGACGGCGCCCCTGTCGCTCTGCCCCCCCACCGTGATGGCGGGCTCCGGGATCTCGTCCGGAAGACCACCCTTCGCGAAGATACGATCGAACTCCTCCTCCGCGTTCTCCGCCTCGTCGGGGCCGTGGTACATCGTGACGATGACGCCGGCGAGCCGTCGCTTCAGGTCTCTCGGATTCGTGTCCGGCTCCGAGAGGAGCTTACGAACGGCATCGAGTTCGGGCTTCGACGACGTGGTAGCCAGTTCGAAGTACCGCATGATCATCGCGTCCGGGATCGACATTGTCTTCCCGTAGATCTCCTTCGGCGACTCGCTGATGCCGATGTAGTTGCCGATGCTCTTGCTCATCCGCCGGACGCCGTCCGTCCCCTCGAGGACTGGAAGGAGCATGACGACCTGGGGTTCCAGACCGTGTGCCTTCATCAGATCCCGGCCGACCAGACAGTTGAACTTCTGCTCCGTCGCACCCAACTCGACGTCGGCCTTTATCTCCACGGAGTCGTGTCCTTGCATCAGAGGATAGAAGAGCTCGTGGATGCTTATGGGCTGCTCGTTCTTGAATCGCTGCGAGAAATCGTCACGCTCGAGAATCCGCGCGACCGTGTACTTGCCGGCCAGCTCCATGACGTCCGCGAAGGACATCTGACTGAACCAGCTCCCGTTCAGGACGATCTCCAGGCGAGAGGGATCGGGATCGACGATCTTGAACACCTGCTGCTTGTAGCTCTCAGCGTTCGCGAGCACCTGCTCGTGGGTCAGTCGGGGTCTGGTCTCCGACCGCTCCGTCGGGTCCCCGATCATCCCCGTGTAATCCCCGATGATAATGATGACCTTGTGACCCAGGTCCTGGAACTGGCGCAGTTTCCTGAGACCGATGGCGTGACCGAGGTGCAGATCCGGCGCCGAGGGGTCGAAGCCCTGCTTGATGATGAGCTGCCTGCCCTCGCGCTCAGCGCGCTCGAGCTTCTGCAGTAGCTCCTCCTCCTTGATGACCTCTACCGCGCCCTCAACGAGCGCGGCCATCTGCTCTTTGGCGCTCAGCACCGCTTCCCCCCCTTCGACCTCGTGCTCTCTGGTTCGCCCTCTTGAGTCCTGTCCCTTACTCCCCCCCACACGGGCGAAGAGAACTCGCCTCCCCGGCGTCGAGTGCTAGGGCCGGAGAGGCTGGGCACTTCAGCGTACATACCAATCGGGGCACGAACAGGCAAGCAAAAAGGGGCGGCGGCCCCAGTGGCTTGACAGGGTCGGCGGACTGCAGTACCTTGCTGGCGGGCCATCGAAGGCCCACTATTCATTGGGGAGGCTCCTGGTGTTCGCCGACGCTGCAATGCTCAAGAACTGGCTACTGACATTCGCTGTCGTGCTCGTAGCCATCACGCTGATACTGGTGGGCACCATCCTGGCCCTGTCCAGGGACCTGCCTGCTCCGTCCCTCCTTGAATCCATCGAACCGACGGTCGGCACAACGGTGTACGATCGCCACGGGGAGATCATCCACGAATTCTTCAGGGAGAACCGTGTCGTGGTCGGGCTGGGTCGCGTCTCGCCGCATCTGGTCAACGCCATAATCGCCACCGAGGACCGCGAGTTCAGGCAGCACTGGGGCATCGACGTTTACGCGATCCTCCGCGCGACCATCACGAACGTCCGTGCCGGGCGGGTGGTCCAGGGAGCGAGCACGATCACGCAGCAGCTCGCGCGAAGTCTCTTCCTCACGCCCGAGATCAGCCTGACGAGAAAGCTCAAAGAGGCCCTCCTCGCCCTGCGCATCGAGCAGACCTACTCGAAGGACAGGATCATCGAACTCTACCTCAACCAGATCTACTTCGGAGGAGGAGCCTACGGTGTGGAGGCGGCCGCCCAGAGCCTATATAAGATCCCGGCGTCAGAACTCGGGCTGGCACAGGCCGCGCTCATAGCCGGGCTTCCCAAGAACCCGAGTGGCTACTCCCCCAGGAGACACCCGGAGCGGGCCGAGTTCCGTCGGAGCCTCGTCCTCTCTATGATGGTGGACGACGGCGCCATCACGGCCGACGAGGCGGCCGTGGCCGACACAACGGCGCTGGGTGTACTGGAGCGCGACACCGACACACCTGCCGGTGCCCATTTCATCGAGCACGTCCGCAGAGAGGTCATAGCCGACTACGGGGCCGAGATGCTCTACGCCGGAGGCCTGCGAATACACACGACCCTGGATGCCGAGCTGCAGGAGGCCGCGGACAGACTACTCGAGGAACGCTTCTCGGCCCTGGAGAACGATTACGATTTCCCGATCAAGCGCGGAGACGACTTCGACCTGGACACGCTCGCGCACGTCCCCTACATCGAGGGGGCTCTTCTCGCCGTCGACGTCTCGACGGGGGGCATCCTCGCCATGGTCGGAGGACGTGACTTCAAGGACAGCCAGTTCAACAGGGCGACGCAGGCTCCGCGGCAGCCCGGCTCAGGCTTCAAACCGTTCGTCTACACGGCCGCCATCGACAATGGCTTCACGGCCGCGGACACCATCATGGACGCCCCCATCCTCATCCCGAGCGCGGGGCCGATGTGGAAACTGGAAGGGCTGGCAGACGAGGACGTCACCATAGAAGAGACGACTGACTGGATGCCCGAGAACTACTCCAGGGAGTTCCATGGCACAGTAAGGCTCCGCCACGCGCTCAAGCGCTCCATCAACATACCGGCCATCAAGCTGGGCATCATCGTCGGGCCGGACCAGGTCGCTCGGTACGCTCACGATATGGGCATCACCTCCCGGCTCGCGGAGGTCTATTCGCTGGCTCTCGGAAGCGGCGAGGTCACGCTCTTCGATATGGTCAAGGCTTACGGCGTTCTCGCCAACCAGGGCACTCGCCTGGAACCGTACGCCGTCGAGAGGATCGAGGACAGGAACGGCCGGGTTCTCACGACACACATGGCCTCCAGCTACGAGGCCATTTCGCCGGCAACGGCGTACGTCGTGACCAGTATGCTCGAGAGCGTGATAAACAGTGGAACGGGGTGGGCGGCCAGAGCCTGGGGCTTCAGCCACCCGGCCGCCGGCAAGACGGGCACCACCAACGACTGCACAGACGCGTGGTTCGTGGGCTTCACACCAAGTGTGGTCTGCGGCGTGTGGGGCGGCTTCGACGACAGGCGCTCGATCGGCAACAAGATGACCGGCGCCAAGGTCGCTCTACCGGTCTGGACGGAGTTCATGAAGGCCGCGCACGTGGACCTGCCGAAGACAGCCTTCGAAGCACCGCCGGGAGTGATCACGCGCAGAATCTGCGCCCGAACCGGCGAGCTGGCCGGGAGCGACTGCGAGGAAACGCTGAACGAGATTTTCATACAGGGCAGCGAACCCGTCAGACAGTGCCGTGCCCACTCGCCCGACCGAAGAAGCCGCCGCGCGTTCGGACCTGAGAGACTGTAGCGGAGACTCAGCCTGGACCCCGTGAGCCTGCCGTATCGACCTGCCAAGCCGACCGTAACCCGACTCCCGGCGCCACATCAGTACCTACTCGAATACCTCCAGCAGCCGACCGCCCACGGCAGGCTCGTCCGAACCGTAGTCGAACGCCGATCCGACCCGCTCCAGCACGCTCTGGGCCTCGTCCGTCCCTCGGGCGTGAACCAGCGCCACGACCTCTCCCCTACCCACGGCAGTACCTATCGGGGCGACGATCTCAACACCGACCGCGGGATCGACCACCTCGTCCACCGTCCTGCGACCCGCACCCAGCCCCGTGGCCGCGAGACCCACGGTCAGTGCGTCGACACCGGTGACGAACCCATCGCCGGACGCGGTGACCTCCGCCACCGCCCCCGCCCTCGGCAGCGCATCGGGGTTCTCGATGACCCCCGCGTCACCACCCTGTGCCGAGATGAAGCGAGAGAAGACCTCGAGCGCCCGTCCCTCATCCAGAGCAGCGGTCGCGAGCGCTCCCGCCTCTTCGGCGCCGGCCGCGAGTCCCGCCATGAGTATCATCCTCCCGGCCAGCACCAGGCTGGTCTCGCGGACGTCGGAGGGACCGTCACCCTTCAGAACCTCGATCGACTCTCTGACCTCCAGCGCGTTCCCGACCATCCGACCGAGAGGAGACGCCATGTCGGTCAGAAGCGCCGTCGCCGGCAGACCAAGACGCCCCGCCGTCCGCACGAGCGCGGACGCGAGCCTGCGGGCCTGCTCGATATCGCCCATGAACGCGCCCCGTCCCACCTTCACGTCGAGCACGAGAGCATCGAGCCCGGACGCGAGCTTCTTCGAGAGAATGCTGCCTACTATCAGAGGCACGCACTCCACGGTCGCGGTGACGTCACGCAGAGCGTACATCTTCCTGTCGGCCGGAGCGAGCTGCGGAGACTGACCCACTATGGCCATACCGACATCGGCAACCAGCTGCGCGAACTTCGCAGGCTTGAAGTCCGTGCGCATGCCGGGTATGGACTCCAGCTTGTCGAGGGTGCCTCCGGTGTGCCCGAGACCGCGCCCGGACAGCATCGGCACGCGCACGCCGACCGCCGCGACCACGGGGGCCACGATCAGGGAGAGCTTGTCACCCACACCACCCGTCGAGTGCTTGTCCACCTTGGGGCCATGGACGCCGCTCATGTCCAGAAGCTCGCCGGACCCCAGCATGATCCTGGTAAGCGCCTCCGTCTCCGCGTCGGTCGCACCGTTGAAGAACGTGGCCATCAGGAAAGCCGACATCTGGTAGTCAAGGACACGCCCGTCGACGAAGCCGAGCACCATGTACTCGAGTTCCTCGACCGTGAGTTCCTCGCCCTCACGCTTCCTAAGGATGATCTCGTACGCGTTCAAGTCGACTCCCCCCAAACAGCGAACCGGCGCGCTACGCCGGCTCGTTCCCCAATACCTGGGCGCGTCACTGCCGCCCTGCGCTCGCGGTGTTAAGCCACGCCCTACCCGCCGACTATCTTGACGCTCGCGCTCGCTCCGATCCTGGAGGCTCCCGCGGCGATCATTTCCTGTGCCGTCTCCACGTCGCGAATCCCGCCCGCGGCCTTCACGCCCATGTCCTCACCCACCACTCCCCGCATCAGAGCCACGTCGTGTGCCGTCGCCCCACCGGGCCCGAACCCCGTGGACGTCTTGACGAAGTCCGCTCCCGCCGCCTTTGCCAGGGTGCACGCGGTCACTTTCTCCTCGTCCGTGAGCAGTGCAGCCTCAATGATGACCTTCGAGACAACGATGCCCCGGCACATCTCCACCACCGCGCGGATATCGCTTTCGACCAGATCGCGGTCCTTCGACTTGAGGGCACCCACGTTGATGACCATGTCGACTTCCTGCGCACCGTCGTTGATGGCGCGCTCTGTCTCAAACGCCTTGACCTCCGAGCGGTTCGCCCCCAGTGGGAAGCCGACGACCGTGCAAACCTTGACGTTGGTCATGCGGAGCATCTGAGCACACAGCGGCACGTAGCAGGGGTTGATGCACACCGACGCGAAGCAAAAGCGCCGCGCCTCCTCGCAGAGCTTCTCTATGTCCTCCCTCGATGTCGAGGGCTTCAGAACGGTGTGGTCGATCATGGAGGCCATCCGTTCGCCGGCTTCGCCGAGACCACTTGTCGCACTGATCCTGTCGGCCCCCGAAGCGATAATCGAGGCCACCTCGTCCGGGCGCTTCTCGACGCACAGACCGCACGCGGTGCAGGGATCGCACTCCCCCACCGTGTCGCCCGTACCCGCGGCCCCCAGGCGGGACAGAACCTCAGTTGTGACCCTCGCGACTAGCTCTTCTCTGTCCATAGCTTCTCCAGATCGAGAATCTTCCGCACGCGGCGCTCGTGACGTCCTCCGGCGAAGTCCGTCGCGAGCCAGACGCGGACCATCTGCCGCGCCAGGCCGCGCCCCACGACGCCCGATCCAATCGTCAGGACGTTCGCGTTATTGTGCTCTCTGCTGTTCACGACGGTCTTGACGTCGTGGCAGCAGGCAGCGAGTACTCCCGGAACGCGGTTCGCAGCCATCGACGAACCGATGCCTGCGCCGTCGACAACTATCCCCCGGTAGCACTCCCCGCTCCCGACCGCCGTCGCCACCTTGTGGGCGAAATCGGGATAGTCGCAGGCCGTCTCGTCCGTCGTGCCGACGTCCTTCACACGGAAGCCAAGCTCCTCGCTCAGATAGCGTCTCAGAACCTCCTTGAGCGCGAACCCGCCGTGGTCGGAGCCAATGGCCACCAGACGCTCGGAAGGCGTCACGGTCGTCTCATGAGCCTCCTGTGACGACTCCAGAACCTCTCTGACCACCTTCTCGACACGGTCTCTGTCCATTCCTGGTTGTACCCTCCCGCCGTCAGGACGTTCCTGCCTGCGCGCTAGCTCTTGTAGGACGTAAAGGGCCTGGGGAAGAGCTCCGCGATGGTCGTGTGAACCCTGTCACCCGGCTTCGACTCAACGATGATGGGTATGTCCTGGGTGAATTCCCAGATGACCTGCCGGCAGACACCGCAGGGCATGGTCGGCTCGTCCGTCGCGTCCGTCACGATCGCCAGCCTCACGAAATCGGTCACACCGTCCGCCACTGCCCGCGCGATCGCGTTCCTCTCAGCACACACCGACAGACCTATCGACGCGTTCTCCACATTCACGCCCGTGAAGACGCGCCCGTCCCGGACCAGAAGGGCCGCCCCAACCCTGAACCCGGAGTAGGGCGCGTGTGCGCGCTCCTTGACCTCTCGTGCCAGCCCAATCAGCTCGTCGTCGCTCAATGATGCTCCTCTCTGCCGGATACTCCTGACCAGGCGCATGGTAGCACGGAGGCTTCCGGACCTTCAAGACGGAAACAGCCCGGGGCGGCTCTCCCACCGGCAAGCAAAGCGGGGGCGAAAGCCCAAAGGCCCCGCCCCCACCGTCAAACTCATGCATTTCGAACCGAGCTAGTCTCCGAACGCCATCATCAGAGAGAGCCTGTGCGCGACATCGAAGCTCCCGTGGTCGGCGTAGGCGTAGTCCAGCTGGAAATCGCTGTACCTGAAGCCCGCACCGAACGAGAGGCTACCACTTTCTTCGTCGCCGGTCTTGTAGCCCACGCGGAGCGCGAGCATGTCAACGAACCAGGCCTCGCCACCCACAGCCACGACCATGTCGCTGTTCTTCGGCTTCAGAGCGTCGAGTCCGACCGTCAGATCCACATTCTGGATCTGGTCCTCGGCGGTCGAGTACGAGAGGCCACCCGCATAGGTCATCGCTTGCTCGTCCTCGTCCTCCACGAACTGGAACTTCGTGCCGATGTTCCTCACCGACGCGCCGAGCTGAACCTGGTCTTCCATAAGGGCGTACAGAACACCGAAGTTCACACCGAACGCCGTGCCGCTCTCGTCGTACAGGTTACCCTGGATCAGGTGACCCGAGATACCAACAGACATGTCGCAGATGTTCGGCATCGTGAACCCGTAACCGCCGATGAAGCCGAAGTTGGAGGCCTCCGCCGTCTCGCCCTGGTCCTCCATGATATCGGTTATTATCGGCACACCGCCCAGGTCGAAGTACGCCAAGCCAATTGCCAGCCCGCCGTCTCCACTGGGCAATCCAACGCCCAGGTAGTTATATGACGCGTCTTCGATCCACTCGATCACACTGACACCCACCTCGAGGCGGTCCATGTTGCCCAGCCCCGCGGGGTTGTACGTGAGACTCCAGAGGTCACCGGGAGCAGCCGTGTACGCCGCCATCGCGCTGGGACCAGCGCCCACCCCGATTCCGAAGACGTCCAGATAAGTGCTTCCCGCCGTACCCTCGTCTCCCGCCCAGGCCACGCTCGACACAATCAAAGCGGCGACCACTATGAGAGGAAGACCGAACTTTCTAGTCATGCGACAACCTCCTTGCGTCCAGGGGGAGGGGGTCACCCCCCGCCCCCTGGCAAGTATGGCCTGTTACCTGATGACCATGATCTTCCGCGTTACCACCTCGTCGCCGGTGTCGATCGTGACGATATACATACCACTCGCCACGGCCTTGCCGTCGTCGTTCTCCAGAGGAGACCACAACCAGTCGCCCGAACGCGCCGGCTCAAGCTCGCTCACTACCAGACCACCGAACATATCGTAGATCATGATCTGGACGTCAGCCGCAACCACCGCACCGCTCAGGTGGATATTGACGCTTTCGTGACCCTTCTTGCCCACCTCGCACGGGTTCGGGTAGATGACGATGTCCTCCTCATCCCCCCGCAGAGTGATGGAGATCTCGAACTCATCCATCGGCTCGCCGTCAACCAGCACGTGGAGCGTACCGGTGTAGGTCTGTCCCATCCGGCTCTCGGGCACATCGATCATGATGGCAAACTCCGTGCACTCGTCGTAATCGACGACCACTACCGGCGGGTCCATCGCGAACTCACCAGGTATCTCGGAGACAGTCACGTCTCCGATCAGGTCGTCCAGCACGAACGTAATGCCGGAGTTGATGCCGACGTTACCGGTGTTGCAGAGCGCGATACTGTCGATCGTCACGCTCTCACCCGCGACACCATCGGCTTCCGCCCCGTCCGCGTCAAACGCAACCGCCGCGAACTCAGGCATGATGACCGTGATCGGGAAGTTGTCCGTCGCTGCACCGTCCGCGACCAGCGTCACCGTGCCGTGATACGTACCGGCCGCGTGCGACTGATCAGCCGAGACCGTGACAAGACCCTCGACCTCGTCGCCATAGTCGACGGCGCTTTCGATGGTCACGGTGGTGGTGAACCCGTCATCCAGGGTCACCAGACCGTTGATCCCGCTCAGGTCGCAGTTGCCCTCGTTGGTCAGCGTGAACACCCTGCTGTTCTCCGCCGTGCCGTCCCCCGCATCGTAGAGCTGGAGCGCGGCCACATCAGCCGAGACGTCCATATCCGCGATGCAGTTGACAACCACCGTAACGGTCAGCTCATCGAACTGCGTATCGCCGTCCGCAAGAAGGAAGACCGTACCCACGTAGGTGTCGGCCCTCGCGTCCGGCGGAATCGTAACGCACAGCTCGAACGTCTCGCTTCCGCCAAGCGGCACGGTGATGCCACCCGGGAAGCTGATCGAACTGATGGTCCCACCGTAGGCCTGCCCACTGAGATCACTGGCCACGAAGTGCACGTCGCTAGCTTCGGCATTGCCGATGTTGTTGACGGTCACATCGTTGCACAGCACGTCACCCGGGTCACCCGTGTCGCTCCACACCGTGAACTCGTCGAACTCGACGTCGATCATGGCAGCGACGTTGATCACCAGATGGAAGAAGTCCATCAGCGTGGCGACCTCAGGAATCGTGGGATCGTAGATGACAGCCGGT
>JAUVLG010000182.1 GCA_030595835.1 Candidatus Eiseniibacteriota bacterium | reverse complement strand
CTAGTGGTGTGATTCATCCTGTTGGGGCATTATCCAATGCGAGTCTCGCTCGTCCGACTTTCTCGATTATGTCGTCTGCGGTTTTTCTCCAGACGAATGGTTTCGGGTCTTTATTGTGATGGCCGACATAACCCATCACTGCATCAATCAGCTCGGGCACACTTCTAAAGATCCCTCGATGGACTCGCTTTTCATCAAGATCGCGAAAGAACCTTTCGATGACATTGAGCCACGAGCTGCTTGTCGGAATAAAGTGGACATGGAATCGCTTGTGGCGTTTGAGCCAGGCTTTCACCTTCGGATGTTTGTGTGTCGCGTAATTGTCGACAATCAGATGAAGATCCAGATCCTTCGGTGTCTCTGCATCTATCTGCTTCAGGAACTTGATCCATTCCTGGTGTCTGTGGCGGGGCATGCATGATGCAATGACTTTGCCTTGGGTCATGTCAATGGCGGCGAAGAGAGTTGTTGTACCGTTCCGTTTGTAGTCATGTGTCATTGTCCCGCATCGGCCGGGAACAAGGGGCAGACCCGGCTGGGTCCTGTCGAGTGCCTGGATCTGTGTTTTCTCGTCAGCACTGATGACGAGCGCCTTTTCCGGTGGGTTGAGATAGAGGCCGACAACGTCAATTAACTTGTCCTCAAAATGTGGGTCCCGGCTCAGCTTGAACGTCTTGACAAGATGTGGCCTTAACCCGTTGGCTTTCCAAACTCGATGAACCATCGATTGACTTACGCCCAACTCCTCAGCAAGGGAACGGGTGCTCCAATGGGTTGCATGCTCCGGAGTCTCCTGGGTTGTTTTGCGAATGATCTTGCTTTCCAATCGCTCCCGCTGATCTCGTGGGCGACCACCACGAGGAAGATCCTTCTCGATGCCGGCCAGCCGCAACTCCGCAAATCGACTTCGCCAGCGCCCAACCGTGTGGGCTTTAACACCTATCTTGCCGGCGATCTCGTTGTTCGCCATGCCATCTGCGGCCAGCAGAATCATGCCGGCTCGTTCTCTCTGTCGCACCGAAACCCTGCGGCCTCTTGACCACTGGTCAAGGGTTACCCGTTCTTTCTTGTTCAGGACGATCTTCTCTGCTACACGCATATTCAGTACCTCCACTGCAACTCTACAATGGAGGCATAGAGAAAGCAAGTTAATGTCCCTTAATTATGAATCACACCACTAGGAGTCTGACTCCGTAACCCCGCTGGTGGGGAGACAGCCACCGCTGGCGGGCGTGGTCATCCAGCTGCGCCACAGGCCGTAGCGCTCGCTCGGTGACCGCCGGTCGGCCGACCGTTTCGGGCAGCGCGAGGATCTTCTCCCGGATCTCCGGCGCCAGACGAAGGAGCCTCATGACCTGTGTCACCCGGGCCCGAGTGATGCCCTCACGTCGAGCGATCTCGGCTTGGCTTGTGACCTCTCCGGACTCAAGAAGGGCTTGCCACTCGATGGCTTTCCGGAGCAGCTCGACCACCCGGGGCGTCTTGGGCTCCTTGGCAGGTCTCGGCCTGCCCCTGGGTTCCGGCAGAGCACTGACGATCCGATCGGCCACCACCCGGCGCGTCACCGCACCGACGTTGCCCTTCTCGAATGCCCCCTTCGGCCCCAGGGCGATCTCGACAGTCTGTTCGCGGTAGGCGGCGCCAAGTGCGCGGTGGTGGCCGTCCGGCGCGACGTGGACGATCCGGAACCAGACCTGCGGCTCCGCGGTTCCGTGCCAGTTAGTAGACTGTCTCATCTGAGGAGCCAGCATACAGAGGCCCCGGTCTGCCACGACCGGGGCCTCTTCTCCGTGTTCCTGAACCATCACTGATGAATCTCTGATCATGTTTGACTAAGTGGTGTGTCGGGTGGTATCCTACACAAAGTCGCCGTTACCTGTTGCCCTAGGGGTCGCGAGCCTCCTCTGGGCACCGGTGCACTAATGTCCCCTCGCTCTTGATGTTCGGAGGAGGTTGGTCATGAGACGGATGAGCGTGATTGTGGGCCTGCTGGTTGGAGTTTTTGTTTGTCCGAGCCTCGCTTCAGGTCAGTGGCTGTTCGCTGGACGACAGGATTTCGGGGCGGGCGATGGTCCGTCCCCCGTCGCGCTCGCCGACCTTGACGGGGACGGTGCCCAGGATCTCGTCGCCGCAAATCACTACGGCGACAGTATCTCTGTCCTCCTCGGGAATAGCCACGGGACCTTTCCAATAGCAGTGGACTACGCCGCAGGCTCCGGTCCCTGCTCCGTCGCGATCGCGGACCTCGATGGGGATGGCGTCGAAGATCTCGTCGTCGCGAACTTCGATAGCGACAACGTATCCGTGCTCCTCGGGAACGGCGACGGGACCTTCCAGAGCGCTGCGAACTACGGTGCGGGCGGAGGCTCGAGGCACGTCGCAAGTGCAGACCTTGACGGGGACGGTGACCAGGACCTCGCTGTCGCGAACTTCAGCAGCAATGACGTTTCCGTTCT
>JAUVLG010000103.1 GCA_030595835.1 Candidatus Eiseniibacteriota bacterium | reverse complement strand
GAGGCTCTCGATATCAAGCCGCGTGACGTCGGCTCGTACTCGATCCGGAGGGCGATGGGAATCGTCGCCGGGATCGAGAAGCGGGACGGCATGGAGGCCGAGATCCACGATGAGCTGATCGTGAAGGGCGCGAAGCCCACGCACGGCGGGATGCTCGTTCCGTGGCGGCTCCGCGCCGACACCGAGCTCGCGGAGGCAAGCAAGCGCGCGCTCGGGACGACGGAGCCAACCGGCGGCGCGACGCTCGTCGGCACTCAGGTCATGCCCGATATGATCGACCTGCTCCGGAACAAGACGCGCGTCCTGGAGCTCGGCGCGAAGCTCTATCAGGGGCTACAGGGTGTCGTGCAGTTCAACAAGAAGACGGGAACGCCGACGGTTTCGTGGATGGAGGAGAATCCGGCGAGTCCCGCCGCCGGGTCGACGGGGAGCTACGGCTACGTGACCATGTCGCCAAAGACGATGATCGGCTCGGTCACGATCCCGCGCCAGCTTCTGACGATGGCGTCGATCGACGTCGAGGCCGACGTCCGGAGCGATCTCGCGCTCGGTCACGCGACCGCGTTCGATCTCGCCGCAATTCACGGGAGTGGGACGGACAAGCAGCCGGTCGGGATCTACTCTGCGGCCAACGTCCAGGCTCAGGCGTTCACGGGGATTCCGGATCTTCCGGAGCTCACGGCGTGCGTCGGTAAGATCGCGGACGTCAACGCTGATTTCGGTGCGCTCGCGTGGCTGACGACGCCGCTGATGGCGGCGCTCATGTCGCGGACGCCGCTGATCGGATCGACCTACCCGAAGTTCATTTGGGACGGGAAGGTCTCCGACGGTGAGATGATCGGTTACAAGGCGCTCGCGTCGACTCAGGTCTCGAAGACGCTGGAGGCCGCGGCGAAGCACGGAATCATCTTCGGGAACTGGAACGAGATCGCGCTCGGTGTGTGGGGGAACGATGTCGAGCTCGTCCTCGATCCGCTGACGCGCGCGACGTCTGGCCAGATCGTGATCACGTCATTCTCGATGGGCGACACGGCGCTTCTGAGGCCGCAGTCGTTCGTCAAGGGGACCGGCGCCACGATCGTTTAGTCCCGCCGTCGTAGCCGGCCGGGAACGGAGGACGGAATAATGGGAGAGAAACGGTCATTCATCGTGCTGACGGGACATTGTCTCGGGCACGGCCGTGGCGACGCCGTCGAGGGTACAGTCATCGAGATTCCGGAGGATCTCTCTCCGGCCGAGGCGACGAGCAAGCTCGCGCTCGGATACATCGAGGAGGTTTTCTTCGAGACGGAGGAGACCGCGGAGACGGAGGAGACCGCAGAGACGGAGGAGACCGCGGAGACGGAGGAGATTCCGGAGACGGAGGAGACCGTGAAACGAAAAGAGGCGGCTGGCAAAGAGACCCCGGCGTCGAAGGCGACGCCGGGGAAGGTCGCGACCGGGGATGAGACGCCGGAGCACGGCGATCCGGGTCAGGCCACGCCGGCGGCATCTGGACGCAAGAAACCGCGGTCGAAAAAGTAGACGACCGCATCGAAGGGAGGGACCAGGTTGAACATTCTCAACGCGCTCGCGCTAGGGACGGTCAACGTCCTGATCGAGTCAGGTGAGTACACGTCGACCGAAACGGGGACCGGGATCGACATGTCGCTCTACGAGGGCATGGTCGTTGTCGTTCTCAACTCGTCCGCGAAGACGGCGGGGACGAGTCCGACGCTGGACGTCAAGCTACAGTCTGATCCGGCCGTCGGTGGATCCTACGCGGACATCAGTGGCGCGACATTCGCGCAGGTCACGACGGTGGCGTCGACCGAGGCAATCGCGATCAACGTGTCGAACTGCTCCGCCTTCGTCCGGGCGATCGGGACGATCGGAGGGACGTCGACGCCGACGTTTGACTTCGGCGTCACGATCTACGGGATCAAGAAAGCGAGCTAAACGTGGGCGGGATCCTCGGCGAAGAAGACATTGTCGAAATGCTCGCGGATCAGCTCACTGTTGACGGCGCGGTCGAGGTCACGCTCGGAGTCACGAAGGTGACGGGTCTCCTCGACCGCGCGGCCGTTCAGTTCTTCGACGGGGAAATGCCGACGATGATCGCGGAGGGCGAAGCGGTCCACGTGCAAGCGGGGAGTCTGCCGGGGCTGGAGCCCGAGGCGGCGCTCTCGATCACCATCGGCCCGACGACGACGGACTACACGGTGCTTCGAATTCTTAAATACGGGGACGGCGCGATGGAACGGATTGCGCTGACGAAAACGGAATGAGCGACAAGACAGTCCGCGAGCAGATCATGGTTGCCGTGATGGAGCACCTCACGACCGAAGCGCGGCCGGCTGGAATCCCGGAGCCCGTACGGACACGTCTCAGTTCACCGAAGCCGAGCCAGCTCCCGGCGTTGACGGTGTATCAGGGATCGGAGATCGTGGATCCGGGGCACGACGAGAGCAAAGGTCGTGCCCGTAGGACGGCGGTCGTCCGGCGGGCTCTGGACATCGAGGTCGAGTACGTCGTCAAGGCCGTGCAGGGAACGCCGGCCGACGCGGAGGCTGACCCGATCTCGGTGTGGGTCTCTGCGGCTATGGTCTCGATCGGGAGGATCGTCACCAGCGGCGCTCCCGGAGGGCTCGCGCACGATCCGCCGGAGGAGCAAGGGACAGTCCCGAAATACGAGCAAGGAGAATACTCGTTCTGTAGATTCACGACGACCTGGCGCGTTTTCTATCAGTCGAGCACGTCGGACGCGACGTCCCTGACGTAAGCTCGGCCGGCTACGAGGGAGGACACAATGGGGAAGGAAGTCAACGCCGCAGAAGTTTTGCTCGGACGGGGCAAGCTCTATATGGACCGTCTGACGAGCGCCTACGCGCGCACCGGCGAGCGCTTCATCGGGAACGTCTCGCTATTCGAGATCACGCCGACGGCCGAGACGATCGAGAAGTTTTCGAGCGCGACGGCCGCCGCGCCGCTGATCCGTCGGGACGTGACGAGGCAGTCGATGGAGGTCAGGATCACCGGCGATCATTTCTCGAAGGAGAATCTCGCGCTCGCGCTCTTCGGCGACAACGCGGTACTCTCGCAGACGACGGCCGACATTGTAGATGAAGTGATCGCGTCCGTTCTGGCTGATCGCTTCTATCCAACACTGTATCGGTCGATCAGTGCGGTCAGTGTGGCGGGGCCGAGCGGGACGCCGGTCTACGTCGTGGACGACGACTACACCGTCGACGCGACCGAGGGTCGGATCTACATCGTTGAGGGAGGGGGCATCACGCCCGGGACGAACATCGAGGTTGACTACACTTACGCGACGATCGCGCTCGACACGGTCCGAGGGATGAATCAGTCGTCGATTAAGTGTTACCTCAGGTTCGTCGGAGATCCGGCCGCCGGTCCTACGGACACGGTCGAGGTCTGGCGCTGTTCGGTGAATAGCGATGGCGCTCTCAGCCTGATCGGGGACGATTACGCCGAGTGGACTCTTGCCGGCGCGGTCGAATCCGACGCGACAAATCATCCGAACGAGCCACACTACCGCTGGCTCAGGGTAACGGCTTGACGGACCGCCACAAGCTCGGCGGTCATTCGTTTCTGACCGTGCAGGACGCGACCGTCGAGCAGGACTTCCTGTTTCTAGAGCTGATCCACAACTGCCATATCGATCGGATCGTGCAGTCGGAAGGTGAGGACGCGGCCGAGTTCAGCGAGAGAATCCTCGGAGCGCTCATCGGCGACGGGGCCGTCCTCAAGCTCCTCGGCTGTTTGCTTGTCCCGGCCGCGAAGCCTACGCGCCGGTTGGGATTCCGGCGCGACACTGCGATCGCGTGGACGCCGGAGATCGGGGAGGAGACGGCGCGCTTTCTCGGAGGGCTCAAGACGCCGGAGGACAAGGCGAAGATCCGCGCGCTCGTCCTGACGCTCCTCGTCCATTTTTTCGAGCACGAGATCGTCTCTTTGTGGACTACGAAGACGTCCTCAGACGGAGCGCTCCCCGCTCCGGATCCGGAGCCCGAGACGACGAGCTCCCCGTAAGCGATCGGTACGGATGTTGGACTCCGATCGTTCTCGAACTCGCCGACGGAGATCACGACAAGGCCGAGCGGATCTTCCGCTGGCCGCTCCGGGCGGCGCTCGATCACTATCGCGGCCGGGCTCGTGAGGTCGCACTCGACGCTTACCGTCATTCGGTCCTTTGCTACGCGGTCACAGCTCCGCACGTGTCGAAGAAGAAGCGGAGGAACCCGCCGGCAATCCCGCCGATCCTGAGAGGACGCCGCAATCATGGCCGGCAAGCCTGACGTCCGAGTCAAGCTAACAGCGGAGGGCGTCGCCGAGGTCGTCTCGGCTCTCAAGACGATCCAGAAGGAAGGTGCGAAGACGTCGACAAAGTCCGCGCGTGGGTTCGGAGGACTCAACTCCGTGCTCGGCGCGACGCGCGGGCTTCTCGGTGGCATGGGGGTCGCGATCGGCTTCGTGACCTTCAAGCGGATGATCGGCGGTGCGATCGAGGCGGCCGATCAGATCAACAAGCTCGGCGCTAAGGTAGGCGCGACGACCGAGCATCTCTCCGCGTTGTCTCTCGTTGCGCGCACGTCCGACGCCGACATCAATCAGGTCGGCGCGGCTCTTATCAGGATGAACAAGAATCTAGGCGATGCGGCCGCCGGCGTGCCGACGGCGCTCGGACTTCTGAGCGATCTCGGGCTCGATCTAAAGGACTTCAAGGGCAAGGACTCGGTCGAGATCTTCGCCGATATTTCGACGGCGCTCTTCGACCTGGAGGACCAGCTCAAGCGGGACAGAATTGCGATCGGTCTGTTCGGGCGCTCCGGCGCACAGCTCAAGCCGACGATGAAGGCGCTTGCCGACGAGGGACTCGGGGCCGTGATCGAGCGAGCGGAGGAGCTCGGGATCCTCATCGACCACGATCTCGCGGCCGCGTCCGAGAAGATCAAGGACGACGTAGAGATCCTCAAAATGCAAAGCGAGTCGATGTCGATCCACTTCATAGCTGGCTTCGGTCCGGCGATGTCTCAGATTCTACAGACGCTCTCCGGCAACATCGGCTCGACCGGGGAGGCGTGGGAGGCGTTCGGCTCCGGGCTTGGGCGCGTCCTCAAGTTCGTCGTCGGCGCTCTCTCGGCGTTCGTCGATTTCGTGACGGGCTTCTCCGCGGGGATCGCCGTCACGTTCGTCTCGCTCGGGAAGATCATCGTCTCAGCGCTCAAGCTCGATTTCGATGCAGTGAAGCGCGAGCTCAACACTCATCAGCGCTGGTTCGACAAGGAAACCGAGGCAATGGCCGCTCGGATGAAGGCTCGATTTTCGCTTCTGCTCACGCCGGCCGCGGTCGCCGGGGAGCAGACCGGGAAGGGAACAGCCGGCGCGGACGAGGAGACGGCTTACGCTGATCTGCTGGACAAGAAAGCGCTCGCTCTGCAGTCCTCGAAGGACCGGGAGATCGCGCTCATTAAGAAAGCCGCGGGGCTCAAGACGAAGGCCGAGCAACGCGAGTTCGACGAGGGACTCCAGGGCTACGAGACGTATTTCGCCGATCGCCGCAAGATTCTGACGGACGCGTACGCGGAGGAGCTCCGAGCTCTCCAAGCGAAAGAGGACGCGACGGAGTTTCTCCTCGACCCGGCGAAGCAGGAGCAGGAACGCGCTAAGATCCGGATGCAGAGAGAGGACGCGGAGCTCCGTCACGCTAACGAACTGATCGAGCTGACGACGGAGGAGCGTGATCTCGTCCGCGATCTCGCGGAGGAGAAGATCGCGCTAGAGCAGACGCTTCTTGAAATGATGGGCCGGAGGACGGATGCCGAACGGCTCGGATTCGAGGAACAGCTCGCGGCCGTCGATCTTCTCTACCGGAAGCGCGGCGAGTCTGACGCGGCTCGCGAGGCCGCCGTCGCGCGGCTTCGGGCGGCACTCGAAGCCGGCGTCGATTTCGAGGACGCGAGGAACGAAGCGGAGACGGCGCTAGCTGATCTCTCAGCGAGACGCGACGAGATCGAGGGACGGGCCGCGGAGGGCTTAATCGGCCAGGTCCAAGCGGAGACGGAGCTTCTCGAAATCGAGCGAGCGCGGCTCGGGACGCTCCGGGAACTTGCGGAGGCGCTTCTAACGGCCGCGGAGGCGACCGGGGATCCGGAGAAGATCGAACAGGCGAGACAATTCTCGGCGGCGATCAGAGACATCTCGAGTTCCGTCGAGTCCGCGACGTTCTCCTTCGATCAGTTCGAGGCGACCGCTCTCGACGCGACACAAGGCGCGCTCGAAGACTTTTTCAACACTGGAACGCAGGGCGCGGAGACGCTCGAAGAAGCCTTCCGGAATATGGCTATGTCGATCATTGCCGATCTCAAGCGGATGATCGCGCAGATGATCGCGGCCAAGATCATGGGGCTTTTCAGCGGCGGCGGTCCCGATCCTAACTTTATCGGGCCGATGCCGAAGGCTCACGGAGGATTGATACAAGGACCGGGGACGGGGACATCGGACTCGATCTTGGCAGCGTTGTCGCACGGCGAGTTCGTCAATACGGCCGCCGTGGTCAATCAGCCGGGCGTGCTCAAGCACCTTTACGATCTCAATCGCCGCGGTGCTCGCGCACTCACTCCGAATATTGTGTCGTTCAAGACTCCAGGATTTGCGGAGGGCGGCTTTGTGGACGCGGCCGGTGGCGAGGGTGGAGTGAGCGACGGCCGGCTCGTGCTCGGGCTTGAAGACGGACTCGTCGTCCGGCAGCTCAAGACGCCGGCCGGCCAGCGAGTGCTAATCGAGACGGTTAACGAAAACCGACGCGCGATCCGCGCGGCTTTGGGGCTCTGACCTATGTTCAAGACAGGGACGGCGACGGACTACAACGATCTACTCGATCAACTCGACGGCTATCTGACCGCGAAGGGCTCCGCGTTCGGTCTGACCTACGCGGGGACCGGGGACGGGACGTTTACCGCTTACGGCGGCGGTGCGTCCTCGGTCGCGGAGACCTTCACGATCACGGCGACGAGCGCGACAAACTTCACCGTCGTGGGGTCTCTCGCTGGCTCGAT
>JAUVLG010000142.1 GCA_030595835.1 Candidatus Eiseniibacteriota bacterium | reverse complement strand
GCCGGATCTGCATCACAGGCACGGTCACGAGAGCGAAGGAAAGCGTGGGCCGTCTAACTAGCGTATGCAGCCGTCGAGCTTGCCTGTCACGCCGCCTGCACCGGGCGCTGACGCGCCCGACGCACCCGCCGCGCCAGCCTTGACGCTCGCGGGTTATACGCGGTCCGTTAGCCATGCGGGCCGGCTCAGAGGAAGAATGCTGTGGCGGGCATCACGAAGAGACAGCGGAAGGTACTCCGCCAGCTAATGGAACTTGCTCGGACCAGAGAGCAAGCGTCCCATCTCCGCGAGCTCGGTGCGAAGTTCGATCAGTGGCGCGAGGGGATCATCACCGGTGATGATCTCGACTCGGCGATCCACAAGTACCACCAAGGGCCCGCCCGGGATGTCTACTTCCGATACGGGTCCACCAACGCCCCCGAGGTAATCGTGGGAATGGCAGTGGGACTGAGCTTTCTCTCGAGAGACGACATTCCTGACGATCTCTGGCAGGAAGTCGCCCACCGGGCCAAGATGCTCGGGTACGCACTCGACATGGAATAGTGCCGACCGGCGCGATGGCTAACTTGCGTATGCAGCCGACGAGCTTGGCCGTCACGTCGACTGCACCGGGCGCTGTCGCCCGCGACGCACCCGCCGCGCCAGCCTTAACGCTCGCGGGTTATACGCGGTCCGTTAGGTTTCACGCTTGACAGGTCCGCCATATGGCGTTATGATGGTGACATATGGCGGGACGGAGTCGGCGACCACGCGGAGGGACGAAGATGAACCTGTCGAGCATTGCCAAGATCTTGGGGGGACGCAGGACGTTGCACTTGGACATCCGGGATCGGATGGACCTTGTGGAACTCGGGAAGAAGGGTGTGAGCAAGGCAGCACTGCTCAAGCTAGCGGGCTACCTGGGTCTGTCGGTGGGCGAGATGGCAGCGCTTCTGCCTGTGGGGGAGCGCACGATACAGCGCTACTCCCGAACGCGCCGCTTCAAGAGCAGTGTGTCCGAGCACATTCTGCAGATTGCTGAGGTGGCGGCCAGGGGAGAGGAGGTGTTCGGGGAGAAGGAGAGGTTCCTGTCATGGTTGAACCTGTCCAGCGCTGCTCTGGGCAACACTACGCCGGGGGATCTTCTCAGTTCTCGGTTCGGGGCGGAGCTGGTACTGGAGGAGCTCGGGCGGATTGAACATGGGATTCTGGCCTGATGTATCTCTTCCGCATCGCAAAGACGGTGTACATCAGAGATCTATCTGGCGCCGGGCCTCGCCGATATGGTGGCCGCTGGAACCACAAGGGCACCGCGGCCATCTATGCGGCCGAGAGCCGCTCCTTGGCAACGCTGGAGTACCTCGTTCACGTTCCGTTGCCCTACGAGCCTCTGGGTCTCTCGATTGCGACGCTCATCGTTCCCGAGGGCGCGAGCGTTCGAGAGCTTCGCCTCGGTGAATTGCCACCCGACTGGAACCGGTTTCCTGCGCCCAGCAGGCTTGCCGACGTGGGTTCAGAGTGGGTGCTAGGCAACGAGTCCTTGCTACTCCGCGTTCCCTCGGCCGTCGTGGATGACGAGTTCAATCTGGTCATCAACCCCGGCCATCCGGAGATGGGAGACGTGAGCCTTGGGGATGTCACAACGTATGCGTTTGACGAACGTCTCTTGCGGCGTTCCAAGCGTGAAACCTAACTAGCGTATGCAGCCGACGAGCTTGGCTGTCACGCCGACTGCAGGCGCGGCTTCGCCGCTGCACCCGTCGCGCCAGCCTTGACGCTCGCGGGTGATACGCGGTCCGTTAGGTGGGCACCGCGCCCACTAGCACATGAATGGTTCTGCGATGACGATGTCACCGGACTACGAGAGGTGGATTGCCGACGAACGATCGGATCGCGTGCTGGCTAACGGGGGCATCCCCGTGCTTCAGCAGTGTCCCCTTGACGGGCACGACCATCAGCTCGATCCGTACGTCGGGTGTAGCCATCAGTGCTTGTACTGCTACGCGCTTTGTCGAGATGACGGCAGTTGGTCTCGTGATGTCCGCTGTTACGACCGTATGTCTGAGCGGCTTGCCGCTGAACTCGCGCGTCTCGAGCCCCAATCGATCTACATGGGTTGGAATGCCGATCCGTACCAGCCCCTTGAGGCGAAGCGCGGAGAGACCAGGCGGGCGCTGTCTGTACTGGCAGAGGCTGGTTTTTCGGTCTGCATACTGACGAAGTCGGGCCTAGTCGAGCGAGATCTCGATCTTCTCACGGCCATGCCCGAGGCTTCCGTGGGTGTATCGGTGGCTCTGGCAGACGATGCGCTGAGACGGCTCTTCGAGCCGGGCGCACCCGAGAACGAACGACGCTTGGCGGCACTGCGTAACCTGAGATCGAATGGAGTGGACACTTACGTCCTCATCTGTCCGATACTCCCGTTCCTAACCGACGTCGCCGCCCTGATCCGTTCGCTGCAGGGCTGCACCGACCGGGTTTCGGTGTACCGCTTGGTCATACATCGTGACTCTGATCGCAACTGGCAGAACATCTGTCATGCTGTGACGAGCGAGTTCCCGGAGCTGGAGGGGAGATTCAGAGAGGCTGTCTTTCATCCAGAGCACACCTACTGGCTGGAACAGCGGGAGCTGGTAGCCGCTCTGGCTGCCGAAACGGGACTCGAGATCAGAGCTGAGTTCTAATGGAGGTAGGCGCGGCGCGGTGCCACCTAACTTGCGTATGCAGCCGTCGAGCTTGGCCGTCACGCCGACTGCACCGGGCGCTGGCGTGCCCGAAGCATCCGTCGCGCCAGCCTTAACGCTCGCGGGTTATACGCGGTCCGTTAGACGGCATCGCGCGGGTGAGTCGGCAGTTCGGAGAAGGAGCACGAATGGCTCTGCCTGAGGGGTGTGACAGGGAGAAGATCGCCGAAGCGGCGCTGGGTCTGATGTTTCTCACGATCCATGGTGATCGCTCGGGCGCGCGGGCATGGAAGGGGCTTGACTGGGACATTCTCAACCTCTTGCACGACAGGGGGTGGATTAGCGACCCGAAGAGCAAGGCGAAGTCGGTGTCGCTGTCCGAAGAGGGCGAGCGACTTGCCGAGCACTTTTTCGGGAAGCACTTCCGGGGGCAGGACTAGCCGGGAGTTGCATCACGACGCGGTGTCGTGCGAGGTGATACGATGCCGTCTAACTAGCGTATACAGCCGACGAGCTTGATCGAAGAAGGGGTCGTGATGGCTTTTCCCGAGGGTTGCGACATCGAGAAACTCGGCGAGGTGGCGTTGGCGCTCATGTTTCTAGCCATTCACGACGGTCCCTTGGGGCCTCGTGCGTGGAAGGGACTCGATTGGGACCTTCTCAACTTGCTGCACGAGAAGGGGTGGATCAGCGACCCGAAGAGCAAGGGCAAGTCGGTCGCGCTCACGGAGGAAGGCGAGCGATTGGCGGAGAGTTTCTTCGCCAAGCACTTCCGGCAAGGAGGCTAGTGCCGTTGCCGCGGCGCGATGTTCCCCGCGGCCGGAGGTGGCCCCGATGCCGGCTAACTAGCGTATGCAGTTGCCGGGCTTGTCTGTCACGCCGACTGCACCGGGTGCTGTCGCGCCCGACGCACCCGCCGCGCCAGCCTTAACGCTCGCGGCTGATACGCGGTCCGTTAGACCACAGCCTGAGAAAATCGCGATTGACTCCGCGCATATGTGTGGCGTCGTTGACAGGAGGCAAGCATGGAGAAGAATCCGAGACGACAGGATAGGCCCAAAGACGGCAGAGGCGGTGGCAAGGGAATGGGTGGCGGGCGTCGCGGGGGCAAGAACAAAGGAGACTGCGGTTCGGGCCGCCCTGGGAAGGGTACTGGGGGCGGCAAAGGGAAAGGCACCGGTCGACCGGAGTAATGCAACGTGGTTCCGGTG
>JAUVLG010000234.1 GCA_030595835.1 Candidatus Eiseniibacteriota bacterium | reverse complement strand
GCGCCCAGTCGTCTTCTGGTGGCAACGCGCAGGATAGTGGACTTGTTGGGCACTCCTGACCGTCTACGCTCGTCTGAGCGTCACATGAGCAGCGCCCGCTCTTGGCAGACCCGACCCTCTATGTGCTGGCTCCTCGGGGCGATGTCCCAGAGCGTGGTCCTGTGGGATTCTGTGCGGCTGGAGATTGTCGCGGGAGTGAAGGGACGCACAGGCTTCCGGCTGCTCCCCCAGACGTAGCCCGTTGCGGTCATTCCCGCTCGGGTGAACCACCTCAGGCGGATCAACGAAACGCGCGAGGATCCTCTGCTACCGGGTTCCCCCCGCTACCACGACCCAGTTTGAGTCTGTCTCACCAATGTGCGGATTAAAGAATGAGATTTCATGGCTTCGCACGTTGGGTAGGACACTCTCCAGGAGGTCGAGGAACTGCTGCGAAGGCTCTGAGGCTGACCAGATCCCGAAGACGCCGCTCGGTCGCAGATGCTCCGCGAGCCCACTGAGGCCGCTGGCAGTGTAGAACCCGCCATGCCTGGGTTGGAGCCATGACTCGGGAGAGTGATCGATGTCGAGGAGGATGGCATCGTAGCCTCCCCCGAACTCAGCGGAGGCTCCCGGGGCAACGTGCTTGAAGAAGTCGCCCTCGACGAAGGTGCACCTTGGGTCATCCAGTAGCGCGCTGGCCGCCGGCACGAGCCGGCTCAAGTGCCAGGCGATTACCGGGGTCAGGAGTTCGACGACCACCAGCCGCCGGACGCAGGCGAACTCGAGTGCCGCGGCAGCCGTGTACCCCAGTCCCAGGCCGCCGACGAGGACGTCGCACGGCTCGTCACTCCTACGTTCGAGGGTGAGGCGGGCCAGCGCCCGTTCGCTCGCGTTGACCGTGCTGGACATCAACATCTCGTCGTCGAGCTTCACCTCGTACACCAGCTCATCGGGTACGGACGGGGAGCGCCGGCGGCGCAGGACCAACTCCCCCATGGGAGTCTTTCGGTGGTCCAACTCCTCGATTGACTCCATTGTGGTTCCCTCTTCGTCCGAGTGTTCCGGCCGAACCCCACTGATGAAGTGCCCGCTGCTGAATGCCCCAACATCACCGCCTCAGGAGCAGCCGGCCCCAGCACGCACCACGGGGAGCGCCTTTCGACGCTCCCCGCGTTCCCCGAACATCCGCTCAACGCTCTGTGGAGTAACCAGGATAGAGGTACACACCGGGAGCTTACGCCTATGCCCTTGCTTGTTGTTGGCCTGCCAAGCGGCCTCGTGAGACCCCGCAGGCACTCCCGTGTTGAACACGGTGCGTACGAGCCATCCAGAGACATCGTAGAGCTTCAAACTCGCACTAGCTTCCCTGAGATTTCTGGGCTTTCTGCTTGTCCAACATCTTCTTCGCATGCTTGTCCTGCTTGCTCTTCTTCTGCTTCTGACTCTTGTTCTTGTCTTTCTTGCCGCCTCTGTCTCCCACTGTGTC
>JAUVLG010000055.1 GCA_030595835.1 Candidatus Eiseniibacteriota bacterium | reverse complement strand
CATCGCGCACGACGGCAGGGTCATGAAGTACACGCTCGTCACGGGCAGCACGGCCGAGTACGAGATCATAGACAACTACCTCGTGGAGGAGGGGCGCTTCATCACGGACCTCGATGTCGAACGCCGCAGGCAATCCGTGGTTATCGGCGCGGACGTAGCGGGCGAGCTCTTCCCGGTTCGAGACCCGCTCGGCAAGGATGTTCGCGTGGGCGGGAGGCGCTTCACCGTTGTCGGGGTTCTCAAGTCGAAGGGCGACATCTTCGGAGAGAGCCTGGACGACCTGGTCATTATACCGATCACCACTTTCCAAAAGGCATACGGCTCGCGCAGGTCGGTGGTCATCGACTGCTCCCCGGCCGAGGGCACTTCCGTCGAACGGACGATGGATGACATCAGGCAGGTGATGCGCGCGAGAAGAGGAGTACCCAGGGGCGAGCCTGACGACTTCGCCATCAACACGCAGGAAGACCTGATGTCGGCATACAACAGCCTCACCGGAGTTCTCTACTTCGCCATGACGGGTATCGTCGGGCTGGCTCTCCTGGTCGGCGGCATCGGTGTGATGAACGTCATGCTGGTCTCCGTCGCGGAGCGGACCCGTGAGATCGGCGTCCGGAAAGCGATTGGTGCGCGCAGGGGCGACATCACCTCGCAGTTTCTGATCGAATCGATCATCCTGACCGGGATAGGCGGAGCGATGGGCATCGCGGGAGGAGCAGGGATAGCGCTCCTCGTCAAAGCCGCGACGCCTCTGCCCGCGGTGGTGACTGTCAGTGCGGTCGCGCTGGCCGCGGCGTTCGCCGTCGTCACGGGCGTGGCCTTCGGTGTCTATCCGGCTCACCGAGCGGGCGGACTCAGGCCCATAGAGGCACTGAGGTACGAATGACGAGACCAGGCAACAGCACCGTGTTGTCGCCCGGCGCCGCGGGACGTACAGCGCCCCGCGCGGCCCACGTTCCTGCGAACCGCTTCCTGGAGAGCGTGCTCGCCGCCTTCAAAGCGATCCGCGCGAACAAGATGCGCGCGATCCTGACCGCGCTCGGCATCATGATCGGCGTCATGAACGTCGTCGCGATGGTCGCTCTCATCTCGGGCATCAACACGAGTGTCATGGACCTCTTCCGAACGATGGGAACCAACACCTTCACCGTGATGAAGATGCCTGCGGGGAATACCAACTACGAGCAGTACCTGGAGTACATCAAACGGCCGGACTTTACCTACAGGGACGCGGAGTTCATCGAGGAACTCTGTCCGGCCGTCGAGGCCGTCTCTCCCCAGACGTTTGTCATGAGAAAGGTCAAGCGCGGTTCCGAATCGACCAAGAATATCGCCATCATGGGAGTGACGCCGGAGTACCAGTACGTGTCCGACAGCGCCGTCGGAGACGGCCGCTTCTTCGCCTGGCCGGAGTCGGACCGGCGGAGGCAAGTTGCCGTGCTGGGGCACCCCGTGGCCGAGCATCTCTTCCCGGGAGAGGATCCGCTTGGGAAGCACGTCAAGATCGGCAACCGCCGCTTCACCGTCGTCGGCGTGATGACTCCTCTGGGCCAGATGTTTGGCCAGAGCCTCGACGATTATGTGATCGTTCCCTATAAGACGGTCAACAAGGTCTTCGGTGAGCGGCTGACCACCCGGCTCTCCGTGAAGGCGGTGGGATCGGAGGAGATCGATGAGGCGATGGAGCAGGTGACCCGTGTTCTCCGGTCGCATCGTCGGCTCAAGGCCGGGGACGAGAACAACTTTGAGATCCTCACGCAGTCTCAGCTGGTGGAGATGTACGAGAACTTGACCAAGGTCACCTGGATCGTCATGATAGGTATCTCTGCCATAGCACTCATCGTTGGTGGCGTGGGCATCATGAACATCATGATGGTCTCTGTTACGGAGCGCACGCGGGAGATAGGCATCAGGAAGGCCGTGGGCGCCCGCTCGAGAGACGTTCTTACGCAGTTCCTGGTTGAGGCCGCGGTGTTGTCGGGACTGGGGGGGCTTCTGGGGCTTGCCGCCGCCGCCGGTCTCGCCAAGATCGTCGACTCGACCACGCCGATGCCGGCCAGCGTGGAGCCGTGGTCGGTCTTCCTTGCGCTTGGGGTCTCGATCGCGGTAGGCGTGTTCTTCGGGTACTACCCGGCCTCCAAGGCCGCGAAGATGGACCCCATAGAGGCACTGAGGCACGAGTAGATGCGAACTTCTACATTCAGAACACTGACGACCGTCGCTGTGATTCTCGCGGCGTCTCTCACCGCTCGCGGAGTCCCGATGGACGCCGGCACCCCGGCGAGCATCGGGGGCATCAGGTTCGCCGCCGACGTTGCTGTCGCCCCCTCGGCGAACGGCGAGGGGGCGGTGAAGATAAACTACGCCGTGATGTACGACGCGTTGCACTTCATGCGGCACGGGGACGGTTACCGTGCGCGGTACGAGATCACGGCCATCCTCTATGACAGGAAGGGCCGTCAGGTCACCGGCGACTCGTGGTGCGAGACGGTAACGGTAGCAACCTACGACGAGACCAACGAGCGCCACACGGCCAGCGCGGACGAGTTCCTGTTCGTCGTTCCGCCGGGGCGGTACGACCTCAAGCTTGAGCTGACCAGTCTGGATACGAGGGCCGTGGGTGCTATCAAGCGGGAGGTCACGGTTCCCCAGATGGTTCCCGGCGAGCTGAGTCTCAGTACCGTGGTCTTCGAGACCGACGCGGTCGTCGGGGGGGAAGGCGGCGTGACGTCGGTCCGGAACCCCACCCGTACGTACGGTGAGAGCAACCCGAATGCCAGGGCCAGGATTCCGATCTACGGCACTCCTGACTCGTGCTATGCGCTTAGGATCACGGTCATGGACGGGCGCGGGCTTCTCAAGAAGACCCACGAGGATACACTCGTCCAGACGGGTTTTCTGCGGGAGTACGTCTACGAATTCACGGTTCTCGACCTCGAGGTGGGCTCGCACGTTCTTAAGGTTGAGGTGACCCCTCTCCCCGAGGGGAAGGGGATCAGTGCCAGGTCGCGGTTCCGTGTCGTCACATCACCCTTGAGCTGGGGTGAGGATGAGGAGAAGATGCTCGCACAGATCAGTTACGTGGCGACGCGAGATGAGATGGACATGCTCACCAGTGTGTCTCCGGAGGAGAGAGGCCCTGCGTGGGACGAGTTCTGGGCCGGGCGCGATCCTGTTCCTGCGACCGCGGCCAACGAGTTCAAGACGGAGTTTCTGAGAAGGGTTGGATACGCGAACGCGCAGTTCAGGTCGATCATCGATGGTTGGCAGACCGACATGGGGCGCATCTACATACAGCACGGTGAGCCGGACGACATCGATTCGCAGTCTGTCGGGCAGATGCTGAACGCCTGGGAGATCTGGTACTACTACGACGAACACACGAAGTACGTCTTCGTCGACAGGGATGGCTTCAGTGAATTCGTTCTGCACGAGATCAGCCGGATCTGAGGAGATGGTATGAGCGGCGGATCTGTTCTTGTCAGAGGGCGTGCGCATCCGATGGACCGTCCCGGGCACGTGCTTGACTGGATGCTGATCGACTCCGGGCGCATCGCGGCCGTGGGTTCCGGTGAGCCACCGGGCGACCTGCCCGGTTCGCAGGCCCCGTGTGACCTTCGCCCGAGCACCATCATCCCAGTACTGCACGATTGCCACGTTCACTTCCTGCAGACAGGCCTGATGGACCTCGACGTCGATCTCGGTTCCGCCTCACGCTTCGACGACATGCTGTCGCTTCTCGCGGATGCGACCTCGCGCCACAACGGGAGCATCCTGCGCGCTCACTCGTTCGATCCCGACCTCATGTCAGATGGGCGGTATCCGACCATGGCGGAACTGGACGCCATCTCGTTGGTTCTGCCGATACTCGTCAAGCGGCGCGACGGCCACTCCGGAGTCGTCAACTCCGCGGCCTGGAGACTACTGTCGCTGTCCGAGGGGGCAGTGGGTGTGGGACTGGACGAGGTGGGTCTGCCCACGGGCACGCTGCGGGCACAGGCGTACACGACCGCCATCCGGAAGGTGGAGGGCTTCCTGACCCGTGACGAGCGCGTGGAGTGCTTCCGCCGTGCGGCGGCGCTCGCGGTCAGGCGGGGTATCGGTGTGGTACACGCTTTGGCCGGGAGCAAGGAACCCTCGAACACGGACGTCGAGTTGCTGCTGGAGGTCCAGGACGAGCTTCCCATTGACACGGTGGTCTACTCGCAGATGGAGGACGTCGACAGAGTGGCCGCATTGGGGCTGCCGAGGATCGGCGGCTGTCTGCTGCTTGACGGATCCTTCAGTTCGGGAACCGCCGCACTGGCCACACCGTACGCCGACAGAGAAGGCATCGGTGTTCTCTACTACAAGGACGAGGATCTCACGGCGTTCTTCCGCAGGGCCCACGAACGGGGCCTGCAGGTCTCGGTCCACGCTCTGGGCGAGCGCGCAATCGACCAGGCGATACGTTGCTACCGCGCGGCGGCAGGTTCGGAGACGCGGCAGGCGAGGCACAGGATCGAGCACTGCGAGCTGCCCAGCGACGCCCACATCGAGGCGATCGCGGAGTCCGGGATTTCCCCGTGCGTGCAGCCGACGTTCGAGCTTCTGTGGGGTGGTCCCGCCGGGATGATCGAGAAGCGGCTGGGCTCCGCCAGAGCTGCCCGGACCAACCCTCACAGAACCATGCTCGCGGCGGGAATCCCTCTCGCGGGAGGCTCCGATTCGTACGTCACGCCGATGGACTCCCTGTTGGGTATCCACTCGGCCGTCAACCGGCCGAACGAGTCGGAGCGGATATCGGTTTTCGATGCCGTGGGGCTCTTCACCAGCGGGGCGGCGAGGGTTTCGTTCGACGAGTCGAACCGGGGAACACTGGAGGTGGGGAAGGAGGCCAGCTTCACCGTTCTCGATGATGACCCGTTCGATGTCCGTCCCGAGACCATCAAGGACATCAGGGTAGCCGCTCTCTATGTCAGGGGGGAGAAGGTAGAGGTCTAGCGCTTCGACCGGGACGAGGGAAAGAAGACGTCGTGGAGCGCCTCGAGGACGCCTCTCGCGCCATCGGGCCTGACAGCCATCACCGTCGACCGCCCTTCCGAGACCATCGCGATCAGTTCCTCGCCTGAGCCCTCGACGGCCGCCCGTGCGGTCGCCGCGCAGACGGCTGATCCCGCATTGCTGCCGACCACGCAGAGGAGATTCGCTCGACGGACCGACATGCTTCCGTCGCTCTCCTTGAGGAGTTCCTCCATCGCCGCCCGCTCGACGGCGACCACCGTCTGACTCCCTAGTGTCAGGACGAACTTCACGCGGTCCTGGAACTCCCCGATCCTCGCCGAGGCTGCGGCCGGCACCCGTTCCCACGTCAACAGCTCAACATCCTCCAGCAGAGAGAGCCCGGTGACCGGCGGACACGGAGCCGTTGGTTCGGCCAGGACTATCGTGCCGGCGGTGTCGGATCCGCTCTGTCGGACGTGGAGCGTGATGCCGTTCTGCTCCGCGAACCGCACGGCGTCCTCCTTGAGTACGGTCGCACCGTACCGCGCCAGTTCGCTCATGTCCTCGAACGAGATCTCACTGATCTTCCTGGCCGTCGGCACCGCGTTAGGGTCCGCCGTGTACACCCCGTCGACGTCCGTCATGATCTCACAGCGCTCCGCCCCCAGCGCCGCGGCCAGCGCGACGGCCGTCGTGTCCGACCCGCCTCTGCCCAGGGTCGTCACGTTCTTCGCCGTGCTCACGCCCTGGAACCCGCCAACGACGACGACGTTGCCGGACTGGAGTTCGCGGACTACTCTGTCGGGACGCACCTCCAGGATGCGGGCGTCCGTGTGCTTCGTGTCCGTGATGATGCCTACCTGAGAGCCGGTGAACGAGATCGCGGGGCAGCCGATCGAGTTCAACGCTATCGCAAGAAGCGACATCGATATTCGCTCGCCGGCGGTCATCAGCATGTCCAGCTCGCGCTGGTTGGGTTCGGCCGCCAGCGCCGTGGCGTCATCGAGTAGAGAGTTGGTCGTGTCTCCCGGGGCCGAGACGACCACGACCACATCGTGGCCGATCCTTCTGAGCGCGGCGAGTCTCTCGGCGATCGCGAGTATTTTCTCGCGACCGTCGATCGACGTGCCGCCGTACTTCTGGACGATGGTGGTCACGGGGCTGTCGCTTCTCCGTTCGGGTCTTAGGGGATGTTGCTATCCATCTACCACAATGCGTCTGACGGGTCAACGCGCGCCTTGCTTCGGGCCGCGACCCGCGCGGCTCAGGCTCACGGCTTGACAGCCGTGGACCCGCCCGGCTACGCTCATCGGCGTGCATACTGCTATATGGGTACCTTCTGATTCTCTGGACGGTGGAGGCGCGCGATGGCGGAGCGATTCGACCTGGCCGTGATCGGTGGCGGTCCCGGCGGGTACGTGGCGGCGATACGAGCGGCGCAGCTGGGTCTCAGGGTCGCCCTTGTGGAGAAGGAGCAGCTGGGCGGCGTTTGCCTCAACAGGGGCTGCATTCCCACGAAGGCGCTCCTGGCCAGTGTGGGAGTGCTCTCGGCGCTGCAGCGTGCCGAGGAATTCGGTGTCAGGGCCGAGGGCGTGGAGGCGGACGTTCCCGCGATGTTCAGGCGGAAGGACGAAGTGGTCGCGCGCCTGCGCGGCGGCGTTGAGAAGCTCCTCAAGAAACGGAAGGTCACGATCTACAACGGGGTCGGGTCCATCGTGGAGCCCGGTGTTGTCAGCGTCGAGGGGTCCGACGGTTCGTCTGCGGTTGAGTGTGAGCGGATCATCATGGCGACCGGGTCGGAGCCGCTCGTACCGGAGGCGTTTCCCTATGACGGGAGGATCGTCATCACGACTCGCGAGGCGCTGGAATCTCCCCGCATGCCGGAGACAGTGCTCATCATCGGTGCGGGGGCGGTCGGCTGTGAGTTCGCCGGGTTCTACTCGTCGTTGGGTCTCCCTGTGACGTTGGTCGAGATGCTGCCTGAGATGCTCTCCGGTGAAGACCCGTCCGCTGTCAGGCAGCTTCTGGCAACCATGAGGAGGCGGGGAGTAGATATCCGTACCGCGACCAGGGTGGAGTCCATCGAGATCACCGGGGACGCCGCCCTGACGACGCTGTCGGATGGGACGTCTGTCAAGACCGGGCGCGTGCTCCTGGCCATGGGGCGCCGCCCCAGTTCCGGTGGATCCGGCATCCCGGAGTCCGGTATCGAGGTCGACCGCGGCGCCGTCGTCGTCAACGAGAAGATGGAGACCTCGCGGCCGGGCGTCTACGCGATCGGGGATCTGGTGGGAGGGTGGCTGCTGGCACACGTCGCTTCCCGAGAGGGCGTTGTGGCCGCGACCAACGCCGCGGGAGGGGACCTCGCCATGAGCTACCGCGCCGTGCCCAGGTGCACCTTCACTACACCTGCGATCGCCAGCGTCGGGATCACCGAGGCGGCCGCGAAAGCGGACGGTCTTGAGCTCTCCTCCGGGAGGTTCCCGTTCGCCGCCTCGGGCAAGGCTCTGGCAGAGGGTGAGGTACAGGGATTCGTGAAGGTCCTCTGCGACGCGGCGAGCGGACGCGTGGTCGGGGGGGTGATAGTCGGCTCCCATGCGTCGGATCTGATTCACGAGGTGGCGCTGGCCGTGGAGGCGGAACTCTCGTTCGACAGACTGGCGGGCATGATACACGCGCACCCCACACTCGCGGAATCAGTCATGGAAGCGGCCGAGGCCGTTGAGGGGTTGGCCATTCACTCCGGCTAGCCGCTCGGAGTTGCAGGCGGCGCCAGCCGCCTGGAGTCGGAGGCGGCGCCAGCCGCTTGGAGTCGGAGGGGGCGAGGGATGGATCCCCCACACGCCTGTCTCGTGCGCAGACAGAGGAACGCCGGGACGATCGTCCCGGCGTTCGCGCATCTCAGTATCTGACGTGCCGTCGTTCCTACTCTATGCAGCCCTTGCGCTTGAGCATCTCCACACGCGAATCCAGGTCGTAGAGCTTGATGACAACGTCAGTGATCGGATCGAGCCTGGTCCTCTTCACGCACTTGCTGTAGATCTTGTGCTGAAGGGCGGCCGAACTCTCCTTGAGGAGCACGTTCTCCATGACCAGCTCGTCGGTAGGCGGAACGAACCAGAGGTCTATCGTGATGTCGCTGCCATAGTCAATGAGCTCGGAGAACTCGAAGCTACCGTCCGAAGACGTCAGCTGCTCCGTCGCCAGAAGTCCACCCATGTATAGCTTGACGTTCACATCCAGGAGCGGCTGACCACTCTGGTCGACCACCAGCCCCGTGATGGTCGTCTCGCTCTTCCCGGCGAATCCGCTGCGGACGGTCGTCTGCGCGCCGGTCGACGGTGTCGTTGGGATCCCGTCGCCGGGGCCGGCGGCCACCGCGGGAAGCGACATCAGCAGGAGCGCCGCGAAGACAGACACAATCATCCTTTTCATATGCCGTTCCACCTTCCCTATCGTCCAGAGTTCGTTACTCTCAAGAACGGACCGTAGCAGGCGACCGATCCTCTTGTCAACGTCAAAAGGCCCCCAGCATGGCTTGTTGAGAGCCCTGAGCGGTGATATACTGCGCTTCCATGAGAGAGACCACGCGCAGAAGCTTCAGGGCTACGATCCCGCCGGTCATCATGCTGGCTCTTGCCGTCGTGCTCGTGCTGCCCGTGCCGGCGCTCCCCGTTGGGAGCGTCAGCACGGTGTCGCCACGACCGATGGCGATGGGCGGGGCCTTCATGGCCGTGGACGACGAGCTTGCAGCAATGGCCTGGAATCCGGCCGGCTTCGTGTCGCCCCGATGCGGAAGCGGGGCCGATTTCCGCATTCACCTCAACCTCCTCGGCGGGCCCGCCATCGTGCGCGAGACCGGGCTCCTGATGGGCGCGGAGTCCGAGCCGTTTGCCTCGCTGCCTGCCATTGAGAAGTTGTCGGTCGCGTTGGGCGGCATCGCGAAGGGGGCGACCATCCGCGCGGGTGGCGTGACCGTGGGTGTTCTGCTCCTCGAGGAGTATCTGGATCCCGACGGACTGATCGGTTCGAGGGGGTTGGCCGACGCGAGCGATCTTCTGAGCGCTTACTACACGACGTTCGCGTTCGCGTTCCAGCTGGCCCCGAGCGTGACAATAGGGGCCAGCGAGATAATCCTCTCCGGGTGGGACGGGGGTGTTCCGGGAGAGCGGAAGAACGGAACCGGTCGGGTCTACGGAGCGCTCCTTCGTCCCAACGAGAAGGTGACCGTAGGACTGACGTACCTGGATCTGCCGGGTCATTTCGATCACTACCGGCTGAAGATCGAGGGCCTGGGGTCACGCACGATGAACGCAGGGCTGGCGTATCGCCCCGTGGAGGATCTGCTTCTGACATTCGATCTCCGCGACCTCTCCGAGAAGCACCCCGAGACCTCGCTCGAGCCCCGCGTCGGTCTGGAGTGGAATCTCTGGGGCAAGGGCGCCCTGAGAGCCGGCGCCTTCCGTGAAGACGGCGGCGAAACCAACGTCCTATCCCTGGGGTTGGGCTCGATACCGGTGGACGCGTGTCCGCGGAGCGGGCGGACGCCCGGTGGAGATTCCTTCGTGCTGAACTACGCGGTTCTTCTCAAGCAGGAGGGTGCGACGAGGCATTTGCTCTCGGTGCTCCTGCACTTCTGAGTCCGGAGGGCACCGGACGATGCGCGGAACTCCGCTGGGTGCGGTGGGCTGCTGCCGCCGTGCGGGTCTCCCGACAGCGCGGATGTCTGCGCCGGCCTCGGGACCGCCCGATTCCGCTTGACACCACGTCACCGGAGCGTTGTATCCTCTTGCAAGTCTATAGGTTAGGTGCTCGCTCTCGACAAGGAACAGGGGGAGCTTGGATGCATAGAACGAACCCGGCACGGCCGGTCGCGGCGGTGCTGATGCTTGTCTGGGCGGTGGCCGTTCCGGCTTCCGGCGGGGTCATTTCCAACGTCGGGGTTATCCCGAGCCCGTTCTCACCGAACGCCGACGGCGTCTTCGACTCGACCGCCATCTACTACTCGCTCTCGGAACGGGCCGCCATCGTCATCTCCGTGGCCGACTCGGCCGGCGGCTGGCTATCGACTCTCTGGTCGGGTTGGGAGGACGAAGGCCCGGACAACCACCATTGGTGGGACGGGTGGTTCGATGAGGGCCCTGCCGCGGACGGCGAGTATCAATTCCTGATCGAGGTTGTACCGGAGTCCAGTCCCTACGAGGAGGTTGCCTTCCCCTTTGTCGTTGACACTGAGCCTCCGCCGCTTCACGGGATGGACGTCGCGCCGAGCCGGTTCTCACCGGACGGCGACGGCGTCGGGGACAGCCTGATGATCTCGTTTCTGGCGGGCATTTCCAAGCCGTCAGACCAGGTTCTGGTCACGATTCTTGACGCGGACGATGAACCCGTGCGGCAGGTCTACTCCGCCACAGGAGTGGACTCCGCGGTCCTCTTCTGGGACGGCGCTGACGAAGCGGGCGCCGTCGCGTCCGACGGCCTCTTCTTCGTCAGGGTAGAGACCAGGGACGCCGCCGGAAACGAGGCGGAGTCCGGGGCACTGGTCGATCTCGACACGTTGCCGCCCGCCCTTGGTGTCGACGATCTCGACACAACCACCATGGAGGTCAGAGTGGACTCGTCCGTCGCCGGGTTGACCGGGTGGGCCCATGATCGGGCCGGCGTGGTGTCGGTCGAGCTGTCCGTTGACCAGGAGGAGTGGACCGAGGTCGCTCTGGGGCGCCCGGATACGGTCAACTGGGCGGGCAGCGTGGCGTGCGAGTCGTGCGCCATAGATTCGCTCGACGAGACTCTCCAGGTCTTCATGCGGGCCCACGACGGCATGCCGACGGCCGATGGACAGGGCCACGTTCACGGCTCGTCGTCCTCCGTTCCCGTCTACACGTTCGACGTGATCTTCGACGTGGCGCCGCCCGAGCACGTTTCCTCGACAGTGAGCGGCGGGAACGACACCTTCGAGCCCGGTGAGACCATCACGATCACCACGATGTGGGACGATGGCGGCTACACGGTCACCGCGGACTTCAGTCAGGTGGACGGCGTGTCCGACTCGCTCGACGCCCCGCAGGCCAGCGGCGGACGCTACACCGTGGCGTACGAGATCCCGGACGCGGAATCGCTCGACCTGCCGGTGATCAACGCCCCGGTCATCATCACCGCGATCGACTGCTTCCTGAGAGAGACAGTAGTCGAGGCGGTCACGGTCACCGTTCTCGCCGACACCTCAGACGACCCGACGGGCGGCGTCACGGTCGACGTGAATTCCTTCAGGCCTCTGGATGAGGAATGCGTCGAGATCACACCGGGGTCATACGTGGGAACGGCGACGGTCAGCGTGTACAACATGGCCGGAACGCTTGTAAGGACGCTCGAGAGCGACGGTGGTTCTGATATCAGCTGGTACGGGAACAACGACGCGGGCGATTACGTCGCCAGCGGTGTGTACTTCCTCAGGATCCAGGTTGGCGAGAGTGAATCGGTCAGGAAGGTCGCCGTTATCAGGTAGCATGCAATCCGGGAGGGTATGGCATGACGTCCAAGAAACTCGCGGTTCTCGTGGCTGTTATCGTGGCGGTTCTGCCGCCGGCTTCTCTGGCGCAAGGGACGTCCGGGGCGCAGTTCCTCGGTGTGGGCATCGGGGCCCGTGCCGCGGCCATGGGTGGTGCATACACATCCATCGTTGACGACGGGACGGCGTTGCACTGGAATGCGGCGGGTCTCTCTCGCGTCGATGGGCACCGGCTGACGCTTTCGCACGTCTCCTGGTTCTCGGACGCACAGTATCAGTACGCGAGCTACGCCGCGCCATTCGGCCGCGATGCGGGCATCGGTGTCGCTCTCGAGCAGGGGGGGGCCGATCCCTGGGACAACACGGGCGCAGGCTCGTTCGAGACCGGTGACTTCGCCGGCGTGGTGGGCTACGGCAGGCGCGTGTCCGCAGACGTCGGTGTGGGAGCGGACCTCAAGTTTCTCTCGAGTTCGCTGGGCGACTATGGGGCATCGTCCTACGCCGTCGATCTGGGCGTGCTCTACAGGGTGAACGACGATACGAATATCGGGGCGGCCGTCCGGAACCTGGGTCCGGGACTGACCTTCGACAGCGGCACCGATCCTCTGCCCGTGACGATGACGCTGGGGGGGTCGTACCGGTGGCACGGTGTTCTGCTGTCGATGGACCTGGAGAAGGTCAACGACCTCGGTGCGACGACTCGCATCGGCGCCGAGTACGCGCCCGTCCGGTACCTGGCCTTGAGGGGAGGCTGGATTGGCGGCGACGAAACGGCGCTGTCCGGCCTGACCGGCGGACTCGGCCTCAACTGGAACGAACGGTGGGCGGTCGACTACGCGTACGGATCCTCCGATCTTGGCGGGACGCACCAGTTCGCGCTGTCCGCCGGGCTCGGTGGCGGTGGCCTCGTGGCCCCGGCGTCTGTGAGGGATGAAGAGAACCCTCCCATCACTGCTGTCCCGAAGTCGAACCTCACCGTCATCAGCGAGTTGGGCAGGGAAGTGATGGTGGAGGCCATTACCAGAATGGGGCTGCCCGAGGGCTCGCGGCTGCATATCAGGCAGGTTGACACGCACGACGCCAGCTGGCTCATCAAGTCGATCATACTCGAGGAGCTGACCTCGCGCGGGCACGCCGTCAAGGCCGGACTGATGGCCGTGTCACAGGATCCGGAGGACGCGGTCGTGTACGAGATCGCATACCGGGTCGTCTACTGCCAGACGTCGCTCCCGCGGTCGTGGCGGGCGTGGGTGGTCGGCGCGCGCAGATTCGAGCGCAGGACCGCCGTCGACATCCGATTTGAGCTGTCCGACCAGACCAAGGCGATCGTTTGGGCCGGAGGCGTTCAGCGCGAGCGCCGCGAGATCATCGCGGGTGGACGCATCGGCGACCTCGAGGCGCCCGGGCAGGCGTTCGCTTCGCCCGAGACGGAACATGGCGGATGGGACAAGATCTTCGAGCCCGTCATCGTGGCAGGGATCGTCGGTGGGCTCATCTATCTCTTCTACACAAGCAGGTCAACTGACTAGCTTACGCTTGAACTCGTTCGCGAGCGGAGGGTGCTTCACGTGATTAACAACAGCGCACATAGGCGCAGCGGCGTTCTTCTCATCGTTGTCCTGTTCGCTGGGGTGCTTCTGGCGGCGGGCTGCTCCTCTCCACCCGCGTCCGACGAGGTGACGGCCGAGGGCACATACGACATCGGTGTGGCCGCGGCCGAACGCGGTGACTACATGCTGGCCATCGAGATCTTCAGGCGCATCACTCTGGACACTCCGCTCCACGAGACCGCCGACGATGCGCTCCTCGCGTTCGCTGGCGCTCATCGTGCCATCTTCGACTACGCGTCCGCCGAGGAGAGCTACCGGCGGCTCCTGTCTGACTATCCCCACTCGTCTCTGGTGCCGGAGGCCGAGTACGAGTTGGGCGTGACGTTCTTCGATCAGGCGCTGAGAGTGAACGTTGCACGCGACCAGAGCATGACCAAGCAGGCCATCAGCCAGTTTGAATACTTCGTCGCCGCGTATCCGTCGAGCGGTCTTGCTGACAAGGCCACCGAGAAGATCTTCGAGCTGAGGGTGCGGCTCGCGAAGAAGGGCTACGACAGGGCGACGCTGTACCGCGACATGCGTAAGCCGAAGGCGGAGCGGGTCTGTCTCGATGCCGTCATCGCGGATTACCCCGATACCGTATGGGCGCGCGTGGCTCTGCTGGACAAGGCCAGGAGCTTCGCGGCAGAGGGGTCGCGAGCGCTCGCGGAGGACGATTACCAACGGCTCATGAAGCTTTATCCAGGGACGGAGGAGGCTGGCACGGCGGCCGCGGAGAAGGCCGCCCTCTCGGGCTAGCCGGTTTCCTTCGGGGAGGAACGGACCACTTGGCCACCGGTCTCATGGGTGGAACCTTCGACCCGATTCACATCGCCCATCTGATAATCGCCGAAGAGACGCTGGACCTGCTTGGGTTGGACCGGGTCATCTTCGTTCCGTCCGCCCGCCCGCCTCACAAGTCGGGCGACGACGTCACGTCCGTGGAGCATCGCCTGGAGATGGTGAGGCTGGCCATAGACGGGAACCCCAGACTCGCCCTCTCCGATCTTGAGGTTAAGCGATCCGAACCCTCCTACACCGTGGAGACCATCCGCCAGTTCAGACGAGAGTTCGGAGAGCGCGAGAAGCTCTACTTCATCATGGGCGCGGACAGCCTCGCCCAGTTCTTCACGTGGAAGGCCCCCCTCGATCTCATCAGCGCATGTGAGTTCATTGTGGTGCCGCGGCCGGGCGTCAGCCCCGGGGGCGGCGACCCGCGCATCAGGGAGAAAGCACACATGCTGGACACGCCGCTCATCGGCGTCTCATCCAGTGACATCCGCGAGAGGGTCCGGACGGGACGGTCCATCCGGTACCTCGTTCCAGAAAGCGTTGCAGCCTACATAACAGAGAAGAACCTCTACTCATGACCTCCAGACGCTTGCGCGACCCGGGCGAACCCGTGCTCTGTCTCGTTGACGGCACCGCCCTGGTCTACAGATCGTACTACGCCTTCATCCGACGTCCGCTCGTCAACTCGGACGGGGAGAACGTGAGCGCCGTGTACGGTTTCGCGTCGAGTCTTATCAAGCTCCTCGACGAGCTTGCTCCATCTCACATCGTGGTCGCGTTCGACCGGCCGGAGCCCACCTTCCGTCACGAAGCGTACGAGGACTACAAGGCGACACGGGAGAAGATGCCGGACGAGCTGGCGGACCAGCTGCCGGCGATCCACGAGCTGGTCGAGGCCTTCGGAATACGGACGGTCGAGAAGCCCGGCTTCGAGGCCGACGATCTCATCGGCACGCTAGCCGCAGCAGCGAAGGAGCGGGGCTTAAGATCGGTCATCGTGTCGGGGGACAAGGACTTCTTCCAGCTGGTCGATGACGCGATCACGGTGCTCGATCCGAGCAAGGACGTTGAGTACACCGCCCAGGGAGTGGAGGAGAAGTTCGGGGTGCCGCCGTCGCAGGTCATCGAGGTGCTCGGACTCATGGGCGATTCGTCCGACAACGTACCCGGGGTTCCCGGGGTGGGCAAGAAGACCGCCATCGATCTCATCGCACGATTCGGGACGATCGAGGGCGTGCTCGAGCACATCGACGACATCAGCGGGGCAAAACGCAAGCAGAACCTGGAGCACAATCGAGAGCAGGCGCTGATGAGCCGCGACCTGGTCACGATAGACATTGAGGCGCCGGTGGGGGTCGAAGTGGGAGAACTCGTGAGACCGCCCGTAGACGGTGAACGTGTCGGAGCGTTCCTCCGCGAGCACGAGTTTCCGTCTCTGCTCAAGCTCGTCGTGACCGAGCAGTCGCCCGACACGTCCGGGTACTCCGTCGTAACGAGCAAGAAGCGCCTGGCGAGTCTGGTCGCGGCGCTCAAGAGGTCACGGGGCTTCGCCATCGACCTGGAGACGACCTCTCTGGACCCGCACTCGGCCGAGATAGTGGGTGTGTCCGTTGCGCTGAAGGAGGGGGAGGCGTTCTATGTTCCCGTCGCCCACAAAGCCGGTCGGTCGCTTCCGCGTGACTTCGTGCTGGATAGTCTCACGCCCGTCCTCACGAACGAGGACATCCCGAAGTTCGGGCAGAATATCAAGTTCGACTACAAGGTGCTGCTGACGCACGGT
>JAUVLG010000189.1 GCA_030595835.1 Candidatus Eiseniibacteriota bacterium | reverse complement strand
GGTCTAACACATCGAACGATCATCGCGCGCTCACACACTCGGATCCGGGGCCGTCAATTGACTCCGAGCCCGAGCGCCGCCAGTTTCGCGCGCGTCAGTGGTCCGGGAGCTGGCTCGGCTACATGGGGACTTCCAACGACGATGTCCCGTACCCGAGCGAGCACGCACATTTTATCTGGCCGACGTGTTGCGGCTTGACGCTACTCGATCCGAATCTCGACGGTGGTTACACGCGCTGGCCGGCGATGCTCAACGCGGCGACACCGAACACGATCGGCGCAATCAGCGGGATCGCCGTCGTCTCAGGTCAGGGCTTGAGCGCGGAGACGACGATCAACGACGGCGCGATCGAGTGGATCGCGTTTCACAACATCTACCGGACGGATCGCGACGACTTTCTCGCGGTCGCGCTGGACTAGGAGAGCTGACAATGGCCGCCGCATATGCAAACGGGATCAGCTCGTCTCCGACGAATCTCCTGACGACGCTCGTCTCCTTCCTCGTCTCGCAAGGTTGGACGTCAGACTCGTCGGCGTCGGAGGGCTCCGGCTGGCGCGCGCACCTTCACAAGAGCGGGATCTACGTCAATCTCCGCGCGGCTATGAACGAACAGATCTGGCCGCGGACGGAAGACCCGGACTATTGGCACGATCGGTTCGGTCCTGGCTACGGGATCGGTTTCTATCTCGGGACCGGCTACTCTGGCGGCTCGGAGTGGTACGAGCAAGCCGGCGGTCCTGTACGGGCTGGCTCGATGTCCGTCGCCGGCGCGGGGATCAATCTCCCGTCGGGCGCGGTCGCCGGCTACCACATCTTCGACGACGGCGCGGACAATATCATCGTCGTGGTCGAGCGCTCTCCGGGGATCTTCTGTCATTTCGGCTTCGGGCTCGCGATGGCAGAGGCTGGCCAGCCGGAGGACTTCGCCTATTTCTTCGGGAGCTCAAGCGCGGCGTTCAGCACTCAGGCCGGTGATCTGCCGGGCGGCGAAGACAACTACGGGATCAACCTCTCAGCTCTCCCGCCGATGTCGAGCGGGAATCGAGAGTACGGCTCGATCAGCGGGGTGGCGAGTTACGTCACGTCGTGCGCGTTCGTTCGGGTTGATGCGGCGACCTTCGCGGACCGTTGGATCTCGAACGGTTGTTCTATGTCGGCGGGATCGGGCTACTCTGGACGCTACGGTCGATGCTCGCTCAACGCGAATCCCGACACGCAAAACTACGGAAACGCGGAGGAGTTCCCCGGCTACAAGAATCTCCTCGGCCGGATACATCAAACGGCTTTCGCGGGCTCGATCCTGCTCCCGCTCCACTGGTTCACGCTCACGGATCCCGGAGCTCGTTGGGCTCCGATCGGCTATGCGCCGTCGATTTACTGGAATGAAGCTGTCGGTCACGGCTACGCCGCCGGCGACATCTATGCGATCGGCGGCGTCAACTATATGATTTTCCCACACTTCGCGGTGTTGAAGGGGGCGTGACGTGGCTTCTGGCTACACGGCTCCGGGCGCGATCTCGCTCCCATCATGCGGGGTCTCGAATCTCGCCGACGCCGTCCTCGATGATCCAACGGTTTCGACGTGGACCGTCGTCGGGGTCGACGCTGGCGCTCGGGGAGACTTCGCTGACCCTCGTCCTGTAGTGTTCGACAAGCTCGGGATCCCCGGCCGCCTTCACGGTCTCGTCTGGTTCGAGCGGATTCACGTGCTCCCGCGCGAGCGCGATCTCGGCTCCGTCATCTCCGAGCAGAAGATCGAGGTCGAGGTCTGGAACGCTCACCGCACCAGAGCGCAAGAGCTGGACGACATCGTCGTGACCGGCCCGGCCGGGATCAACGTCGTCGATCACTTGGGGCTCCCCGCTCACTACGCCGCGACGGATTCGCAGATCTACACGGTCGAGGTCTCAGCGGAGGGCGATCCGCAGATCGACAATCTCGTGACGTGGGAGTTCGTCGATCTCGACACGTCCGGTAGCAACATCGCGCTCCTCGGCTTCCGGCTGATCCTGTTTCCATTCCCGCCGAACATGGCGCACGGCATTGAGGAGCGCTTCGGCTATCTGACGGACGTGATCGAGGCCGGTTATGATGGCACAGAGCAGAGAGTGCAGCTCCGCGCGGTCCCGATCGGCTCGATCTCTTACGGGCTGTTCCTCGGCGATCGGCGTGAGGCACAAATGGCCAGCGCGATCCTGTTGGGGAATCAGGCGCGGCCGTTTGGCGTCGGGCGCTGGCAGTTCCGGACCGAGCTCGCGATCGCCGCGGCCGAGGACGATCTCAACGTCTATT
>JAUVLG010000060.1 GCA_030595835.1 Candidatus Eiseniibacteriota bacterium | reverse complement strand
AGTGGCGCCCGACGCCGGCGAGCGCCGCAGAGTGCCAGGGGTCCCGAGAGCGGTGTTCACCTATTGACCACCCCGCACCGACGCCAAACCGCCCACTCCCTGGGCCTCTGCGCAAAAGAGAGACAGCACTGCGAATAACTGTTGACAGTCTGCACACCCTGTGATATCATAATAAGTGTGCTGGGGAATGGGTAAGGCCTTCGATCCGAACAGGGTTGTCGAAGGCCTATTTTTGTCTGTCTCAACTGGGAACCGGAAGATGCGAGGAAGCTGGACAATAATAGGAAGCACGAAGGCTCTCGCCAAAGGTGGGGACTCCCGGACGGCGCACTTCAGACCTCTGATCGGAGTTCTGGTGCTGTTCGTCGGTATTCCTGCTCTCGCCGCCGCTGCCTCTACCGCCGAGGTGGTGGCTACCCTGGTGATCAACTCTGCGCAGCTCGACTTCGTGGAGCACGAGGGCTTCGATCTTGTGTCGATCGAGGGCGCCGTCCATACGACCGAACCCACCGAGCCTATGCTTCCTGTCTTCTACGTCCAGCTCCTCCTTCCTCCCGGCTCCAGTTGTTCCGATATACAGACGTCCCTGAGCGGGACGGTCAGTATCCCCGGCAGCTTCGACCTGTTGCCTGCACCCCGGCCAGTCGCGTTCTCCTTGCAGAGGGAAGAGGAAGTTCCCCAGCCGAGCCGACGCACATATGATCCAGAGCTCCCTTACCCCCTCGAGGTGGCTCGACTGGTCGGGGAAGGTTCGATGGGCGGATACCGAATTGCAACGGTCCGCGTCACGCCGCTTCAGTACGTGGCTGCAACGGGACAGCTCATCCTTCACACGAACATAGAGATTGCCGTCGCGACCGAGTCGGCAGACGAGGACGGGGCGCGGCTCCTGAACGGAATCGCGCCCGGCCTCGTCGTTAGTTCGACCGTCGCGCAGATGGTCCATAACGACGGCGACGTGTCTCGCTACCCGGGCGGCACCAGGTCAGAGGAGAGGGACAGTGGCATCGACTACCTCGTGATCACTCCCTCTGATCTGGCGGACGAGTTCCAGCCCCTGGCGGACTGGAAGACGCTCAAGGGAGTGAGGACCGAGATCGTGACGCTCGAGGACATCGCGGCGAACCCGCTCTACGCCGGCGTCGACGAGGCCGAACGCATCAGGTCCTGCATCAAGACCTATCGCGACATCGAAGGAATCTCGTGGGTTCTCCTGGGCGGAGACACGGAGATCGTGCCGGCCCGCAACGCCTACGACTTCTTCTACGATCAGGGCATTCCCTGTGATCTCTACTACGCCGACCTGGACGGCACGTGGAACGACGACGGCGACGACAGGTGGGGTGAGATAGAAGAAGACGGCATCGACATGTACTCCGATGTCTTCGTGGGACGCGCTCCTGTAGACGGCCCCGCTGCGGCCGCGACGTTCGTGGAGAAGGTGCTCGCCTACGAGGGGGCTCCCTTCCAGGTCTGGGACGACTTCCAGCTCAAGATGCTGTTCCTCGGTGAGATCATGTGGGATTCGCCCGACCCCTACACGGACGGTGGCGTCGCTCTCGATATGATCGACGATGACTCCGTCCCCATGCGGTTCGCGCCCATCACGAAGCTCTACCAGCGCGATGGCAACCTGCACACGTCGGCCGCGCTCAACGCTCTCAACGGAGGGTACGGACTCGTGATGCACGAGGGGCACTCGAACATCACGCAGGCCAGCGTTGGGACCGGTGACGTGACTGCCCTGGACCTCGACGGCCTGAGCAACGGTACTCGCGGAGGTCTCTGGTACTCGGTCGGCTGCTGGTCGGCCGCCATCGACCACGACACCTTCGGTGAGCACTGGCTGACAAATCAGAACGGTGGGGGCGTGGCGTACGTTGGTAACTCGCGGTACGGGTGGGGCTGCCCCGGCCACCCGGGACAGTGCGTGTCTGACCTCTATAGCCAGGAGTTCTTCGCGTCGCTATTCACGAGAGATCTCGTCCACGCTGGAGTGGTTCACGCCGACGCCAAACACCAGTTTGTAGGAGCGGCCACCACCGACGAGTACATGCGCTATGCGATGTACGAGCTGAACCTCCTCGGTGATCCCGAGATGCCGGTCTGGACGGACACACCCGCCGCGCTGACCGTGGCGCACCCAGACGTTGTGGAGGCATCCGATGGCGTCGTCACAATGAACGTGAAAGCGACGGCTGACGGTTCGCCGGCCGCGGGCGCGATCGTGTGCGTGGCGAGCGCTGACGGTTCTGTCTACGAGGTCGTGGAAACGGGCGCCGGGGGAGAGGCGACCGTCACGTTCGAGCCCGGCAACGCGTCGAACGTCACCATCACCATCACGGGGAAGAACTGCATTCCTTACGGATCGTCCGTCGATATCGGGAGCGGTGGAACCGGTATCGCTGATGGGAACGAGCCCGCGCGCGCGACGGCGCTGCAGCAGAACTACCCGAATCCGTTCAACCCCGCGACGAGCGTGGCGTTCAGGCTCAGCTCCCGAGAGCACGTGACGCTCGCGATCTACGATGTCTCCGGTCGTCGCGTGGCCGTGCTTGTCGATTCCGAAGTTGAGCCCGGTGTCTCCTCCGTCCGGTGGGACGGTCGGGACTCAGAGGGGCTAGACGTATCGTCGGGCATCTACTTCGCCCGGATGACCGTTGGCAGTGAGCTCTTTGAGAGAAAAATGACGCTCTTAAGGTGAGTCGCCGCGGGACTCTTCTCGCCGGGAGGGTTCTGGCCGTCGGCAGCCGACTAAGAAGCCGCAGCACATTCCGTGTTCTCGCAGTGGACACTCTCTCTGGCCTAGCTTGCGAGACGCGCCAAGGTGGCCGAGGCCGACGACTCGAAGGCGGGACTGGGGAGCACGGCGGGATCAGCCGTGCCCCCGGGACCGCACTTCCTAAGGAGCGGACGAAGCCCGGGGTCAGCGAGAAACGCTGGCCGGTCCCTCGACGATGTCATTACACCTACCCTGCGTGAGCGCGTGACCGCCGCAAGGGGCCGGCCGGCACTAATCTGGGATGGGGACAAGATGCGCGCCGAGCTTGCCGGGGTGGTCGTCAGACCGCCTCGGCGATTCTCTTTTCCAGCGTGGCGATGTGGTCGTCGATGATGTCCGGGCCGCATATCTCTCCGTGGCCCGGGACGATCGTCTCGATCTCGAGCTTCTTGAGCCTCCCCAGCCCCACGACCCACCTCCGCCAGTCGGCGGCCTCTCCGAATATCGTGACGGGGCCGGCGCGCTCATTGATCGCGTCACCGGCGAAGAGAGTCCGACTCCTCGCGTGATAGACCACAAGCTCACATTCAGTGTGGCCCGGCAGGTGCAGGATGGTCACCTCCTCGCCGTTGATGGCGATCGAGGTCTCCTCTCCAACGTGTCGGTGGGGCGATATCGGGTGCACCGCGCCGATGTGTCTCTGGCACGTCTCGCTGTCGATCTTGAGAAACGCTTCCATCAGCTCACGGTAGTCGCTCGCCCCGAGATGCCTGCGCATCTCGGCCATGCAGGAGCCGAACGACTTGTGCCCGTAGATGAGCGCGTCCCTGTCGTTGAAGAAGCTCGTGGCAAAGCAGTGGTCCAGGTGGTGGTGCGTCAGAATGACGTAGGTCATCTCTCTTCCCGGCGCCTTGGACTGCGTGTAGTCCCAGATGAACTGGGCCTGCGCTTCCGTCTGCCCCGAGTTGATGAAGACCTGCGCTCTTGCGGTTGTGATGATGCCCACGTTCCCCGCGTGCACGTCGACGATGGTCTCCATGTCGAGAATCGCGTGAACGCCGTTGCCGAAGTCGTGCGTACGAGGAGTTCCGAGACCTGGATGTTCCATTCTCTGGCCCCCGAGGGTTCTCGTTATCAATGGGTCTTGTTACGAAGCGCGGCTCGCCGCTCAGCCGACGAAGATCGGGCGCTCTGACAGGCGCACCGGCACGTTGATTGGCCGGTAGGGTCTGCCCGCTAGTTCCTGCTTGATGGTTTCGTTGAGTTCGTCGATCGAGAACGCCCGTTGCTCCCCACCGTGGACGCGCACGGTCAGCTCGTCTCCCTCGACCTCGCGGTCTCCAACGACGAGCGTGTAGGGGATCCAGTGCCGTCCCGACTCGCGGATCTTCTTGCCGACACTCATGTCCCGGTCGTCGAAATCGACGCGGAACGGTAGCTTCTCAAGGAGCGACTCGCAGAACGCGTGGTGTTTGTCGGACACAGGGATGATGCGAACCTGGATTGGCGCCAGCCACAACGGGAAGTTAGGCACTTCCTTGTTCCGTATACGAATCGCCTGCTGCTCGAGAATCGAACAGATGACCCTCTCGATCGATCCGGAGATGGAGGTGTGCATAAGGATCGGGTGCTTCTTCGTCCCGTCCTCGTCGACGTAATCGATCTCGAACCTCTCCGTGTTCTCAACGTCGATCTGGACGGTCGAGAGGCACGACGACTTCTCGTGTGCGTCAATGAAGTTGAACTCGAGCTTGGCGACGAAATAGAAGAAACGCTCGTCCCATATCTCCACCAGAACCGGACGGCCCGCCCTGCGCGCGATCTCTCTCGCGAAATCAGGGTCTTCGTCCAGGAAGCCGCGCACGAAACGCACCGCGACCTCGTAGTCCAGCCCGAAGTCGTCCATGCACTGCATCGAGACTTCCATCTGGCGCAGGAACTCCTCGCGCGCAGACGCCGTGTCCTTTGTGAGCGTGTGAAGGTCCGGCATCGTGAACGTCCGGAGCCTGCGGAGCCCGGCGAGCTCGCCCGACTGCTCCCGTCTGAACGAGTAGTGGCTGATCTCGAACAGCCGCACGGGGAGCATCCGGTGTGAGATCTGCATGTCGTGCTGCATCAGGTACTGCCCGAAGCAGGCCGCGAAGCGCAGGAAGTACTCCTTGGTGTCCGATAGCAGCACGTACTGACGGGCCGGGAAGCGATTGAGGTAGCTCATTAGGTTTGGATGCTGGTAGTCGTACATGATCGGCGTCTCGACCTGCATGGCACCCGCGGAGTTCAGGAGCGAGGACACGTGCTCCTCGGCCAGCAGCTTGACCAGCGCCCCGTTCGGATACCACCTGAAGTTGCCCGGGTCGGACGCGGGCTCGTAGTCCACGAGTTCCAGTCGCCTCATGAGCTCGATGTGCGCGGGCGGCTCGCTCGATGTGCGGGTGCCCGAAAGCTCGTAGTCGTACATCTGCTTGAAGCAGTCGTGTCCATCGAAGGTGCACTCGTGCGCCGGCATTTCCTTCCCGTCCGGGTAGAGCACGCGCCACTCGGATTTCAGGTTCTTCTCGGACTTGAGCGCCGCGGAGGTATCCTCCTCGCCGGCCGCGCGGGCCCCGTCATCGGCTTTGCCACCGGGCACGATCGTCTTGGCGAGCTCCGACAGAGGGTGGCCCTTGCACTCGATCTCGAAGCCCTTGTAGAAGCCGAACGGCGCCTCGTGGACGGTGAGCCCTGAGTCTTCGCGCATTCTCTTGCCGATCGCGGACAGCACCTTCGTCGCGACACGCGGGGACGAGAGGTTGCTCGAGAGGTGGGCGTATGGGTAGAGCATGACGTCGGCCGTCTTGACCTGCTTCGCCTGGTCGGTGATGGTCTCGGTCGCCTGGCTCGCCACCGAGTCTATGCCCTTCTCGTCGGTCTTCTCGGACGCGAGGAAAGCGACAAGCACGTCACCCGTCGATCCCTTGAGCTGGTCCTCGTTCAGTTCCGCAAGAGAGGACACCGCCGAGGTCTTCTCGGTGACGTGATAGCTGAACTTGCTCGCGTGTATCAGTAGTATGCGCATGCGTGTCGCAGTCCTTAGGTTCGTCTCCGGCAGCTTCTGGGCTACCTGGTTTGTGGATGACCGGCCCCTTGTTGTGAGCCGGTGTTCAGTTCAGCCCCCGCGGGCCTTGGTCATTGTATCACGTCTTCCTGGTGCGCTCAATCGCCCGCACGATCGCGGGGATGAGGGCCAGCTGGATGATCATGCCGATCCATCCGGCGCCGAGTGCGCCCAGCGCCATCGCGACGGGACGGGCCGTCAGCCCGAGGACGGGAGCGAACCAGACCACGACCGCTATCCATACGATCCTGCCGGCAAGCATAGCACAGACGAGGGCCATCGAAACGGCCGCCAGTCGAGACGTCTTCACGCCGGGCCGCTCCGCGCGTCCGCTCGCGCGGGCGCGCCGCCCGAGCATCGCCTCGAAGCGAGGGCGCAGGAGACCAGCCACCAGGCCGTACGTCGCCAGCTCGAAGACCATGGGGACCATGTAGAACACGGTGGGGCGCCCCGTGAGGAGACCCGATACGATAGGAGAGCCTACCCCGACGACCAGCCCTGCGACCGGCCCAAGAATGAGTCCCGCGATGAAGGTTGGCAGATGCATCGGCAGGAAGATCCTGCCGCCCAGCGGTATCGTGTGGAAGACGATGGGCAGCACGACCCCGAGCGCGAGGAGCAGTGCCGTGCCCGTGAGGGTGCCTGTTGGTACCCGTCCGGCGGAGCGGTCTCTCGTCATGTCGCTTCCCCTCGGGCGACGGTGGAGAACTCGTCGTCGCGCATCTCCGGAGATCCTGTCGGCGTCAACCGTGCGGGCATCTAACTCCAGCGGGCGTGGGGCCGACTCAACTCGCAGGGACGATCGTCGAATCGTCCCGTTGGGCATTATACATGAGCGCTTGGCACGCCGCCAGAGAGTGTCGTGCATCCTCCTCCATGCCTTGTGTCCGAGTGGCCGGTGCACCGGTGCGATCCTCTTGCCGCGTGATGAGGAGCATGGTAAGCTAAACTGGAGCGCTCAGGGCACATGTCGTGACTTGAAGCGCCATCGCAGCAGGCTCCATCGATGGCGGATGCCAGCGAAAGGAGTGAGCGCCATGAAGCGGCGGATTGCGGTCGTTTTTCTCCTTCTCACCTTGTTGATTCCATCCATCCCACATGCTGAGGAACCCGGTTCCCCCGCCGAGACGGCGGATGAGAGGATAGCCGCGCTTAGGAACCGGGCGATGTACGCGGAAGCGCTTGATATCGCCAGGGAGTCCTTGGCCTCTACCGAAGGCGATCCGGACGCTAGGCCCTTCGAGATCGGCAACGCCCGGCGATTGGTTGCGACTCTCGAGTATGTGTCGGGCCTTCCGGACGAAGTTCAGCACGAGCTCGCTGTCGCCGACAGCCTCGCCGAGTACGTCTACGAGTGCCTTGGAGACGGCAGGTACCTTGAGGTGATGCGGGGCGCGGAGAAAGAACTCGAGGCGCGCGAGCGGATTCTGGGGCCGAACCACGTCGAGGTGCCGTCGAGCATGCTCTACCTGGCGAGTGGTCTGTATGGGCTTGGACGCTACTCCGAGGCGGAGCCTCTGCTCCGACGGGCGCTCGTTCTCAATCAGGAGATGCTTGAGGACCAGCACGAGGACATCTCATGGAATCTCAATGACCTGGCTTATGTCCTTGAGCAGCAAGGCAAGTACCTCGAGGCGGAACCTCTGTACCGTGAGGCCCTCGAGATGGATCGGTACCTCTTTGGAGAGGACCACGAGTTTGTGGCGCTGGGTCGCAACAACCTCGCCTATCTGCTACAGCGGCTTGGAGACTACGAGGAAGCTGGCCCGCTGTACCGGGAGGCTCTTGACATGAACCTCCGGATCTTCGGCGACGAGCACCCACGCGTGGCCATCAGCCTCGACAACCTGGGCTTCTTCCTCAGGGCAACCGGCGATTGGGCCAGCGCGGAGGTTCTGTACAGGCAGGCGCTCCTGATGCGCAGGAGGCTGCTCGGTGACGATCACCCGCTGGTTGCGAAGAGCCTGAACAACCTCGCCTACGTGCTGGAACATCGCGGCAGAGATGATGCTGCGAGAGAGTTCTATCTTGAGGCGCTCGACATCAGCCGCCGGTCCTACGGTGAGGAGCACATCCAGGTGGCAAGACTCCTGAACAACCTTGCCTCTGTGTCGGAGGGCCGATCAGAAGAGCTCCGCCGTGAGGCCCTCAAGATGCTGCACGGCATCTCCGCCAGCGAGCATCCTCTGACGGCGATGTGCCTGGGCAATCTGGGCAACGACGCCAGGGCTCGCGGGGATTTCGCGGCAGCTGAGCGGTTGTACAAAGAGGCGCTCGACGTCGAGCGGGCGCTGCACCGTGAGGGGCATCCTCACTACACGATGCTACTCTGCGCGCTGGCCGCGCTGAGTGTGCTCCAGGGCGATGAGGCCGCCGCCGAATCCTACTACACGGAGGCGCTCGACCTCGAGCGCGGCAGGAGCGGTTCTGAACGCAACGAGATCGCCACGCCGCTCAAGGGCTTGGGTAAGCTTTGCCTATGGCAAGGGCAGCCCGATAGGGCCGCACACTATCTCTACGAGGCCGCCGGTGTGTATGAGAGCGCGCGGCTCGGTGCGCGGAGCGGTATCGAACGAGTCTTCGCCGACCGAGTGCCGTACCCGGAACTCGCTGTCGCTCAGCTTCTGCTGGAGAGAGGTGAAGACGCCTGGCTCGCGGCGGAGAAGCACCAGGGTCGAGTCCTCGCGGATCTGCTTCTGGCATCGGGTGTACGTCCTCTCACCCCTGCCGAAGCTGCGCACGAAGACTCTCTCAGGAGGGAGGTCGGCGATCTCGAGCGGCAGGTCAGCGTTCTCGAAGGGACGGCGCCCGACGTAGCGAGCGACGCAGTGGCAGCCAAAGCGGACGCAGTCGCAGACGAGCTGTTGCGAGTCGAGACGGAGTTCCGCGCCTTCATCCAGGAGATGGCCTCGAAGTACCCCGTTGAAGAGGGACAGATCTACGGCAAGGCGCGCATTCAGTCTTCCCTGAGCGATGAGCAAGCGCTTGTCGGATGGGTGGACGCAAGGAGTGTCAGTGGTGACCACGAGTCCTGGGCCTACGTGATGCGGGATTCCGGTCCCGTGACCTGGGCGAGACTCGGGGCGCCATCCAGGGGCGATAGCCTCCATGTGCCCGGCGGCCACGAACTGGAGTCGCTGCGCGGCGCTCTGGCGAACCCTCACTCTCCGATCATGGGCGCTACGCTGGACGGCGGCAGGCTGTGGAACGCGCGACTAGAGCCGCTTCTCGGAGCACTGTCGGGGGTGGAAGAACTCGTGGTGGTGCCCTCCGGTGACATGCTCGGCATGCCTGTCGAGGCGCTTGTCGACTCGGACGGCGTCTGTGCCGGGGAACGGTTCATCGTCTCATACGTGCCCTCTGGCACAATCTACGCTTGGTTGGCCGAGCGGGCGTCTGCCGCACGCGATCGATCCGGAACCCGCTCGCTCTTCGTTGGAGATCCAGTCTTCAGCGAGAGCCAACAGCTACTGGTGGAGGCGACGGACCCCGGGCAGCTCGATGCCGTGGACGACTACGTCGAGGGTTATCCGGTCGTGTTGAGAAGCATCGCGTCGGGCGGTGACCTGTCGCTTCTGCCGCGACTCACGAGCTCTCGGGAGGAGATCCTGTCCCTCGCTGCGACGTGCCCTCAATCGACCACGCTGCTTGGAAGAGACGCCTCCGAGCAGGAGCTGGATCGCCTCGCCGCGAGCGGTGAGCTGGGAGACTACTCCACCGTGCACGTGGCGACGCACGCCATTATCGACAACGATCGGCCCGAGGAATCGGGCTTGGTACTCTCTCAGGTGGACCTTCCTGATCCCGTCGAGGCCGCGATGGCTGGCGCACGCGTCTATGATGGCGTTGTCACGGCGAAGGAGATCATGCAGGGCTGGATGCTCGATGCGGACCTTGTGACACTCAGTGCATGCGAGACCGGACTAGGTGTAAGAGTCGGGGGTGAGGGCTACATCGGACTCGCCCATGCGTTCCTTCAGGTTGGCGCGAGGAGCGTGCTTGTGAGCCTGTGGAAAGTGGAGGATGAGGCGACGTCTCTCCTGATGCGGCGCTTCTACGAGAACCGCGCCGGGACGTTCGAAGGAGATCGGGACGGTTTCGTCGGCGAGCCCATGCCGAAGGCCGCGGCGCTCCGCGAGGCGAAGATGTGGCTGCGGCACTACACCGACGGTCAGAACCACAAGCCCTATGAGCACCCTTACTACTGGTCATCCTTCGTGCTGATTGGAGATAGCTCATAGGCTCCGTGGACGGCCCTGCGCCTACCGGCGAGAGCGCGTGCTCTCGCGTCTTTGCACGCGGGTTACGAGAGGGGCGACTATGTGTAGGTTCGTGTGGGTGTTGATCGTCCTTGCGCTCGCGTCTGCCGCGGTTGGGCAAGGAACCGACGTGAGTGTGGACGCGCTTGCGTACGATATCTACGAGCTGAGGGTGCAGGCCAGGTACACCGAGGCGGCCGAGCTGGCGAAGGAACTCCTCGCGCTACGGCAGGTGGTCGGTCAGGCGAAGCTCCACGAGATAGTCGATGCCGACAGACTCGTGGAGACGCTTGTGTACGCGTCCGGTCTCTCCGAGGAGGATAGGCGGGAGCTGGCTTCTGCTGACAGCCAGAGAGCGATCTATGAGGCGTTCTACCACCGTGGGCGCTTCGCCGATGGTGCTGCCGCTGCTAGGAAGCAACTGGAGATTCGCCGCAGGTTGCTCGGGACCACGCACACCGACGTGGCCGAGAGCCTCAACGACTTGGGCGTGCTCCTTCAGCAACAGGGAGGGTACGCTGAGGCCGAGCCGCTCTTCGTGGAGGCCCTCGCGATGAGGACGGAGCTTCTCGGTGACGAGCACCCGCTCGTTGCACAGAGTCTCAACTGCCTCGGTGACCTTCTCCGCACCCGGGGCGACTACACACATGCGGGGACGCTCCTGCGGGACGCCCTGCGGATGAGACAGAGACTCCTTGGCGACGAGCACTTGGACGTGGCTGAGAGCCTGAATAACATCGCTGTTCTTTCTAAGGACCAGGGCGACTACGCGAACGCAGAGCCACCGCTTCGCAAGGCGTTGGCGATGATGAGGACACTGCTCGGCAACGAAGACATGTATGTCACCAAGACCCTTAGTAACCTCGCCACTGTCCTCTGGTCACAGGGTGACTACGCGGGTGCTGAAGCCCTCTTCCGCGAGGCCCTGGCGATGATAAGGAAGCTCCTCGGCGAGGAGCAGCCAGATGTTGCAGTCAGTCTCAACAACCTCGCGGTCCTTCTTCACGCGCTAGGCGACTACGCGGGCGCTGAACCGCTCTATCGCGAGTCGCTTGAGATGAGACGCAGACTCCTTGGTGGCGAGCACCCATACGTTGCGCAGAGCCTCAGCAACCTTGGTGACCTCCTCCGCGCTCGGGGCGACTACGCGAGCGCAGAGCCACTCCTTCGCGAGGCCCTGGAGATGAGGAGGAAGCTGCTTGGCGACGATCACCCTGACGTCGCCGACAGCCTTGAGCGTCTGGCCTTGCTTCTCCATGCCCGGGGCGACTACGCGGCCGCCGAGCCGCTCTACCGCGAGTCGCTCGCCACTCTACGGGGATCCCTCGGGAACTGTCATCCCCGCGTGGTCGATTGCCTGAGCGATCTTGCCGCCTCGCTGCGTGCCCTGGGCGACCGCGCCGGCGCCGAGGAACTCCTGACGGAAGCTGCACGCGTCCACGACACGGCGCGGCTCCGCGCGGGCACCGGCCTGGCGCGCGCGACTTTCCAACGGTCTCCGTATTCGCATCTTGCCGCGGTCAGGCTGGCCCTGGGGCGACAGGATGAAGCGTGGCCGGCGGCAGAGAAGGCGCTGGCCCGGTCTCTCGTTGATCTTCTTACCTCGGCGGAGGAGCGGAACCTGAGTTCAAGCGAGGCCGCAGCGGAGGACTCCCTGAAGACGCTGCTCGCGGAGCTTGAGCCCGAGCTCGCGGCCTACAGGGAGGCGGCGCGGAACGACACGACGTCCGAGGCCGCCCGGCGGTTGGAGGCGACCCGCAATGCGCTTCTCGTGGCGGAAGCGAACTGGAGTGTTCTTGAACGAGAGATCGCGGCGAAGCACCCGGTGACGGAGGGTGTGGCATTCTCGCTTGAGCGGGTGCAGTCCGTGCTCACTGGACAGACCGCCATCATCGGATGGCTGGATGTCGCGTCCACAGAGAACAACCATGAATCGTGGGTCTACGTGATCCGAGGGTCCGGCGCAGTGACGTGGGCACAGACGGATCCTTCATTGGGCGCGGGTGACACTCGTTCTCCGCACGCGCGTGTGCGGTCCTTGAGGAACGACTTCGCCGACCCATCATCCTCCAGTCTCGGTGTCACCCTCGGGGCACGCGAGCTCTGGGATGAGCGCATCGGGCCTCTTGTGAACTCACTCGCGGATGTGCAAGAGTTGATAGTCATTCCCTCCGGCGCAATGGTGGGCGTGCCGATCGAGGCGCTCGTCGATGACGAGGGCGTGTTCGTGGGGGACAGGTACGCTCTGTCCTACGTTCCATCCGCCACGGTCCACACGTGGCTGGCGGAGCGGCCGCGTCACGACACTGCGAAGCGGATCCTGCTGGTCGGGGATCCCCCTTACAACCGAGTCCAGCTTGCGGCAATGGAACAGGAAGAGGACGTGTCCTCGGCCGCCACCGTGCTGCTGCCGTCGCCCGATGTGCTCCGGAGCGCGCTTGCGGGGGAGGAGCGTGCGCTGGAGTCGCTGCCTCGCCTTTGTGGCACGCGTGACGAAGTTGTGGGTGTCGCGGGAGTAGCCGAAGTGTGCTCCCTGCTTCTGGGCCCCGCAGCCTCTGAGCAAGAGATGGTGCGGCTCGCGGCGTCCGGTGAGCTTGAGGAGTTCGGTACGATCCACATTGCTACCCACGCCATCGTCGACGACGTCCGACCTGAGCGTTCGGCTCTCGTGCTCTCACAGGTTGACCTTCCGGACCCATTCGAGGCCGCCATGGCCGGCACGCGGATATACGATGGTCTCGTTACTGCCAGGGAAATCGTGCGGGAGTGGCGGCTCGACGCGGACCTCGTCACGCTGAGCGCGTGCGGGACCGGGCTTGGGAAAAAGGTAGGCGGAGAGGGCTACATCGGATTCGCGCACGCCTTTCTTCAGGCTGGCGCGCGGAGTCTTATCGTCAGTTTGTGGAAGGTGGAGGATCGAGCGACGTCTCTTCTGATGCGGCGATTCTACGAGAACCGGTTCGGAGCATACGAGGGCGAGCGGAGTGGGCACGCTGGCACGTCGATGTCGAAGGCAAGAGCTCTCCAGGAAGCTAAGCAGTGGTTGCGCGACTACACAGATGATCAGGGGCGAAGACCCTACGAGCATCCGTACTTCTGGTCTGCTTTCGTCCTGATCGGGGACCGCAAGTAGTCCGGATTTCGCCTGACGCGGGACCATCACACGAGGAGGTGGCGAGGTGTTATGTCGTTCGTTTCTCATCGCGGTTCTCGTGCTTGTACTGGCCAGTGTCTGCCACCTCCCCGTCGCTGCCGAACGCAACGGCGCACCTCCTGCCTGTGTCGGAATCATCGTGTCAGTTGACGGAGATGTGGCAGTGCACGGTGCGGCGCGTGAGCGCGCGACCGAGGGTTTTGTCTTGGAGGAAGGAGACACGGTTGTCGTGATGGTGGGAGGCAAGTGCGCCGGTTTCACGCCCGTCGGGGAAGCGTTCGACATCGAGGGTCCTGCGGAGCTCCGGCTTGCGGTACCGCAGGAGAAGAGAATCGTCGATCGTGTTTCCCGGTGGATCCGGTCGCAGCTTGCGGAGTGGATAGGGAAGAGCCGAGCTCAGCCACTTCTGACAAGATCGGTCCTGCGCCTCGGGGACGCATCAATCGATGTCCCGACGCAGCTCGTCCCGGCCCCTCGGGGGAGGGTTCGCCCTGACGCAGCGCTCCTCCGTTGGGCTGGGATGTTCGGGATCGACACGTACACTGTGGAACTGGCATCCTCCTCCGGCCATCGGTCCGAGAGGCTGGTCCGCGGTCACAACATCGTCATTGAAGGGCTGACACCCGACGAGGAATACGTGTGGAAGGTCAGACCTGCCTCTGCCGACTGGGGCGGAGAGGCTCCCTGGCGCGCCTTCCGCGTGATGGAACCCCAGGAGGAGCGGAGTCTCGATTTGGCCCTCCAGGATCTCGGGAGCCTGGAGGCCGGTGTGTTGCTTCTCACGGCAGGGCTTCACGAAGAGGCGATTCAGCGATTCGATATCGCGGTGTCGATCGGAGAGAGAGACCACTCGGCGCGGTTCTGGAGATCACAGGCGCTGGCCGATGTGGGACTCCACAAGGAGGCATACGAGGATCTGGTCAGGGCCCGTGCCCACTAGCGTGAGACCGGAGCCGAGGAGTAGCTCCGAGCCATATGACCGGGGCCAACGGCAGCAGCGAGCCTCGGGAAGACATATCAGCCCCGCCCGATCGATGGAAGACCGGGTGGGGCTTTGCTTTACACGAAACCTGTCAGCGCATCCTCATAGATTTCAGTAATTATTGAATCTTTTGAATTGACAGTGCTCCGCTAATCGGCTAGATTGGTTGTTGTGATGTCAACGGAGGGAATCATGAAGAGCGACACGACACACGAAGATCTTCAGGGCTACCTCGAGCGGTGGGGGATGCTCTTTGAGTTGCTCGGGGCGACGCGCATGATGGGCAAGATTCTTGCCTGGCTGCTCGTCTCCGACCCGCCGGAGCAGTCGGCGAGCGAAATCGCGCAGGCGGTGGGGGCAAGCGCGGGGTCGGTGAGCACGACCACCCGCGCTCTCAC
>JAUVLG010000095.1 GCA_030595835.1 Candidatus Eiseniibacteriota bacterium | reverse complement strand
CCTGGCCGTGGTCTACGCCGACACCATCGTTCACACAGGTACGATGGTTTCTGCGCAGACCGACCCCGTGACATTCACGGAGTCGTGGCATCCGACTGAACTGGGCGAGTACACGGTGACGATGACGACGCTGCTCGCAGGCGATGAGCAGCCGGCGAACGACTCGCTCCAGAGTGTCACGGAAGTGGTGCTGCACTACGGCATCGGCGGTCCTGACGCATTCGGTTATCGCTGGGTCGACAGCGATGAGCCGGGCGGACCGGTCTACGACTGGATCGAGATCAGTGAGACGGGAACGTCAACGATCATGTACGGCGTCCCGGCGTTCTACGGAGATGATAACTTCTCGGAGCCCATTCCGTTTGGCTTCACCTTCCCATTCTACGGGTACGACAGAACCTACATGTACGTGGACACGAACGGTGAGATCCTGCTGGCCGACAACAACTGGTACGAGTCCTACCCCGACGGCGGCTGGAACGATGACGGCTTCACCTTCAACTACACATACCCCATCCCCGGCTACACTCACATGCCCGCACTAGTGTCTCCATACTGGGACGATCTGGAAGCGTTCGAGGGCAAGAGCGACATCTACTTCCAGACCTTCGGTGAGGCGCCCGACCGCTACTGCGTCGTCGAGTGGCACGACTTCGCGTACCATTACGGCGCATCGGAGGACACAACGCTCACGTTCGAGGCGATCTTCCACGAGAACGGTGACATCGTGTTCCAGTATCAGGACCTGGACATCGGTCACAGCGGTACCACGACGATTCACGACAACGGTGCAAGCTCGACCGTTGCTATCCAGAACGATGCTGCGGATGCAGGTCTGTGCTATCTCCAGGAGGTCGTCACAGGCGGCCAGTATGTGGGCGTCGAGCCTCCGGGCAATCTGCTCAGCGATGGCCTTGCCATCCTGTTCTTCGCGGGCACCGACGAGCAGCCGCCCATCTTCGCCTACGAGGAGATCGGCAACACATTCGACACGACTCCCGCGGCCGCCATCATGATCAACGATATGTCGACCGTGCTGACTGACTCGCTCTACTACAACTACGGCACCGGATGGCTGGCGGTGTCCCACTCGAGTTTCGAGGCGCCTAACATCTACCACTACGTGCTTCCGGAGGTCCCGACCGGTGTGGGAGTGGACTACTACTTCGTCGCCACAGACGGTTCTCCGGCCGCGAACCGGGGAACGCTGCCGGCCGGCGCCCCCGGGGAGTGCTACTCGTTCAGGACCCTGCCGACGAGCGGTGTCGAGGTGCTGCTGGCCCATCCGGGTACGATTCCCGGTTACCAGGACTACCAGAACATCGAATTCCCGGAGTTCGTCATGGCGCTGGACGCGGCGGGCGTGATCTACGACATCTACAACTGGGCCGAGTACGAGACATACCGCTTCGCGGATAAGTACAGCACCATTTTCGTCTACTCGAACTCCACTAGTGCGAGCGCCGTGAATGATTCTCTTGCCGTCGCGCTCATGGAGTTTCTGGACGGGGGCACGAACGAGGAGCCCAAGAACATGTTCTTCGCCTCCGACGGCCTTGCGACCTCGCAGCACGCCTACCCGAACGACAAGCCGATCACCAAGTTCTTCCAGGCGTACATCAGGGGCACCTACGTTCCGGACGGAACCGTCGGCGTTCCGCCGAACGGTGGTACTGACGGGATCGGCGGTCCCTACACGTACGACTACTCCTACGGCAGCATCATCGGATGGGCCGGTTCTCCCGCTGGCCCCATCGGCGATGCCGGTGTTGAGCTTCCCGTCTACTCCAACAGCCCCGATGTCATTATCAACGATAAGTGTCCGGACTGGTACGCCGACCAGGTCTCGAACCCGGAACGCTGGTCGTGGGCGTCCTTCGCATTCGAGGACGGTCCGATCGGGGGCTACGCATACGCGTACGAGCTGGGTGCCGGCATCTGGCTGGACAACCTCATCTACAAGTCGTTCTTCATGACGTTCGATCTGTCGCAGTTCACCAGCGAGGCCGACAGAAAGATGCTCATTCAGGACGCCGTGGACTGGTTCGGCGTCCCGACGGGCATCGATGACCCCGACGATGAGGCAATCGCCGGTGGCCTCACGCTGTCGCAGAACCGCCCGAACCCGTTCAACCCCGTGACGACCATCGCGTACAGCGTCGCGCAGCCGGGACACGTGACCGTCGAGGTCTACAACATCAGCGGTCAGAGGACGGCCACGCTGGTTGATGAGCACAGGTCGGCCGGCGCGCACGAGGTTGTGTGGCGTGGGAGAGGCGATGATGGGGAGCCCGTGGGAAGCGGGATCTACTTCTATCGGATTCGTTCTGGTGAGCTCACTTCCATGAAGAAGATGATTCTGTTGAAGTAGCACAGCAAAGGGGAACACAGATGAAGGCAGGAGCAGTGGCGGTGCTGATCGTGCTTCTCACGGTCGCGTCGGCTCTGGCCGACGTTGGCGTGCTCTCGATCGGAGAGCCCGATATGTCCGAGGTCGTGGACAGGGCCATCACGCCGTCGGGGACCGTGAAGAACTTCGGTGGTTCCGAGGTGACGGCGAGCTTCGAAGTAACGTGTGAGATAGTCGACGAGTCGATGGCTACCGTGTACCTGGACACGGTGGTTCATTCGGGTTCGATGGCTGCCGGTGCCACGGACGTGGTCACGTTCGTGGACACGTGGCTGCCGACCGAACTCGGCGTCTACACGGTCACCATGGCCACTGCTCTCGCCGGGGACGCGAACCCCGCTAACGACTCGCTCGAGGCCGAGACTGAGATCGTCGAGCACTTCGGGACCGGCGGACCTGATGCGATGGGATATGAATGGGTCGACAGCTGGGAGCCAGGCGGTCCGGTGTACGACTGGATCGAGATCAGCGAGAGCGGCACGTCGACGATCATGTACGGTGTGCCCACCTTCTTCGGTGACGACAACTTCTCGGAGCCGATCCCGATCGGGTTCACGTTCCCCTTCTACGGGATAGACCGCACGCACATGTACGTGGACACGAACGGCGAGATCTTACTGACGGAGAACACCTGGTACGAGCCCTACCCGGACTCAGGCTGGGACGACGACGGCTTCTACTTCAACTACGTCTACCCGATCCCGGGCTTCAGTCATGTGCCCGCGCTGGTGGCTCCGTACTGGGACGACCTGTACGCGACCGAGGGCAAGGGCGACGTCTACTTCCAGACCTTCGGCGAGGCGCCTGACCGCTACTGTGTCGTCGAGTGGCACGACCTCGGGTACAGCGCCGGGGTTTCAGAGGACACAACGCTCACGTTCCAGGCCATTCTCCACGAGAACGGCGACATCGTCTTCCAGTACCAGGATGTCGACATAGGACAGAGCGGTAGCGTGACGAGCCACGACAACGGTGGGAGTTCGACGGTCGCCATCCAGAATGATGATGCTGACATAGGTCTGTGCTATCTGAGAGAGCTCTCATCAGGCGGTGTGTACTACGGTGTCGAGCCGACGGGAAACCTCCTGAGTGACGGGCTCGCAATCCGGTTGTTCATAGAGGTCGACGAGCAGGCGCCCGCCTTCGTGTACGAGAAGGAGATAGGCAACACGTTCGACACGACTCCGGGGGTGTCGCTCACGATCACGGACGCGTCGGGTGTGTCGACGGACTCCCTCTACTACAACTACGGCGAAGGTTGGGCGGCCGTGACACACGTCGATTTCGAGGCGCCCAACACCTATCGCTACGAGCTTCCCGAGGTCCCCGTCAGCACGGAGCTGCGGTACTACTTCGCCGCGACCGACGGCGCGGCTGCGGGCAACAGAGGCACGATGCCAGCGGGCGCCCCGGGCGAGTACTACTCCATCCGGATGCTCCCCACGAACGGCGTAGAAGTGTTGCTTGCCCATCCGGGTACGGTTCCCGGCTACGAGGATTACCAGAACATCGAGTTCCCGGAGTTCATCACGGCGATGGACGCCGCTGATCTGGTCTACGATATCTACAACTGGGCGGAGTACGAGACATACCGCTTCACGGAGAACTACAGCACGATCTTCGTCTACTCCAACAGCACCGGGTCGGGCGCCGAGACAGACACCCTTTCGGCCGCTCTCATGGACTTCCTCAACAGCGGCACGGTGGGGAGTCCCACGAACCTGTTCCTCGCGTCGGACAACTTCGGGAGCGCTCAGCACGCCCTTTCGTACCTGAGGCCGATGAAGAAGTTCTACAGGGGGTACTTGAGAGCCTACTACGTCCCTGACGGCACCGTGGGTGTCCCGCCCAACGGGGGCACCGACGGGATCGGCGGTCCTTACGACTACTACTACCACGACGGGAGCATCATCGGATGGGCTGGTTCTCCTGTCTCTCCCATCGGCGATGCCGGTGTCGAGCTGCCCGTCTACTCCAACAGCCCGGACGTCATCGTCAACGATGACTGCCCGGAGTCTTACTGGGACGAGGTTTCGAACCCCGAGCTCTGGTCGTGGGCGTCCTTCGCGTTCCAGGACGGCCCCTTTGGCGGCTACGCATACGGCTACGAGCTGGGCGCCGGTATCTGGCTCGACAACCTCATCTACAAGTCGTTCTACATGACGTTCGATCTGTCGCAGTTCACCAGCGAGGCCGACAGGAAGATGCTCATCCAGGACGCCGTGGACTGGTTCGGTGTCTCAACGGGCGTCGACGATCCGGACGACGAGGTGATTCCGGGCGGCGTGACGCTGTCGCAGAACCGCCCGAACCCCTTCAATCCCGTGACGACGATCGCGTACGGTATCCCGGAGACGGGACACGTGACCATCGAGGTCTACAACGTCAGCGGTCGGACGATTGCCACGCTGGTCGATGAAGACATCGAGGCCGGAACTCACGAGGTGGTGTGGCGGGGCAGGAACGACGACGGGGAGTCCGTGGGAAGCGGAATCTACTTCTATCGGATTCGCTCCGGTGAATCCACTTCCATGAAGAAGATGATCCTGTTGAAGTAGCCGCATCACGAGCGAGAGTTGTAGCGTGAGGCTCCCGTGGCCAGTGCCGCGGGAGCCTCTGCATTTGTGAAGGGAGAACGTCGCGGCGGAAGGGACGCCGTGGCCGCCCACGAGCCGCCTCCGCTCGCGAGCTATCTGAGGAACGTCATCTTCTTCGCAATGGTGTCACCGGCAAGCGCCACTCTGCAGAAGTACGTCCCGGACGGCATCCTCCTGCCGGCGTCGTCGGTGCCGTCCCAGGAGAGGCGGTGCAGTCGGACGGGCAACTCCGAGCTGACGACGCGTTTGATCATCCGTCCGCACACATCGTACACGTCCACAGTGACAACACCGGGTGTGATCGTTTCGAATTCAATCGTGGCGGACGGGCCGAACGGGTTCGGATAGCTCCGCAGGCCGTGCAGCACGGCCCCGAGTTCCTCCATCGGTTGCACGCCCGTCCCGGCTGCGAACCTCGCCAGCCAGATGTCGTACTCACCCTCGGTGTATGAGTACGTGTCCCCGGCCACGATGTATCCCCCGTCCGAACACTGCGACACCGATCTTGCCCAGTCGTGGTCGCTTCCACCGAGCGTCCTCGTCCACAGGGTGTCGCCGTTGTCGGCCACCCGGAGGAGCCAGAAATCGTCACCGCCGGCGCCAAACGACCTCGTGTGGCCGGCGACTATACAGCCGCCCTCGCAGGACAGGTCGACGGACTCACCTCCGTCGGACTGCGCCCCTCCGTATGTTCGGGTCCACAGTGTGTCGCCGTTGCTGTCGGTGCGGATGAGCCAGACATCGTCCTGCCCCGCCCCGAAAGATTTGGTGCACCCGGTGAGGAGACATCCTCCGTCCGGCGTTTCCGTGACACCGTGCCCGCCGTCGGACGCGCTTCCGCCGAAGGCCTTCGTCCACAGAGTATCGCCGGCACTGTCTGTTCTTACCAGCCAGACGTCGCGGCTACCCGCGCCGAAGGAGTATGTGCTTCCCGCGACGAGGTAGCCCTGGTCCGAGCACACCTGAATACACTCGCCCCAGTCGGAGCTCTCTCCTCCAAAGGTCCTGGTCCACAGCGTGTCACCCGCACTGTCGGTCCGGATGAGCCAGAGCGCGCTGTCACCCGGTCCGAAGGACTCCGTGTAGCCTGCGAGTACGTAGCCACCGTCCGCGGTCTGCTCAACGGAGTGGCCCCAGTCCCAGGCGTCTCCGCCGAAGGTCCTGGTCCACGAGACGATGCCATCCCCGTCAGTCTTGATCAGCCAGATATCGTAGGTACCGGCTCCGTAGGAACCCGTCACGCCCGCAATGACATAGCCGCCGTCGGCGGTCTGGCGGACCGAGTAGCCGCGATCCTCATAGAAACCACCATACGTCTTTGTCCAGGTCTTGTTGCCACCTCCGTCGGTCTTGATGAGCCACACGTCGAAGCCGCCCGCGCCGTAAGAGTAGGTGTCACCGACAGTGATGAATCCCCCGTCCCGGGTCTCCTGGACCGATCTGCCCCATTCAAACTGCCCGCCCCCGAACTCCCTCGCCCACAGGGTGTCCGGTGGGGTCTCCGCGGCGGCGGCGCTCGCGAGGAGCATCCCACACAGCATTGTAACCACGATTCTCATTTCTTACCTCCTCCAGCTATTATACCACAGATGGGGCGGGCGCGAAACGACACAGTACGTCAAGGGTGTGCGGGGTCAGGGGCGTGCGGCGGGGAGGCCGTGCGGCGGGTCTCGCACCGCCACGGGGCCCGCGTGCCGGGCGAGCAAGCAAAAGGGCAGTAGCTTGCGCCACTGCCCTCTCACAAAGCTGCTCGTGCTTCGTTCTACCTGTACATCGCCTTGATCTTGGCCCAGGAGTGCTCCTCAACCGGCGATATCTGGAGGTCGATGCAGCCGCAGAGCTCGTGCGGCGGGTCGCCCCAGATGTCACCCTTCAGGCACCAGTGGATCGGGATGCCGTAGAGCTGTGCGGCGACCGTCAGGTCAACCGAGACCGTCGTGTACTCGTCACCGTAGAGCTCGCCGTAACCTTCGTCGTTGTCGAGCCACATGGCCGTCGGGCCGTCCGGGACCAGCATGTCCCAGCTCGGACGGATGGGGTCGGGGATGATCGGCACGTACGACATCGAACTCTCATCAATGATCCAGCCGTCCGGGACCGTGATGAGTACATCGGTGATCCACTCAGAGTCCGTCGACGCGTTGTAGACGCCGAACGTGAACGTGTAGGTCTCGCCGGGGCTGATGGTCGCGGGTGCCACGAGCTCGACGTACGAGTCGGCAATGCTCCGTGCACCAGCAGAGACGGCGACGGCCAGAACCAGCACAACGATTAGCAGATTCCTCATCCCTTCACCTCCTATGGTACGCTACGGCCCACTGAATACAGCAGACCTGGTAAATGTTGGGAACACGTGAACTCTACCAAACATAGGCTGGGCCGTCAAAGAATATCTGAGGGGGGCTCGGACGGTCCGGCGTCGTGCGTTCGACCGATTGCTGAGGGTGGGGTCAATCCCCATCGGGGCACCGGACGAGGTCGCTGATGCTCGTGTCCGGGGGCGATCCTGAGATCGGGTTCGGCGTCCCTGACCCGCGTGCCGGGGCGTGTTCGCCGAACCGTTCTTGACGCTAATCCTCTCTGCGTGCTAACATTTCTCGGATTTGGCAGTTCCAGCTTGCGCGGGCGCCCGCCGACGCCCGCGCAATTCGAGTT
>JAUVLG010000244.1 GCA_030595835.1 Candidatus Eiseniibacteriota bacterium | reverse complement strand
GGACGTGTGTGGCTTCGTGTGGTGAGGGGGCCTTGGTCCGGCAGTGGTCGTCCGTCGTCATTAGGAGTTCTGCTGTCACGTTGCGGGGCATTCGTTTGTGATCGGTTGGGACGCGTCTCATCGCCTGGCAGCACCCTAACTAGCGTATGAACCCGTCGAGCTTGGGTGTCACGGCGTCTGCAAGGGGGGCTCCGCTTCGCGTCGCCAGCACACCCCGCGCCACCCTTGACGCTCGCGGGTTATACGCGGTCCGTTAGACGACAGCGGCGGTGAGACGGAGTGGTTCCATCAAGAGGAGGTGCACGATGATCCGAGCAGTGGCGATTCTGGCGGTAGTGGCAATCTGCGGAGTGGCGGTGGCGGGAGAGTTCCTGGAGACATTCTCCTATCCTGACGGTAGCTTCCCGGCGAATTGGACATGGACAGGTGATCCTCGAGGCGGCGGGAGCTTCTTGGTGCAGAGCGAGGAGTTCACGCACATCGAGGGAGGGCACGTTCACTACTTCAGGGACCTCGACATCACTGGGATTGGAATCTACGAGTTCGATGCCATGGACACATACTGGGAATTCGCCTGGCGGATTGACACCGCAGATCCCGATGTTGGACGTTGCCTCGTCTTCTACCACAACGACTACTGGGGGTCCTGGGCCTTCTCGCTGACTGAGTTCAGCTGGTCGACGCTGAGTGGCTATCCCGACGGCCAGTACATGTGGCACAACGGGAGCAACCTGAACATTCACCACTACGACACCGGTCCTCTCGCCGGTTGGCAGCATGTGATTATCGATGACCAAGGAACACACGTCGATATTTCCGTCGATGGGGAACTCGTGTTCAGCGAGGACTTCCAGCCGATTGCCGACGGATATGTTGGCTTGGGTTCTGCCACCGGCAGCGGCGTGATGACGCCAGCATTCGACAACGTGGAGTTCGGCTACGGCGGCTCTCCCATTTCCGCGGAGAGCTGGGGGCGCATCAAGGCCTTGTATCGGTAGCCGCTGTCGTCTAACTAGCGTATGCAGCCGACGAGCTTGGCTGTCACGCCGACTGCACCGCGGGCTGTCGCCCGCGACGCACCCGCCGCGCCAGCCTTAACGCTCGCGGCTGATACGCGGTCCGTTAGATGGCCCGTCTAGACTAGGAGCATGGGAGGGCATTCTTGAGAACACTTTTCCGTTCCATGGCGCT
>JAUVLG010000033.1 GCA_030595835.1 Candidatus Eiseniibacteriota bacterium | reverse complement strand
AGCCCAGGACATCGCTACCTCCGAAGCGCGGCAGGCCGCGCGCAACCACGCGGACTAGTCGCCGCCCCCCATCCAAGCTCTCTCAATACCAAGAATGATCTTCAGGGACGTTGCCATCATGCCGAGCCCTACACCGATCATCACACCTCGTTTCGAGGCCAGGTTCGGCACCTCGAGGATCCACCTGGTCGCCTGCGGTATCCCCTCATGGATCATGTCACCGATAGGAACGCGGCCCAGCATAACTATGCAGGCCGCGACCAGAAGCAGAGTGGCCTCGAGCGTCCGCGCCCGAAACGCACGGAACGCCGCGGAGGCGATGTAGAACGCCAGGAGCGAGAACATCGTCGCCTCGATGGGAACCTGGACGTTCAGGAACATCAGGCTGAACGGCGAGCCCGGCAGATTGTGCTGGGGATGGAAGAACCCGAGCGCCATCATCGTGACAAGGCCGGTGAGCGCGACGAAGCTGTAGCCGCGGTCGTCCGCCCTGTTCCTGATCTTGTGGTAGTGGAGCTTGATGAGACTGACGGTCCCCAGGAGGAACGCGAACGCGAGAAGCGTTTGGAGCCACATGAGAATGCGCTCCTGCATGTCCGCGATAGTGTGGTGCGGGACGAAGTACTGGATCGTCATGAAGACGCCGAAAATGAAGCACAGTGCCAGTGGAATCTGTCTACGCATCATGGTTGAAGCTCTTCCTCTTGTGCGTTGTCCCGCCCGCTAGCCTGTCGCGTAGAGCGGAGCCATGAAATTCGCCTCGATAACGCCTGACGATGCCAGCGTCGCGGCTATCACTCCAAGTATCAGCAGCACACCAACCATGAACTTGAAAGCGTCCACTCCCTTGAGCCCGCCCAGCAGGATCGGCTCCCTGGACAGATAGGCACTCGCCGCGTACAGCTCCTCGCCTATCAGGGTGTAGTCACACGATGTGATGAAGAACGGCAGCTGCGTGACGGCGTCGGTCCCCGCGATCTGGATGGCGCCGACGGAAGAGCCGGTCTCGGCAAGCACGAGCGACTCCGCGTAGAACATGCCCATGTAGAGGATGGTGGCGGGACGCTGGCGGACCATGATGCCGTTGACACCGGCCACGTAGGCGAACTGGCTGCGGGTGAGATAGAAGACGTCGTCGTCGTTATACGCATCCGGGCGCCCCATCTCGGCGTACGCCTCCTTGACCACTTCCTGCTCGACCGCCATGACGATGGGGTCGGCGCACGGGACGATGAGCCTCGTGTTGTACTCGGCCGTCTTCTTGGCCACCTCGCCCAGAATATTGATGGCCGCGATGGTCGCGACGTCGGAGATCCCGGACAGGCCCGTGATGTAAAGGATCGGCTTCCCCATCTCGGTCGCTCGCCCGACGGCGTTGTCCACCTCATCGAGACCCGGCAGGCGCCGGATGAAGAGATCTCTGCCTCCCTTGGCCCAGGTCACGAAGATGATAATGGCCAGGACGAAGATGATGACGGCGACCAGGCAGTTGAGCCGGCCCATGTTGAACCAGTGAGGACGCGAGACGACGGGGCCGATCGTCGGCGAGTAGGACAGCTCCTCACCCGCACCGGCGGCCACGCGGTAGTAGTAGTCGGTCTCGTCTTCCATCCCTGCGTCGACATACGAGGTCTGTGTGAAACCCACGCGTCCGACGGCAGCGAAACCGGTGTCGGGGTGAGAAGAACGGAGGATGCGGTAGAACTCTACCCGTCCGAACTCGACGTCGGCGGATGCTTCCCAGGAGACGTCTATCTGACTGCCGCGGTCGTTGTCCGTGTCCACCGCCTGCACGTTGATTGGTGGAGCCAGCGACAGGACAGGAGCCAGACTGTCGGCCTCGGCCAGAGCGCCATCAGTCGCCGCGGCCGGCGCCGGACACAAAGAAAGGGCCGTCAGAGTCAGCAGAGTGACGAGCCCCGTTCCGAAGCGTTTGGCGCTCATGCGCCCCTTGTCCGCGACCATCCAGCGCTCCTTCGATAGGTAAGAACGAACTGCGGGATCGCTTCCCCACAGGCGCTCGCGCAGTTGAAACATTGAAGCTAGCAAACGGCCGGGACAGTGTCAAGCCAAATGTCCTGCGGACCGGTTCCCTCAGGCCGCCCTCACACGGACGACCTGAAGGCGCATCTCACTATTCTTCTATCATCTCCACGTTGGCGCGCGGGAGCAGCGCCTGCTCCCCGTCCTCGAACTCCACCATGAGGACACGCACCATCGATTCAGATTCCATCTTCTGAAGCTCGTTCGGCAGGTCCGTGACCTTGCCCAGTGAGCCGAAGTGGGGCTCACGGATGGCTCGAATGAGACTCCCGATCTCGAGGCCGGTCGTGGACCCCTCCCCCTCATGGACGTCCACCGCGCCGCCCTCGAGAGGAATAACGATCTCCGGCCTGATCACGCCCGCCCGGATCTGCGTGGCGCCGTTGATGGACGCCTTCCTGCCCTCGCGGGATTTCAGGAGATCAAACGTGCCGTGAGCCATCGCCATCTCACCGAAGCCCTCCGTCAGGATGAGGGCGGTCGCCAGGTCCTCGTGGCCAGTAATGGCCACACCCAGGTCCTTCCCGAGGAGCCGCTTGAGGTCCGGGTCGTCGAACCCTCCGACCACGATGCCGGCAGCACCGACCTCCATGGCTTTCTGCAACCCGCCCCACGTGACGTGCGATCCGCCGACGATGATCTTGCCCTTGTGCGCTTCCGTGATGAGCGACTCGTCGAGAGGCTGTCCCGGCCCGTCGACCGCAACCGCGATCTCACCGGTCTTCTCGCCACCGACACCGAAGATGCCCTGAATGAAGGAGCCTGTGGCCTCGACCACGACGCCTTCCTCGGGAAGGATCTCCACGATCTCACCATCGATGTACGCGTCTATCTCGATGGGGGACGGCGGCTCTCGCAGGATGACCTGTCCGGTGACGGTCGAGATACTCTCGACCGTGCCCTCACACGGCGACGGGACCTTCGACTTGAAGAAACCGAAGAAGCCCTGCGTGATCGCGAGGGCCTCGCCCTTCTCGATCGGGTCCCCGTCCTTCTTCTGCATGACGGAGGGGAGATCTTCCGGGGGAAGCCCGAGCTTGCTGGCGACGTTCACCAGCTGGACGTTGCCCGGCAGATGTGTTCGCGCCACTACGCTGTCCGAGGTGACCCGGTCGCCCTTCGCCACCACGACCTCTCCCTTGATGGGGAGCCGCCGCTCCTTACGGATGACCGTCTTCTCGGACACTCTCAGTCCTGGTGTGTATGCGTGTGCCATTTGCTGCTCCTCGTGTTCGTCAGTAGAGGCTCCCTCCCGAACCCAGGAAAAGGTCCCGCCGGAGACAGCAGCCCGATCCTATGCGGACGGATACGCGTCGAACGCGGCCGCCCACTTGTCGAGCCTCCTCACCCGCTCGCTCTCGTCGGTCGGGAGATTGAAGGGTCTGCCGCGTGTGTCCACTATCAGTCCGACGACGCCGCCCGAGAGCGTGCTCTCGAAAGGCTTGCCGGGCCCGGCGCCCGCGTCGAATCCTCTGGCGGGCGTCACCTTCACGCTCACCGTCTCGTCGATGCCGAGCGGATAGACCTTCATCTCGCCGAAGGGTATGTCTTCGTTGACAACGGTGCCATCCGGAAGCGTGGTCTCGAACTTGATACAGGGCTTGCCCTCCTGCCCCGTCCCGACCGGCGCGACCAGCGTGCCCAGGTGTATCAGGCAATCCTTCTCGAACACCTCCGTGGCGGACCGCTCGTGAACCTCCGCCAGCACGCCCAGCTGCGGCATCATGAAGATGGAATCGACCGCGAGCCTTGTTATGCCCTCCGGCAGAAAACCGTCTATCAGCATCATCGCCGCCTGCTGCCGCCTCGGTGCGTGCGACAGCACGCCACCGGATCCGACGAGGAGGTCGAGATCCATCATGTTGACGAGCGTCTCACCCGACGCGGACTGGCTGAACGCCTCGGAGATCGTACGCTCCTGCTGCACGCCCTTGAGGCTGACCGCGAAGTTCTTGTGCTGCTCGAAGGCGAGGCGCAGGGCCTCACGTGCGATGGCCTGCTCCATCTTGAGGTCGTCCAACGCCTGCGGAACGGTGGTCGGGCGGATCATCTTGTTCTTGATGCGGTTCCTTACCGCCAGCTCCGGGAGCTTGAACGGCACCCAGCGCATCACGTTGTCTATGCCGGCCTCAGCCAGCACGTTCGAGATCGAGTAGCTCATGCCGAGGTTGGCCGAGACCGTTCTGTTGAACGTCTTCTGGAAGACCGAGAAGACGTCGGTCGTCGCGCCCCCGATGTCGACGCCGAGCACCTCGATGTCGTGCCTGTTCGCGATGGCCTCTATCATGGATCCAACGGCGCCAGGGGTCGGCATGATGGGTGCGTCCGTCCAGCCCATCAGCTTGCTGTAGCCGGGGGCCTGGGCCATGACGTGCTCCATGAAGAGGTCGTGGATCTTGTCACGCGCGGGACCCAGGTTCTCGCGTTCCAGGACCGGCCGCAGGTTGTCGACCTGATAGAGCGAGGTCTTGTTCTCCAGGAGCTTCACCACCTCTTCCCTGGCGTCCTTGTTGCCCGCGTATATGACGGGGAGGTTGTAGCCCGCGCCGAGCCTGGCCTTCGGGTCGGCGGCGGAGATGATCTGCCCGAGCTCGACGACGTGCGTGATGGTCCCGCCGTCAATGCCCCCCGAAAGGAGGATCATATCGGGTCTCAGGTGCCTGATCCGCTCGATCTGCTCGTGCGGCAGGCGGCCGTCGTTCGACGCCAGCACGTCCATGACGATCGAGCCCGCACCCAGCGCTGCGCGCTCGGCGCTCTCGGCCGTCATGCTCTTGACGACACCCGCGACCATCATCTGGAGGCCGCCGCCCGCACTCGACGTGGAGAGATAGAGATCCACACCCCTCATGCCGTCGTTCGGGTGGATGACCTCCTCGCCGTCGAGAATCTCGTGACCGGATAGCTCCTCCACCTCCCGTATCGCGTTCAGCACACCTCTGGTCACGTCCTCGAACGGCGCCTCGACCGTGGTCGGCGCCTCACCCCTGACGATGAGTCTGTACTCGCCGTCGACAAGCTTGATCAAGATCGCCTTCGTCGTCGTGCTGCCGCAGTCCGTCGCGACGATCGCATTGATCTTCCCATTCTCACTCATCTTTACCTTCCTTGTGTGCCTTGGCGGCGCGCTTCTCTTCCCTGCGCCGCTTCTTCTCCTCCCGTTCTGCCTTCACGCGCTCGGCTTCGAGCTCTTCTATTCTGGACACCAGATACTCAAGATTGTCTCTGTCCTCGAGAATCTCAGCGACCTCGTCGTAGGTCGTGAAGTTGAAGATCGACTGGACCATAGGCTGAAAGAATATCAGCGCCTGATTACCAAGGAACGTCAGCGGCTTCGCCGACTCGAGGAAAAGAACGGCGGGTGCGACCATCCTCCAGTCAATGATCTTCTGAGCGAAGCGGTCCATCACCTGCTTGTGCTCGGGCAGGGGACGCTCTTCCGTTTTGTCCTTCATCGCCCAGCCGCTAGACGGACTCATCGGTCACTCCGCCTTCCGCGCTGTCGCCTGTGTCATCGTCGCGGGTCATCATGTGCTCGACGAACGCCACGACCTCGTCACGGTTGCCGTGGAACTGAAGCGACACACCTCTGAATCGCTCCAGCCTGGACCGCTCAATGAACGGCGAGAGGAGCACTCCCTCCTTATCGACGTAGTGCGACCGGAACTCGCTCCAGCCCTTCTCGCGTCTGCTGACAAGCCCCCTGACGCAGACACCATCTCGCGTCAGCGAGAACTTCGTCGGCAGAAAGAAACCCGCGATCTGTCCCCAAACCAAGAGCACCGCGACCACGGTGAAGTAGGCGGTGCGAAACAGAGCCTGTATAGTACCTGCCATCAGCACGATGAACGCCACCGCCAGTACGGCCCTGACGGGGCTTCTGAGCATCGGCCACGAGGTCCAGCTGAGACTTTCCACGCGCCGGCTCTCCCCGGTCTAGGTCTTCCCCCAGGCCACGTCGAGCTCCTTGGCCGCCAGGGACTCGTCCAGACGGCTCACAGGCGTCCCGGTCGGAGCGCCTGTGACAAGCTCTGGACTGGACGCACTCTCCTCCGCGATGGCCTTCATAACGTCCACGAACCTGTCGAGCGAGGCCCTGCTCTCCGTCTCGGTGGGCTCTATCATCAGAGCCTCTTTGACGACGAGCGGGAAGTAGACGGTGGGCGAGTGAAGGCCATAGTCCAAAAGCCTCTTGGCCACGTCCAGAGCCCTGACCCCCTGCTCCTTCTGTCTCGACGCCGACAGGACGAACTCGTGCTGACAGAGCCCGGGGAACGGGAGTTCGAAGAACGGCTCGAGCTTCTTCTGCAGGTAGTTGGCGTTCAGCACGGCGTTCTCGGCCACGCGCCTCAACCCCTGTGGACCCAGTGTCAGTATGTAGGCGTACGCCTTGACCGCAACCAGGAAGTTCCCGTACACCGCGTGCACCTTGCCGATCGACTTCGGGCGATCGTAGTCGAAGTCGTACTCGAACCCCAAAGCCTTGCGCTCGTCGCGCCGCGCAACGGGGCACGGCAGATAGTCCGCGAGCAGGCTCTTCACGCCAACGGGTCCCGACCCAGGACCACCGCCACCATGAGGCGTAGCAAACGTCTTGTGCAGATTGAAGTGCATGACGTCGAACCCGGCGTCACCCGGACGGACGACGCCCAGGGACGCGTTGAGGTTCGCCCCGTCGAGGTAGAGCAGTCCACCGACGCCGTGGACGATCTCCGCGATGTCCGCGATCCTGCTCTCGAACACGCCCAGCGTGTTCGGGTTGGTTATCATGAAGGCCGCGGTCTCCTCGTCGACGGCGGCGGCCAGAACCTGGACATCGATCCTCCCGTCCGGGCCCGAGGGTATCTCGACCGCCTCGTACCCGGCGAGCGTCAGGCTGGCCGGATTCGTGCCGTGCGCCGTATCCGGAACTATGACCTTGCTGCGAGGGTTCCCCTGGTCCGCCTGGTACGCGCGCACCATGAGCATGCCCGCGAGCTCACCCGACGCTCCGGCGGGCGGTTGAATGCTCACGTGGTCCATGCCGGATATCTCGGCCAGCATACGCCCGAGGTTGTAGATGAGCGAGATCGCTCCCTGGCACTCGGCGGCGGTAGTCTCAGGATGTACGCCGGTGAACCCGGGAAGCCCCGCCATCTCCTCGTTGATTCTCGGGTTGTACTTCATGGTGCACGAGCCTAAGGGGTACATCGCGCGGTCGACGTGGAAGTTCATCTCCGCCAGTCGGGTGAAGTGTCTCACGACCTCCGGCTCCGAAAGCTCGGGAAGCTCGGGGGGCGTCGAACGCAGGTTCGAGGCCCCCAGAACCTCCGCGAGGTCGGCGGGTGGAACGTCCAGAGCAGGCAGCCTGTAGCCAGAGCGCCCGGGATGCGAGAGCTCGAACACCGTGGGCTCGACGGTCTGACCGTTCTTCCGCGGGTCGCTCACGAGCTGCCTCCCGGTGAAATGACGGCCTCGAGGCCGGACGCGAGCGAGTCGATATCCTCGCGCGTGTGGCGCTCGGTGACAGAGACCAGGAGGCTGTTCTCCATGCCGTCGTAGTAGCAGCCGCACGAGATGCCCGGCCATATGCCGACCCTGCCCAACTCCTCCTTGACACGGCGAGCGGGCACGGAAAGATCGATCACGAACTCCCTGAAGAAGGGTCCCTCGAATCGAAGGTCAACGCCCGCGACGGCGGACAGAGCAAGAGCGGCGTAGTGCGCCTTGGACGTCACCTGGAGGGCGAGCTCGCGGAAGCCGTTCTTCCCCAGGAGCGACAGATGTACCGCCGCGCCCAGGGCGACGAGCCCTTCGTTCGTGCAGATGTTAGAGGTGGCCTTGGCGCGTCTGATGTGCTGCTCGCGCGTCTGGAGTGTCATCACGAAACCGCGCCGCCCCATGGTGTCCGTCGTAGCGCCGATGATCCTGCCCGGCATCCGCCTCAGATACTTCTTGTCAGCGGCCATGAAGCCTAGAAGCGGGCCACCGTATCCAACTGGGCTTCCCAGCGACTGCCCCTCCCCGACGGCTATCGCCGCCCCGTAATCGGACGGGGGCTTGAGGACTGCAAGCGACAGCGGGTCGACCGACGCAACGAGAAGCACACCCGCGTCCGCGCACTTCACCGACAGCTCGTCTACGGGCTCCAGCAGGCCGAAGAAGTTCGGGTGCTGAACCAGGAGGACCGCCGCACCCTCGAGGTGCGCATCAACCGCGGACACGTCGGTCACGCCACAGGTCTCGGGCAGCTCCACGATCTCGATGTCGGAAGCCTCGAGATACGTCGCGACGACGGCTCTCAGGGACGGGCCGGCGGTACCGGCGACGAGGATCTTGTTTCGCCGGGTGATGGCGAGAGCCATCAGACAGGCCTCGGCCGCGGCGGAGGCTCCGTCGTACATCGACGCGTTGGCCACGCCAAGCCCCGTGAGGCGGCAGATCAGAGACTGGAACTCGTAGATGCTCTGGAGCGTGCCCTGGCTCGCCTCGGCCTGATAGGGCGTGTACGCGGTGTAGAACTGCGGCATGCCCATGACGTATCGGACGACGGCCGGCACCGTGTGGTCATAGACACCACCCCCGAGGAAGCTGACCACGTCGTCCGTGGTCCGGTTCATCGAGGCGAGGCGCTTCATGTGCCGAACCAGCTCGGCCTCCGACAGCGGGCCCGGCACGTCGAGCTCCACCGACTCCCGCAAGCCCTTCGGAACAGCGGCGAAGAGCTCCTCGACGGACCCCACCCCTATCTCGCGGAGCATCTCTTCACGATCGCGGTCTGTGTTGGGAACGTACGGCAACCCTACCCCTTGATGTGTGTTTCGTACTGCTCGGTGGTCATGAACCTCGAGACGTCCGTCCCGGGCGCGAGCTTGAGCTTCGCGATCCAACCCTTACCGTACGGGTCGGAGTTGATGACCGAAGGGTCGTCCTCGAGGGCGGCGTTCCCCTCGATGATCTCACCTTCGACGGGCGCGTACAGCTCGCTGACGCTCTTGACCGACTCGACGGTCGTCAGCACGTCACCCGCTGCCAGGCTTCTGCCGGCCTCGGGAAGCTCGACGAACACGATGTCCCCGAGTTCTCCCTGTGCGTAATCGGTGAGTCCCAACGTGGCCACGTCGCTCTCCACGCTGAACCACTCGTGCGTCTCAGTGAACAAACGGTCCTTCTCGCCCATTTCTCACCTCGTGAATTGACGCGCCAGGCTCTCCCGTGAGCGGCCCAAGAACCGCCCCCGTTGGAGAGCGGGGCGCTAACGCCTGCGCCGGACGCTTCCCTCCCGGTAGAACGGGAGGGAGACCGTGTGCGCCTCGATGTAACTGCCTCTTATATCTACGGAGAGCTCGCCGGTCACGTCCGACCTCACGTAGCCGAGCCCTATGCCTACTCCCAGACTCGGGGAAAACGTCCCGCTGGTCACGTACCCGACCTCGTCGTCCTCGGCGAAGATCCGGTGTCCCGGACGCGGAACGCCCCTGCCAGTGAGTTCGAACCCGACGATGCGCTCGTCGATTCCCTCGTCCATCCTGCGAACGATCGCGTCGCGTCCGATGAAATCACCCTTCGACAGCTTGGTGATCCACATCAGATGGGCCTCGGGAGGCGTGCGGCTCGCGTCCATCTCGCTGCCATAGAGGCTATAGCCCATCTCGAGCCTCAACGTGTCTCGTGCACCGAGACCAACGGGCCCGATGCCCGCAGCCGTTCCCTCCTCCATGAAAGCACTCCAGATGGCGCGCGAATCCTTTGGATCGCAGTAGATCTCGAAACCGTCTTCGCCCGTGTACCCTGTTCTGGACAGCGTCGTCTCGCGACCCGCGACCTCCGCCTTCATCCAATGGTAGTAGGGCAACACCGATAGATCGACCCCGGTCAGGCCCGTCAGTATCCCCTCGGACGCGGGTCCCTGAAGCGCTATCAGACCGGTCTCGTCAGACACGTCCTCGATCACGACATCGCCGGCAACATTGGAGCGTATCCACTCGAGATCCTTCTCCTTATTGGCGGCATTGACTACGAGCATGTAGCGTTTCGGCATCGCGTAGATAAGAAGATCATCCACGAACCCACCGTTCTCATAACACATCGCCGAGTACTGCACGCGTCCCTCGGCGAGCGAGGCAAGTCGATTAGTGGTAAGCTTCTCGAGGGCGTGGAGAGCGTCCGCTCCCGAAACCACGAACTCTCCCATATGAGAGACGTCGAAAAGCCCGGCGGTGCTCCGCACTCGCCGGTGCTCGCTGACGATGCCTTCGTAGGACATGGGCATCGCCCATCCCGCGAACTCGACAACCCTCGCCCCCAGGGCCACGTGCTCGTCGTACAGAGCTGTCTTCCTGACGGCGGTCACCTCCTGTGTCAACATTGGTTACAGCACTCCCGGTATCGGCAAACGGCCACGGCTCTGCCGGGCGCAACCCTAGACATGGACACCGCAGGGCGTCCGGATACAACCTGCTATGTTATGAGAATCAGAGGTCCCCGGTCAAGCCGTTTCGCAGCATCTGCGACCGACCGAATCGTACACGGTCGAGGCTCCCCGCGTGAAGCAGGGAGCGTCGGGATCTGAGCTCCGTCCGCCCTCGTTCCGAGCGGCAGTCAGTGGCCTCGCTATCTGAACATCGCCTTGATGGCACCCCAGGACGCGTCCTCGACGGCGACCGGCTCGCAGCCGGCAGGGAGAGCTCCCCTGTCGCTCCCGCCCGTGCCCGTTCCTGCGCACGGCGATGCCGCGTCTATCCTCAGATCGGTGGGAACCATGCAGAACATGGGATCCAGAGAGAAGTCGTTCGGCCCCGCGTCGACCTGGTAGTAGTCCATGGCCCCACTGTCGTAGACATCATTGTAGTCTGATTCGGGCATCGGCGGAAGAGGAGCCGTCTCATCGCTGTTGCGGAAGATGCCGCCAACCAGGCTGTGAACGATGATGTTGTTCGAGATGCTGGCAACGCCCGTGACGACCGTGTAGTTGCCCACGTAGATCTGGATCCCGCAGTCGTAGTTGCCGTAGATGGTGTTGTGGTCGATCTTCGGATCGCCGTTGTTGTAGTTGACCATGACGCCCATGTTGTTGCCGATGATGACGTTGTACCGAACAATCGCAGAGCATTCGAGCCCCAGCCACACGCCGCTCGCCGACCAGCCGGGACCATCACCGCCGGAGATACGAAATCCCTCTATGGCGGTATCGGAACTGAAGTACCCGTTGCAGGTGACGGTGCTGTAGTCCCACCCGCTTCCGTCGATCACGGTACAGTCGGGACCCTCTCCGATAAGAGAGACGCCGTCCTTCATCAGCACGCGCTCGTTGTAGTATCCCCTGAGCACGTTGACAACATCACCGTACGAGGCCGCGTCCACACCTTCCTGTATCGTCAGGAAGTCCCCGCCTCCAGCCCAATCGACCGTGTAGGTCGTGGCGAACGCAGGAGTGCAGAGAAAAGCGACGGTCGCGAGCACACATAGCACTCTCTTCACTTGAACCACCTCCTCGTCCGTGTCGAGTCAGGACACCGTCCAGCGACCCGGCCCGACCGGCTATTCGTGCTCCTGCCATTCGAGCAGGTAGTACGCCCCCGTACAGAGCACCTCGCGCACGCCGGGCAGCCACGGGCATGCGAAACCCAGTGTCGGCACGCCGTACCTCAGCTCGAACGACGGTCTCAACGCGAACAGCCTGCGCGCCCTGATAGCGAGCCCCGAACGCCTCGCGAGCCGCTCGAACGCGCCTATGGTCATCCGGGTCCGCGCGATGTGACGAAGCCGCGGGTGCGCGTGCATGTACGGCAGGTACCTGAGCCGCGACCCCGTGAGTTCCACCTGCTGGTGGCCACCGAAGGCGGAGTAGTACGGAGGGAACGTAACGAACACGAATCCGCCGCCACGAAGCGCCGCCTTCAGATGACGGACCATCTTCTCCTTGTCCGGGATGTGCTCTATGACGTCCCGGAGAAGAACGAGATCGAACTGGCCTTCGAGCGACGCGGCCACGTTCCCGTCGAGAATGTCCGCCCTGCGGAACTCCACCTCACCATCGTCTGCCCAGGGGAAGTCGCCGATGTCGAGCCCCACGCAGCGCCCAGCCGCGCGCGCGAACTCGCGAGTCGCGCCGCCGTCACCGCACCCGACGTCCAGGATCGCCGCGCCCTTGATGGACACGTCGTTCGCTTCAAGGAACGGGATCAGGTGTCGCCGCGCCAGCTCCCGCTGGTAGTGGACGTAGTACGCAGCCCACGTCTCGAAATCGTCTCGTCGAACTCGTGTTGGCATATAGTGACCTTGCTTCAGAATACGGCACTCGCGAGGCTGAATCAAGCCTCTGGCAGAAAAACGCCCGCGCCTTGACGTTGGCGCAGGCCGGACGGACAGATGGGGTGCGGGCGGCGGCTCAGCTACTGCTTCAGCACGCGCGCCAGCACTTGACCGGTGTACGAGCCTTTCGCGCGCGCGACCTCTTCGGGCGTTCCGGCCACGATAACCCGTCCACCCTCGTCGCCCCCCTTCGGACCGAGGTCGATAATGTGGTCGGCAGTCTTGACGACGTCCATGTTGTGCTCGATGACCAGCACGGTGTTGCCGCGGTCGACAAGACGTCCGAGCACGTCGAGCAGCATCTTGACGTCGTGGAAGTGCAGCCCCGTGGTGGGTTCATCCAGGATGTACAACGTCCGGCCGGTGCTCTTCCGCGAAAGCTCGGAGGAGAGTTTGATCCTTTGCGCCTCTCCGCCGGACAGAGTCGTGGCCGGCTGACCGAGACGTATGTACCCCAGCCCTACATCGTGCAGAGTCTCGAGCTTCCTCTTGATCATGGGGATGCTCGAGAAGAAATCCAGCGCCTCGTCCACGGTCATCTCGAGAATGTCCGCGATGTTCTTGCCCTTGTAGGTGATCTCGAGCGTCTCCCGGTTGAATCGCTGGCCAGCGCAGATCTCGCACGTCACGAAGACGTCCGGCAGGAAATGCATCTCGATCTTCACCTGTCCCCCGCCCTGACACGCCTCACACCGCCCTCCCCGGACGTTGAAGCTGAACCTCCCGGGACGGTAGCCGCGCGCCCGCGCCTCGGGCACCTTCGCCAGAAGCTGGCGAATGTGCACGAACGTCCCCGTGTATGTCACCGGATTCGACCTCGGCGTGCGCCCGATCGGGGACTGGCTTATGTTGACCACCTTGTCTATGTGCTCCAGCCCCTCGATGCGATCGAACTTGCCCGGGATCTTTCTCGAGCGGTGGAACCACTCCGCGAGGGCACGGTGGATGATGTCAGACACAAGCGTGCTCTTCCCTGAGCCGGATACGCCCGTCACGCACGTCAGAGTCGAGAGCGGCACCTCAACATCTATGTTGGCGAGATTGTTCTCTCGCGCACCGACCACCCTGAGCACGCGGCCGTCGCTCGGCCTGCGCTTCTCGGGCAGCTTGATGCTCTCCTTGCCCGAGAGGTAACGCCCGGTAATGGAGTCAGGGTTCTTCGGTAGTTCATCGGGAGGACAGCTCGCAACGAGGTAGCCGCCGGCTCTCCCCGCACCCGGACCGAGGTCCACGACCCAGTCGGCACTGCGAATGGTCTCCTCGTCGTGCTCAACGACGATGACCGTGTTCCCGATGTCCCGGAGCGCGACCAGCGTCTTCAGGAGCTTCGCGTTGTCGTGCTGGTGAAGTCCTATCGACGGCTCGTCGAGGATGTAGAGAACGCCCACGAGGCGCGTGCCTATCTGCGTGGCGAGTCGGATGCGCTGAGCCTCGCCACCCGAGAGAGTCCCGGACGATCTGTCGAGCGTCAGGTAGTCGAGCCCGACGTTGGCCAGGAATCCGAGTCGCTCGCGGATCTCCTTCAGGATCTCCTCGGCGATCTTCTTGTCGGTCCCCTTGAGCGAGAGACCATCGAAGAAGCCGACGCACTGTTTCACAGACATCGCGGTGACACTGCTGATCGACAGCCCCCCTACGGTCACGGCCAGGGACTCGGGCTTGAGCCTCGCGCCGCCGCAGTCCGGGCACAGGTCGACGGCCATGTAGCCCTCGATCCAGCGCCGGACGTTCTCCGACTTGGTCTCGCGGTACCGCCGCTCCAGATTCGGTATCGCTCCCTCGAAGCTGCCGACGTACTCCCACCGCCCCTTCTCGAACTCGATCTTGTACTCTATCTTCTCCTCGCCGGACCCCCTGAGAAGCACGTTCCGGATGTGCTCGTCCAGATCCTTGAACGGGGTCATCAGGCCGAAGCCGTAGTACTCCGACAGCGCGTCCAGCTTGTGCCTCGACCAGCCGGTCGCCAGGTCGGGCCAGCACGACACCGCCCCGTCCCTCAGTGTAATATCCGGATCGGGTACGATGAGGTCGGGCTCGACTCTCATCAACGTCCCGAGACCTCCGCACGTCTGACACGCTCCGTACGGGCTGTTGAAGGAGAACATGCGCGGCTCGATCTCTCCCGGACCAACCCCGCAGTGCGGGCAGCTCGCGGTCGCGGAGAGCAGCATCTCGCTCTTGCCCGCCGAGATTCGGATCAGCCCGTCCGTCAGCTCGAGCGCCGTCTCCAGCGAGTCGACCAAACGCTGCCGGATCCCGTCCTTCAGGACGAGCCTGTCGACGATCACGTCTATGTCGTGCTTCTTGTTCTTGCTGAGCTTCCCGACGTCGTGCACTTCCATGGTCTCGCCGTCGACGCGCAGCCGGACGAATCCACCCCGCTCGAGTCTCGTCAGAACGTCACGGTGCTGTCCCTTCTTGCCCCTCACTACCGGTGCCACAACATGGACCCTCTTCCCGGTGGGAAGCGACAGCACGCGGTCCGCCATCTGATCTACGGTGAGCTGCGAGATCTCCCGTCCGCACAAATGGCAGTGGGCGTCACCCACACGGGCGTAGAGGAGCCGCAGGTAGTCGTATATCTCGGTGGCTGTTCCGACGGTGGAGCGCGGGTTCCGCGTCGCCGTCCGCTGCTCGATGGAGATGGCGGGCGACAACCCCTCGATCATTTCGACACGAGGCTTCTGCATCTGCGAGAGAAACTGGCGCGCGTAGGCCGAGAGCGATTCGACGTACCGCCTCTGCCCCTCGGCGTATATCGTATCGAAGGCAAGAGACGACTTGCCCGACCCGGACAGGCCGGTTATCACCGTGAGCGACCCCCTCGGGATCAGGAGGTCGAATCCCTTGAGGTTGTGCTCTCGCGCCCCGCGGATCACGATGTGCGAGGGCTCCTGATGCTCACTCCGAAAGGGCCTTCGGGCCGACCTTCTTCTTGACTGACCAGTTTTGGGCATGCTAGAAAGCTTACTATCATTGTAGCCATCCAACAAGAAACAAAGCGGGGCAAGGAGAAGAGATGAAGATCCGAAGAGCCATCCTCGCGGCCTTGCTGGTCGCATCAGTGGTACTCATGATCGTCGTCATAGGTTGGGAGCCCGGGACGCGCGCGCCGGCGGGGCCATCCACCGGGCTCAAGATCGTCGTCGTGGGTGTGGACGGATTGGACTGGTTCCTGATGCGCAAGCTGCTGGAGGAGGGTGCGCTGCCGTCCATCACGCCCCTTCTTTCGCGCGGCCTGACGGGCGAGATAGCGGCCGACCTGCCGGCGATACCGGAAGCCGGGTGGACGGTGCTCGCGCGCGGTCGGGACCTCACCGAGGGCGAGCGAGCACGCCTGGCGGGTCGCGGCGGGCGCCTGTTCGGTCTGGCGCCGGAGCTCGGACGGCTGGTGACCCGGTCGGGCGGGACCGCACTCTCCGTCGGGTGGCCGGCCTCGTGGCCGGTCGGCGAATCGGAAGAGCTCGTTGTCGCCCCATACCGGCCCGAGTCACTGATCCACGAGACCGGACTGCCGGCGGCCATCGTGAGCGGTGACGCTCTCTCCTGTTCGGACGAGGTGGCGACGAGGGTCGCGGGCGTCGTCGCACGCAACGAGGGGCTTTGCGAGGACGAGTTCAGAAGGCTCATCTTCGACGGAGACTCCGATGATGAAGGATGGAACGAGCATCTGCTGGCGGCGAGATGGGCCTTCCTGTCGGATCTGATAACAATCGACGTCACGGCATCTTTGATGGCGGACGAGGAACCCGATCTGACTATGGTGTGCTTCGGGGGAATGGACGCCGTCGGACACAGATTCCTGGCGTCAGCGATGCCGTCATTCTTCCCGGACTCGCCCCCGGAGTACGAGCGGTACGGTGATGTGCTCTCGAACTACTTCGTGTTCATAGACAGCTGCATAGAGAGGCTCAGAAGGCTCACGGACGAAAACACCGTGATCATCATATGCTCCACGTACGGCACGCATCCGTCCCTTGACATCCCGGGGGTCTCGGGGGCGCACACGAGCGGGCCCCCTGGCGTCCTGATCCTCAGGGGATCCAACATAGCACCCCGACCGCACGCGCTTGCGCTCGCCGGCGAGGACCTGGCGCCCACGGTCCTGGCGCTCCTGGGCCTCGCAATACCAACGGACATGGATGGCAGGGTGGTGCGGGAGGCGCTCCCCGGTGGACTTCTGAGAAGCCACCCGCTGACGTACTCTGGGAAGATATCGCCGCAGGGCATCGACCCGCGGCCCTCGGACCTGGCGGTCGGCGACGCCTTGGTGGCGGAGAGAATGACCATGCTCCGATCCGGCATGGCCCGGCAGGAGTAGACGGCCCGGCAGGAGTAGGATACGCTGCGGCTTCCGAGGGCTTCAAGTCCCCGCGGGAGACCCCACTGGAACGATTGGAACAGCTGGAGCAGTTGGAACAGCGAAGAGCATGCGGGACTCGCGGCCTTTAGGAAAACGTGGCCGCGAGTTTCTTTGTCAGCGCGGGCAACACCTCGAACACGTCACCAACGATGCCGTAGGTCGCCACCTTGAAGATCGGCGCATCGGGATCTTTGTTGATCGCCACGATGATCCGGGACGACTGCATACCCACCAGGTGCTGAACCGCTCCTGAGATGCCGCAAGCGAAGTAGAGGTTGGGCTGTACGGTCTTGCCCGTCTGCCCCACTTGATGCGAATAGGGGATCCACCCCGCGTCGACGGCGGCCCGTGAGGCACCAACCGCACCACCGAGGGCGTTCGCCAGACCGTCGAGCAACCCGAAGTTCTCGGGTCCACCCAGGCCCCGTCCGCCGGAAACGATGATGTCCGCCTCGGCGATGTTGACCTTGGATGTCTCGTCCTTCACAAACTCAATGAACTCGGTGCTGGTCTCGAACAGCTCGGCCGGCAGCTTCTCCTCGACGACCTCTCCTTCTCGGGCAGGATCGGGCTCGAGTGCGGTCATCACCTTGTGCCTGACGGTCGCCATCTGCGGCCTGTGGTTGGGACAGATGATGGTAGCCAGGATGTTGCCACCGAAGGCGGGACGAGTCTGCAATAAGATGCCTTCCTGGTCGTCTATGTCGAGCGCGGTGCAATCGGCGGTCAGCCCGGTCCGCACCTGAATGGCAACTCTGGGGATCAGCGACCGTCCGACGGACGTGCCGCCGGTGAGGACGATCTCCGGCCTGTACTTCTCGATGAGCGCCGCGACCGCGTTGGCGTAGGGCTCGTCGAGATAGTGCTCGAGCGCGGGGTCGTCCACCACGTAGACGATGTCGGCGCCGTGAGCAATGAGCTGCCTGCCGGCACCGGTGACGTTCGAACCGAGCAGCACGGCCGCCAGAGGCGCTCCGCGAGTGTCCGCCAGCTCGCGCCCCTTGCCTAGAAGCTCGAACGAGACGCCGTGGATCTCTCCCAACCTCTGCTCCGCGACCACCCACACGCCCTTGAAGTCGTCCAGGGAAACGGTCTCACGGTGGGACTTGCGCAGTATGATCGCGTCGAACTTGCACGGCTCCACGCAGGCGCCGCAGAGCGTGCAGTTGTCTTTTATGACGGCGATGCCGTCGACCATTTCGATCGCGTCGTAGAGGCAGGCCTTGACGCACAGCCCGCAACCCACGCATAGATTCTCCAGTACCTCAATGCTGCTCACGTTGCGTCTCCTGCGCTAGATCTCTCCCTTGAGAACCGGCACGAGTTCCCGGACCAACGACTCCACCGTGTCCTCCACCTCGCCCTCGAAGATAGTACCGCCGGATCGAGCCTCGGGAGCGAACACGCGGACGACGCGCGTCGGAGAACCGTCCAGACCCAGCTCTTCCTCGTCGACCTCGAGATCACCCGGACCCCACACTGTGATCTCGGCCTTCCTCGCCTTCATCTTGCCCTTGAGCGACGGCAGGCGCGGCTCGTTGATCTCCTTGACCACGGTGACCACCGCGGGCAGCGGCACCCTGACGACGTCGTAGCCGTCCTCGAGCATCCGCTCGACGGTGGCGGTCGATCCACTCTCGATGGTGAGCTTGCGGGCATAGGTCACCTGTGGAATACCGAGGAACTGCGCGACTCCCGGACCCACCTGGGCGGTGTCGCCGTCGATGGCCTGCTTGCCGCAGAGAACGAGGTCGTAGTCCTCGAGCTTCCTCAGCCCCGCCGCGAGCGTGTAGGATGTGGCCCACGTATCCGAGCCCGCGAACGCCCGGTCGGACAGAAGCACGGCGCGGTCGACGCCCAGCGCGAGGGCCTCCCTGAGCGCCGCGTCCACCTGCGGTGGCCCCATGGACATCACCGTGACCGTTCCCTCCCCCACACCCTCACGGACCCTCAACGCCTCCTCGATCGCGTACATATCGAAGGGGTTGATGATGCTGGGCACTCCCTCACGGATCAGCGTGTTCGTCTCGCGGTCTATCCGTACGTCCGTGGTATCGGGCACCTGCTTTATGAGCACGACTACGTTCACTGGTCTGCCCTCATGGGTGGAACCCGTCCCCCCCCCCGGTGGCTGCGGCCGCCGGAGACCGGGAGCAACTACTCCTTCTTCTCCTTCGCCGCGCTCTCCTTGAGAACGGCCGAGGCGATGATCGAGCGCTGGATCTGGTTCGTGCCCTCGTAGATCTGGGTGATCTTCGCGTCTCTCATCATCTTCTCGACCGGGTACTCCTTCATGTAGCCGTAGCCGCCCAGTATCTGCACCGCGTCCGTAGTGACCTTCATCGCGACGTCGGACGCGAACACCTTGGCCATCGCGGACAGCTTCCCGATGTCCTTCGCCCCGGAGTCAACGACGCGCGCGGAATGGTAAACGAGCGTGCGTGCCGCCTCTATCTGGATCGCCATGTCGGCCAGCATGAACTGAATGCCCTGGAACGAGCCAATGGGCTTGCCGAACTGCTCCCTGTGCCGCGCGTACTTCGCCGCTTCATCGAACGCGCCCTGCGCAATACCTACGGCCTGAGCGGCCACACCGGGCCGCGACTTATCGAACGTCCGCATTGCCACGACGAAGCCGGTGCCCTCTCGTCCCAGCAGGTTCTTCTTCGGGATCTTGCAATCCTGGAAGACGAGCTCGCGCGTCGTCGAGCCCCTGATGCCCATCTTGTCTTCCTTCTTCCCGAAAGTGAATCCTGGAGTGTCCTTCTCGACGATGAGACAAGACATTCCGCGGATCCCCGTGCCCTTGCTCGTGCGAACAACAACGGTATATATCTCTGCCTCGCCACCGTTGGTGATCCACTGCTTCGTCCCGTTCAGCACGTACTCGTCGCCGTCGAGCTCCGCGCGCGTCTCCACCGCCCCCGCATCACTGCCCGCGTTCGCCTCTGTCAGGCCAAACGCCGCGAGCCTCTCCCCCGCCGCTATCGCGGGCAGGTACTGTTTCTTCTGCTCGTCGGAGCCGAACAGCAGAATCGGGTAGGCGCCGAGTGCCGAGGCGGCGAACGCCAGTGCTATGCCGCCGCAAACCCTCGAGAGCTCCTCAGCAGCGATGCACATCTCCATTACGCCGCCGCCGAACCCCCCGTACTCCTCGGGGATGTAGACGCCGTAGATGTCAGACGCCGCCATCACCTTGACGATGTCCCAGGGGAACTCCCCCGTCTCGTCGTACTCCGCCCTGACAGGGAGGATCTTCTCCCTGGCGATCTGGGCGCAGAGTTCCTTCAGCATTTCCTGTTCTTCGGTCAGGAAGTAGCTCATGACGACTGCTCCTTCCGCCGCCGGCGCGGCCGCCGACGGCCTTTCGAGGATCCGGTTCTGCGTGCCCGGGTGTTGTTCTTGTCCTTGATGACACCGAGCTTGGCGAGCGCGTGCCGCGCAGCCATCTGCTCAGCCTCCTTCTTGTTCCGTCCTTCCCCACGCCCGAGCGCCCGGCCACCCAGCCTCACCTCCACGTAGAACGTCCGCTCGTGCTCGGGGCCCTTGGCGGAGACCACACGGTAGCGTGGTCTCGAGCCGAGCTTCCGCTGCGCGTGTTCCTGCATGATGCTCTTGTAGTTCTTGTAGTCGTCTATCGCGAGGATCTTGTCCATGCCATCGAGCAGATGATGCTCGACGAACTTGCGCGAGGGCGGAAGACCTCCATCCAGATAGAGAGCGCCGATGACCGCCTCAAACGCGTCCGCCAGTATCGACGGCCGTCCCGCCCCGCCGGACGAGCGCTCGTTGTTCGACAGTCGTATGTACGTCCCGAGCGACAGCTCCTCGGCCCTTCTGGCCAGGATGGTCTCGCTGACAACCAGCGACTTGATCTTGGTGAGCCTGCCCTCCTGACGCTCCGTGAAGCGCGCGTACAGGTGCTCATTGACCAGAAGTCCGAGGACAGCATCGCCCAGGAACTCCATCCGCTCGTTGGACTCCCCGCGGTCCATGTCCACGTCGTGCACGTAGGAACGGTGCATCATCGCCTGATTGAGGAGATTCAGATCGCGGAAGCTCACGTCCAGAACGCCACAGAGCTCCGAGAGCGCCAGGCGGCGTTCCTTCGTGAGCCCGGTAGCGCGACCCCGGGAAGCTCCGATGCGGTTGAGTAGTCTCTTGATCATGGCCATAGATACGAGTTGCGACTAGCCCTCGAACCTCCGTGCAGCTAGCACCGCGTTGTGCCCGCCGAACCCGAACGAGTTCGACAGCGCGGCCGTCACTTTCGTTTCCCTGGCCTGGTTCGGAACGTAGTCGAGGTCACACTCCGGATCGGGCGTGTCGTAGTTGATCGTCGGAGGTATGACCGAGGACTCGAGTGTGAGAGCCGTGAATATCAGCTCGATGCCTCCCGCGGCGCCCAGCAGATGGCCGGTCATCGATTTCGTCGACGACGTGGCCAGCTTATATGCGTGGTCACCGAAGACGCTCTTCACGGCGGCGGTCTCATACTTGTCGTTCAGGGGCGTGGATGTTCCGTGCGCGTTGATGTAGTCGATGTCGCTAGGTACAAGCTCCGCATCGCGCAGCGCTTCCTTCATCGCCCTCGCGGCGCCCTCACCTCCAGGGGCCGGCGCGGTGATGTGAAACGCGTCGGAGGTGGCACCGAAACCGATGACCTCCACCGCGATGTGCGCACCGCGAGCCTTCGCGTGCTCCAGTTCCTCCAGCACGACGATGCCCGCGCCCTCACCGAGAACGAACCCGTCCCGCTCGGCGTCGAACGGTCGCGACGCGCGCTCCGGGTCGTCGTTTCTCGACGAGATGGCCTTCATGTTGGCGAAGCCGCCCACGGCGATCGGACAGATCGCCGCTTCCGCTCCGCCCGCCACCATGATATCCGCATCTCCCCGACGCACCGTATGAAACGCAACGCCGATCGCGTGCGCTCCGGACGCGCATGCCGAGACCGTGGCGAAGTTGGGCCCCTTGAGCCCCAACGCTATCGACGCCGCTCCCGATGGCATATCAGCGATCATCATCGGGATGAAGAACGGGCTGACCCTGCGCGGCCCCTTCTCCATAAGAATGGCGTGCTGCACCCCGAACGTCTGGATGCCGCCCACTCCCGAACCGATGAGCACGCCCGCGCGGTCCGCGTCGTACCCACCGTCCTCGAATCCTGCGTCCTTCCAGGCCATCTGTGAGGCAGCCACACCGTAGTGAGTGCACGGGTCCATCTTTCGGGCATCGCGCTTGTCGATGTAGTCCTCGACCGCGAACCCAGAGAGCTCACACGCTATCCGCACGGCGAAACCCGACGTGTCGAACTGAGCTATCTCTCCTGCGCCGCTCTTCCCGGCGAGGAGCGATTCCCAGCTCTCCCGAACGCTCAGACCCAGCGGAGTCACCGCTCCCATACCCGTTATCACCACTCTTCTCGACATGCTGTCCCTCTTTGTCACGGTCGCCGCGGCGCCGATGCACTCGCGCCACGGCTGTTCCTGCCCACCTCGACGACGGTCGCGCTTCGCCCGCGCCCGCAGCCTGTGAAACCGCGGCCCCGCCTCCCACGGCGGAGCCGCGGTCACTGCCTGTATCAGGACCGGCCTTCTTACTCTGCCGTCACCTTCTTCTCAAGATAGCTGACGATGTCGGCGACGGTCTTGAGACCGTCCGCCTCGTCCGTGTCGTCCGCCGCAATACCGAACTCGTCCTCGAGCGAGAACAGAATGTCCGCCTGCTCGAGCGAGTCAGCGCCGAGATCCTCGACGATCGCCGCTTCCATTGTCACCTGCGCGGCGTCTATCTGGAGCTTCTCGGAAATAACCTGTCGTACCTTCTCTACAATGTCTGCCATGTCCCTTTCACTCCCGTGTGTAGGGCCCGTGTGGGCCCACTCCCTCAGGGTCAACCCTCTCGCTATAACATCCCACCGTCGATGCTAATCGTCTGACCGGTTATGTAGTCTGCTTCATCGGACGCGAGAAAAGCAACCAGATTCGCGACCTCCAGAGGACTCCCGAAACGCCTCAGCGAAATCTTCGAAGCGAAGTCCGCGCGGGCCTTCTCCGGAAGCGACTCGGTCATTGGGGTCTCTATGAACCCGGGAGCCACAGCGTTCGCCGTGATGTTGCGCCCACCGAATTCCTTGGCAATCGTCTTTGTCAGGGCTATCAGCCCGGCCTTCGAGGCCGCGTAGTTGGCCTGACCCACGTTACCCACCAATCCTACGACCGACGCGATGTTGATGATGCGGCCGCTTCTCTGCGACATCATCGGGCGCACGGCTGCACGCGTGCAGTTGAAGGCGCCCTTGAGATTCACCTGCATCACCAGGTCCCAGTCGTTCGAGGACATCCGAAGGAACAGGTTGTCTCGCGTCAGCCCGGCGTTGTTGACCAGTATGTCAAGACCTCCCAGGTCCTCAGCGATACCCTTGAACACCGCGGCCACTCTCTCGGTATCCGTGATGTCCAGCTCGTACGCGATGGCCGTTGCACCCGTGCTCGCGATCTCCGCGGCTGTCGAGCCGGCGGTCTCGCCATCGATGTCCACGATGGCCACGTCGGCCCCGAGTGACGCGAGCCTGGTAGCTATGGTCTTGCCAATTCCGCGGCCCGCTCCCGTAACCACTGCCTTCTTACCATCGAGCCTCATCGTCAGTGCCTCCAACCCGCTCGGGAATCAGCGCCCCGCTCACCCGGTCGCTATCGCCGCCGACAGCTTCTCGATGTCGCTCATCGTGCCCGCGCTCATTGTCCTGACCTCCGGATCGATCTTCCGAAGGAGCCCGCGCAGAACGTTCCCGGGACCAACCTCGAGGAAGAGCGAGGCCTTCCTGTTTACCAGCGCCTTGGTGCACTCGACCCAGCGGACCGGACTCACCATCTGCTCGACGAGCCGACGCCTTATGTCCCTGGGATCCTCCAGCGCTCCTCCGGTGACGTTAGCCACGAAGACGCACTGCGGGCGCTCTATGGAGATCCCCTGCAGCACGCTCTCCATACCGGTGCTCGCCGCTGTCAGAAGATCCGAGTGGAACGCCCCACTGACTTTGAGCTCCACGACCCTGCGAGCGTTGCTGGTCGCGGCAATGTCCATGGCGGCACGGACCGCGTCCACCTCACCGGAGATGACGATCTGCGTCGGAGTGTTGAGATTCGCGATCTGCACCAGGCCCACATCGGCGGCCTCCTTCAGAATCTGCTCAATCTCCTCTTCAGTAAGACCGACGATGGCCGCCATCGTCCCGGGTGTTTCGAGCCCCGCTTCGTACATCAGCCGACCGCGCTCGCGCACGGCGCGCACGGCGTCCTCGAGAGAGAGACTGCCCGCCGCCAGGAGAGCACTGTACTCACCCAAGCTATGTCCGGCAACCGCATAGGGCACGATGTCGCGCTCCCGCAGCAGAGCCAGTGACGCCGCGCTGGCGGTCAGGAGAGCCGGCTGTGTGTTGACGGTCTTCTTGAGCTCACTCTCTGGACCCTCGAACGAGATCGACGCGAGGTCCACGGCGATGGCCTCGGAGGCCCGCTCGTAGATCTCACGGACCGCCTGCGAGTTATCGTACAGGTCACGAGCCATCCCCACCAACTGCGAGCCCTGTCCTGGGAATATGAAAGCTACTCTGTCCATTGACGTTCCTCAATGCCGGGAGACTCGTGGACTACCTGCCGCACCAGCGGCAGCGGCGGGGCTCCAGCTCACGCTGACTACCACCGGAAGAGCGCTGACCCCCACGTGAACCCCGAGCCGAAGGCGACCATGCCGATGAGCATGCCCTCCTTGAGAAGGCCTTCGTCGAAGGCCTCGGCCAGCGCGAGGGGAACGGACGCCGCTGAGGTGTTCCCATACTTGTGGATGTTGACGAAGACCCTCTCCATGGGCATGCCCGCCTGCTTGGCCACGCTCTGGATAATGCGGATGTTCGCCTGGTGCGGAAAGAGAAGATCGAGATCGTCGCCGGTCAGGCCCTGCCTCTCCAGGAGAAGCACGACCGCGTCGGCCATCGCCTTCGATGCGTTGACGTAGACCTTCTTGCCCTTCATCTTGATGGTGTGAAGCCTCTGGTCGACCGTCTCGTGCGACGCGGGCAGTCTGCTTCCCCCCGCGGGCTGGATGATGTAGTCGCTCAGGGAACCGTCGCACTTGAGGAAGTGGTCCACGAGCCCCCGGGGCGGGTCGCAACCCTGGATCACGACGGCCC
>JAUVLG010000233.1 GCA_030595835.1 Candidatus Eiseniibacteriota bacterium | reverse complement strand
CGAGCAAAAGAGACGGTTGGCTTTCCCCCGTCACCTCCGCCTCCTTGAGTTTCTCGAAACGAATGCGTTTCTCAAGCCGGTTTGCCCGTAGTTGCCGGGTGTCCGTTTCGGTATCCGCAAATCCCGATATCTCCAGGTCCGGTCCGAGGTGCTCGTCGAGAGCCGTGACAAAGGGGTCGAGTTTAGACTTTGCGCCATCGGAAAGTTGGGCGAAACCGGTGTCAACAGGTAGATGTTGACCCACCCTCGTAAGATCTTGATCGTGCCTGAGCATGTAGTCGAGGTCGGCCGGGGTGTGGAGGAGGACGCGAGGGTCGAGTCCCTCGTGCTCGAGTATCTCGGCGGGCGTGCGGCCGCCCTTGGAGTAGTTGGGGCGCGCGAAGTTCCACCAGTTTTGGTAGGTCGTGATTTTCTCGAAGAAATCACGGCGCGAGCGAAACGGTTCGAGGTCGAAGAGTTCGTGCTCGATCGAGGCGTGGGAGCTTTCGACGTCGCCGTGGGCGTTGGGCGTGGCGGGCGGCAGGAACCGGTGCGTGGGCCCGAGGCTTTCGACCAGGGCGTGGTAGCCGATTTTGCGTTCGCGCCTTTCGCCGCCGCCGTATTCCGAGCCGTTGTCGGTCGACAGGATCATGCCGTCGAGCGTTACGCCCCAGCGTTCGAGATGTTCGAGCAGGCGGCGGGTCGACATCGTGGCGTAGGTCGTCGAGAGTTCGTCGGCGTAGTCGATGAAGAGCGCGCCGCTCTTGACGTCGCGGTGCGTGTACTGGCGTTGCGGCAGGCCGAGCTCGCGCATCTGGGGCCAGTAGGCCGCGATGTCGTAGAGCAGTTTCGTGTCGGCCTGCAGGCGCTCCCAGACCTTGTAGCAGGCCTTGACGGCGCGCAGGTCGTTTTTCTTCTGCGTTCTCGTCCGGGGTTTTTTCGTCTTGCCGGCCTGGCGCAGAATCCGCGAGATCGCCCCGAGCGAAGGCTTGAGCCCAAACAAGTCCTTGAGGCGTCGCGGTCCGAAACACGGCGCTTGGCGACGGGCTTCGATGACGCGGCGCGTGTGGTAGGCCGAGGTCTTGTGGGGGCAGGTTTTCGGCGCGCGCGAGCGGTCGCGCAGCCCCTTGAGATTCTCCTGCTCGTAGCGCCTCAGCCACAGGCGCACCGTGTTGCGCGCGCAGCCGAACGTGCGCGCCGTGGCCCGTATGCCGTGGGTCCGGGCGTGCTTGACGATCGGGAGTCGCATCGCGAAGTTTTTGTCCTTGCCAACCGAATGGCTCATCTGTTGATATGGGGATGCAGACACGAGGAGAGGGCCTCCTTAGCGAGACAAGAGTGGTGTCACAACCTTCTTGTACCGCATCCGGGGGTCTTCTCCGAGTTTGTTTTTCAGGCCTGCCTGCCCCGCCTCCTTTTCCTGCGTATCAGCCCCAACGTTGCCAACGCGGCCCTCAGCCACCCGTGGCCCAGAGAGCCCATCGAACGAAGGTATCGA
>JAUVLG010000120.1 GCA_030595835.1 Candidatus Eiseniibacteriota bacterium | reverse complement strand
GACCGCCGTTCAGGCTGTAGCGGTACCTGGCGAAGGTCGTCCGCCCCGGGGCAGCTGAAGCCGGCACGTTGATGGGAACAGCGGTCGTGCCTGCGGACAGCCAGTAGTTCGTGAGGACCTGCTCGCCGGTCCAGCTGCCGTCGCAGTTCCAGTCGAACCAGGCGTCTATGTAGCCGTTCACCGAGACGGTGATGTTGACCGTGGCGGTCGTGCCGGGGATGAACGGCGTCACTGGCGCCACGCCGTCCTCATCGTCGATTCCGGCTAGGTCATCGCCCGTAGCGGTCGCGTCAGGCTGGCCGTCGGGCTCGCTATCAATGCTCACACCCATGTACATTCCGGCGACGATCATATGGTTCGCGCCGTTGCTCGCACCATAGGTCGGGTAGGTCGGGTCTGGAGCATCGCCCCAATCGAGTTCATCTTGCTCGATCGTCGTGATGGCGAACGCGAGATCGATCGACTCCGGCCACATCGGGTGGCCGTCCGGGTAGATGAGCTCGTACCACGGACCCTCGTAGGGCTCTTCACCATTCCCGTAGACCGCGTCGTCGTTCCAATGGTCGAGCGAGGTCTTCCAGCCGAACCACGTCCCCCCGTCAAGCGGTTCCGCCTGCACGTCCAGCCAGTAGATAACCGGGTTGTCGGGCGTTCCCTCCTGAATGAATGCCTCAACCTCATCGATGAAGAAGTTGTACTGCCAGCAGACATGGTCGCCGGGGAATTCGTAGTCGTTCGGTGGTTCGAACCACCCCTCGTTGATCCCCTCTTCCCAGATCCGCGCGACGAACTGCCCGCTGGGGCCGTGGAACTCCCCCAGCCAGAGAAGCTCGCCCGGCCTGCTGTAGTCTATGCCGCCCACGCCCGCGGGAATGTCAGCGTGGATGCTCAACCTGAACATGACACCGTAGGGGTCACCGCCACCGGGCAGCTCGTCGTGGTACCACGACCCCCAGATGTGGATGTCCGTGATCGGACCGGTCTGCGTACAGAGGAAGTCATCTGCCAGAATGTAGTACGGGAAGGACGTGTTGACGTCCATGCCCGTCTCGGCGAGGTCCGGAAGCTGAACCCACTTCGCCGGATCCTCAAGATCCCAGTCCGCCGCTGCCGGGATCGCCAGCGACATGATAACCGCAAGAACGATTAGCCTCTTCATCCTCCTAGCCCCCCCCAACATCTGTGGCAAGACGTCGCCGGCGCCTCACCTGATCCAAAGAGCTGTATCGAAGCACTCCCGACACTCCCGATCTACTCGTCCGCCTCCTCTCGCGGGCGACACCTTACGGCCGCAAGCAACCTGGCCGCGGGAGCCTCTAGTCTGTTCGTGCGTCTGCAGTCTGCCCGACTGCGAGTCACTCGACCCACTATGATACCACAAAACCCACGTTGCCGCAAGAACATTGCCGGCCCACGCTCGTTTCCCGGTTCTCCCCTGGGGCACTTCCAGAACCGTCACCGCGCGCCTGGGACCGTAGTCCCGGGCTCCCCGGCCGCGCGAGCGGCCGGGGTCCGGTGGCAGCGGAGTGCCTTCGGTACAGGGGGGTACCTGTACTAAGAACTACAGCCGTGACGGCAGAAATGTTGGTGGAAAAGCGCGGGTGAATGGAAACTACTGGAGGGAGCCTGCCAACCGCCCGCGGCAGCAGAGCAAGAGCCCGGCCGTCCGAGGCCGGGCTCGCTGTGTACCGATTCGGGAGCTGCCAGCGGTTGGCCGCCGGCAGTTACTTCAAAAGCAACATCTTCCGGCACTCGTGCAACTCCCCGACCTCGAGGCTGTAGAAGTAGATGCCCGACGCGACGTCGCGACCGCCCGCGTCCTTCCCGTCCCAGACGGCCGCGTGCCGACCCGACGGGAACGAACCCGACGCAAGGACGGCCACCAGTCTGCCGCGTACATCGTGCACGAGCAGCTCGACGTCCGCTTCCGCCGACAGTACGAAGCTCATCGTCGTCGTCGGATTGAACGGGTTAGGCGCGTTCTGATACAGGCTGAACGGCGGCTCGGACAATCCGTCCACCCCGGTCGTCACGTACATCGAGGCTGCGAACTCGGGGCGGTCGATGAAGGGATTGCGGTTCCCCTGCATCGTGTAGATGGTACCGTTCCGCTCGAGTTCCTTCCGACTGACGGGGTCGTCGACGTGCCATTCCAGGAGCATGTTCACGGCCCACGGCAAGATCTCGGCGCCGTCGGTCATCGCGCTGCCCGGCCAGCCGGCGTCCTCCGAGTAGTAACGTGAGGTCACGTAGAAATAGGTCCTGGCGAAATCTCCCTTGTATGCATCGATCGGCTCGAACGCGGGTCCGGAGTACCCGGGATACGAGCAATTGCCCCTCTTGCTACCATTGAGAGACGTCCAGGACGGTGCGTCCACCTCACCGTACGGGTCGGACGCGCGCTGATTGTTCACGTAGTTGTCCGTCGGGTAGATCATGAACAGGTCGGAGTACATCGGATACACTTCGCCACCGTACCAGCTGCTGGGCCACGAGTGCTCGCGGTTGTACCCGGTGCCCTCCACACCGCCGACTCCGCCCTGGTCGATGCCGAACGTGTACTCGTAGGGCGGGACGCCCCCGGGGATATCAGAGTACATGTCCCAGACCTTCCCGTTGGGTTTGTCGTCGGTGCTCCGAAAGGCCGTCCACGAATACTGATAGGTCTGGACGTTGTGGTTATCGATGATCGCGTGGAGAGCCGCCTGCAGAGACACACCCAGCAGGCCGTCAGCGCTGTCGTAGTACCCTGCCGGGATCGAGATGTCGACGAAGTCGAACGAGTAGCTCACGTTGTCCATCGCGTTCGCGTAGAGATCCTCCACGCCATCCACAACGAGCGTGTATTCGATGGGTGACATGGTGGACACGATAAGCACGGCCTGGTCGTGGTTCGACGCGTCCCGCGCGGCGGAGTTCACGGTCAGACCGGCGATGGTGTAGTTACCGGGCGTGCCCGCGCTGGCTTCCTCAACGTCTTCCGAGAAGGTCACTACCACGGTCGTGTCGTCGGCCGCGTAGACCTGGAGGAGCTCCGGGGCCACGCTGTCGCCCACCCACACTATGTCGCCCGCGTCCCGCGGCTCGAGCTTGAAGTCCCCTTCCGCGTACGCGAGCGGTCCAGTGACGTCATAGACGGTTCCCAGCATCGGTGTGAACTCGTATCCCAGATCGTCGACGCGTCCGGCACCGCTGCCGTCGTTGATCTCCCACTCCCCTGAACCCAGCGTGGTGTTCGTGCACTCGCCGTTCTCGACGGTAACGAGCACACCCTCGTAGCTCTCCGACGAGAGCAGAAGCGAGGTGATGACGGTCGGGTCCGGCATCGCCACGGCCGGTGTGGAACTCTGCACAACGGCGCTCACGATGAATGTGTTGCCGCTGTTCGCGCCGTCGCTCTCCGTGACGGTCCCCCTGATGGTGACGGAGTCACCCACAGAGGGCGCGGCCAGGCCCCTCGCCCACACGCCGCTCCACGCTCCGCTGCCATCCTGAAGAGTGAAGTACGAGTTGTACCGCGCGGTGACGACTCCGTGAGTTATCACGGCGTCGCCGTTGTAGGGAGAGGACGCCACGCCGCCCTGTATGTCGCTGACGGAAACCGTGTAGGGCAGCGAGTAGCTCTCCACATCGGAGATGCTTGTCCCCGGCAGATCGTTCGTCGCCTGGATCTTGAAGTAGATGGTCGTGCCGGCGGTGTGAGCAGGAATGGAGGCGTCGGTGACATAGGTGATGCCCGTGTCGAGCGACATCGCTATCTCGTTCGGCATGACGAGTTGGGATGTTCCCCAGAAGAGCGCGACGAAGGTGATGGTCGTTGTGTCCGAGATGTCCGCGTAGACGTCGACCGTCTCGCCGGGCAGAGGCGCGGCAGGGTCCGTTGTGATGTTGGAGATCGTCGGTCCCGGAGTCGGCTCCGCGGTCTCGTGAGTTCCGGGCGTCCCATCGGTCGGGTACGAGGCGGGCGTCGCCGTCCACTCCGACGGATCGTAGGAGGTGTTCGGGAACACGACGCCGAAGTTGCGCGTGTAGTCCTCGTTCTCGAAGTGCGTGCCGGTCACGACCGCGTAGTCGACAATCACCGAGCTCGCGTTCAGGAGCTTCGCCCCATCCCCCACCTTCCCGTTCCAGAGACTGTTGTTGCTCGACCAGGCCTCGTCCGCGAAGTCGACCGGAAACACGATGACCGTCGTCGCGTCGCCCGCGACCAGCGCCTCGCCGGACTCGATCGATCCTGCGAGAGGCCACGAGAAGATGCCGCCGGAGTTGCCCACCGCCACCAGCGTCCAGTCGGTCAAGTCGATTGAGACCGTGCCCGCGTTGTAGATCTCGATGAATCGGTCGGTCAGGTAGTTCTGATGCGGGTCGCACATCTCGGAGATGAGGACGGCCGTCTGGGCGTGCGATGGCAGAGCGCCCGCGCACATGACCGTGATGGAAAGCAACAGTGTGATGGCGGTTCTCATAGTCTTCTGCACCCCTGTCTCGTGCGCCCTTTGCGCACGGCACCTGCGATGTGTTGCATTGGAGCCAACGGCTCCTTGAATCGGCCTCTGATTCTCTATTATACCACAGAAACGTGCCCGCTGGGTAGATTTGCTGAGACGCGGCTGCCGGTCGGCTCGCGGGACGTCCGTACACGCACATGTACGTGCAGACGCCCGCCCTTTCAGGCAGGCATCTGCTGCAAACGACGTATCGCTCACATCCGGCTACTCAGAGTCGCTATCGGAGGTGGGGCACGGTCAAGACAGGCTACAGATAGTCGCGCGACTGTGATAGTGCCTACTCGCCGAGGACAGCGTTCTCGACGACGGTCTCCATCGTGACCCGCTCGTTGACGAGAGCGGGCTCCGGGTAGTTCCCGCCGCCGAATACCAGGATCCTGCCGCCGGGAACCGACCAGTCGTTCGCGGCCTGGGGGGTGGGCTCTTCGTATATGCTCTCCGGACGACTGAACAGGCCCCAGCCCCTAATGCAACAGGGCCGCCCTTCATATCGAAGGACGGCCCTGTGTTCTCTATACCAATCCGCGGTAGTGCCGCGATTAGGCTTGGCTTCTCACGACGTTCTCCGCTGCCGGGCCCTTCTCGCCCTGGACAACGTCAAACTCCACGCGCTCGCCCTCGGCCAGCGTCTTGAACTCGTCGCCACCCTGGATTCCCGAATGGTGAACGAAGACGTCCTTGGATCCATCCTCCGGCGTGATGAAGCCGAAGCCCTTGCTGTCGTTGAACCACTTCACGATTCCGAACGTACCCACTGTGTTCTACCTCTCTTGATCTCGCCGGGCGGGGATCTCCCCTCACGCCGACGATTGTCCTGTCGGGGCCGGACTATCCGACCATCCGACTTTCTTCTCGCGGGCCTTTCCGGCCCTGCAGGTGGCGCCCCTGAAACGCAAAAGAGGCCTGGCATCTGCGCCAGGTCCCTCCTTGGAGTTTCCGGATATGTTGCCATACCAACGTGGTCGCCTCTGCTGAATGACAGTATAGCCCCTGGGACCACCGAGGTCAAGCTCAATCGGCGGCTGCGGTGGTTCCGCGCCCAGTCGTCTTCTGGTGGCAACGCGCAGGATAGTGGACTTGTTGGGCACTCCTGACCGTCTACGCTCGTCTGAGCGTCACATGAGCAGCGCCCGCTCTTGGCAGACCCGACCCTCTATGTGCTGGCTCCTCGGGGCG
>JAUVLG010000086.1 GCA_030595835.1 Candidatus Eiseniibacteriota bacterium | reverse complement strand
AGCCCCGCGATCTCCGCGGCCTCCTTGCCGTAGTCGCGCACGATCTCCGCGAGTGCCGGAGCCGGCGTCGGCGTGGGAGTAACCGTCCCGATCTCTCGTCCGTCCTTGTCCTTCATTTCTTCTTCTCCTCCCTCGTCGGCCGGGCTCTCTTCGCGGATGTCCTCCGCGACCTCGAACTCGGCCAGCTCATCAGCGGCTACACTTCGGATTGCCAGCATTGATTCCTCGGCGCTCCTCCCGACGCCGACCGTCGGATCAGCGGGGACCGGCGTCAGTGATTCTTCTGCGATCGCCCACGAGACTTCGTACGTTGGGACGTCATCCTCGTCCGTCTTGATGAGTCTCATCCCGGTAACGAAGTAACCGACGGAGCTCGTCTTCAAGTGCCCCTCGTCGACGAGCGCCTTCTGATCTCGCGCGATGCTGATCGACGAAAATGAAAGCATCCCGCGCGTTTTCTCCGCCTGAGCGTCGAGTCTTACACCCTGCACGCTCCCGATCTGCTGGCTCGTTATGTGATTCTTGAGGAGCGGGAGACCCGACACCGCGCGGGAGAGATCGACGTCGGCCGGATCGTGAGAGAGTATCTCGTAATAAGCACCATCCCACGACCACCGCTTGACAGGGAATCTGCTCGTCAGCGTGATCGGGTAAAGCTCCGCGCCCTCCTCGCCCTCACGCTCGCCGAGATCAACCGTGAACTCCCGCGTCAGCTTCCGCGGAATCCTGACCGTTCTCGTTTCTGACTTCATGGCATTGTCTGCTCCCTGAGTGCGCCGCGGTAGGCAGTCCTCGACTGCAGGTCGCCAACAATATCTGTCAAACAGCGCTCGCTCGTCGAGTCCAATCATATTTGACTCGACGGAAGCGCTCGGCTCCGTCTAGCCTGTCCGCATGCCGAATGAACTCACAGCGCTTCCGGAATCCTTCTCGGCCGGGACGACGGTTGCCTACACAAAGAGCTTCACCGATTACCCCGCGTCAACCTGGACGCTCACTCTCTACATCGCCGGCGTGATCGTCGACGACTTCGAAGCGGTCGCCGACAGCGACGCTTTCGTTGTGACAATCCCGGCGAGCACGTCAATCGAGCCGGGCTTCTATCAATGGGTTGAGCGCGTCGCCTACGACGGCAACGTCTACGAGGTCGCGTCCGGAACGGTGACTGTGAAGGACAATCTCGCGGCCGCGACGGACGGGAGCTCTCAGCTCTGGCTTGAGCGAGCGATCCCGGTCCTCGAAGCACACATCGAGGGACGGCTAACCGCGGGGATGCAATCGTACGCGATCGCTGGCCGCGCCGTCACGAAGATCCCGATCGAGGAAGCCGTGAAACTCCGTGATCGTTTCGCGGCCCGGCTTGCGCGGCTCAAGAATCCGGACAAGGTCTCGCGGCTCGGCGTGATCTCGTTCGTCACACCGGGGACAGAACAATGACGCGACGCCCGTTTCATAAGCGGCTTGTCCGTGCGTTTCAATTCGCCGTGTACGCTCTCCGCGACATCGGCACCCGGAGCGCCTACTCTGGCGCCGGACAGAATCGACTTCTACTCGATTGGAGCGCCAACTCGCGCTCGGCCGACGACGAGCTCAAAGGCGACCTCCGGAAGCTGAGAGCGCGAGCTCGCGAGCTCGCCAGAAACAATAGTTACGTCAAGCGCTACCTCCGATTGCTCGTCGCGAACGTGATCGGTCCCGCCGGGATCAGACTCCAAGCCCTTATCCGCAAGGACGGCAAGCTCGACACTGAGACGAACGCAAAGATCGAAGCCGCGTGGATCGAATGGTCCCGCGGCAAGGTCACACTCGACGGGAAGCTCGCGCTCCGGCCCCTCGAAGATCTCCTCCTCCGGACGCTCGCCACGGACGGTGAGGTCTGCGTCCGCTTCTGGCGCGGCGTCACAACTAACCGTTTCGGGCTCGCGCTCCAGCCGATCGACGTTGATCTCCTCGACGAGCGTTTCCATCGTGGGGCTCGTCCTGGCGTGAACGAGATCCGGCTCGGCGTCGAGATCGACGCCGTCGGAGCGCCGGTCGCTTACCATTTTTGGGACAAGCCCGCGTCGGCGCTCGCCACGATCGCACGCAAGCGCTACCGCGTGCCGGCCGACGAGATCGTCCATATCTACCGTTCGGATCGCGTCAATCAGACTCGCGGCGTGACGTGGCTTCACTCGATCATGGTCGCGGCGCACATGCTTGACGCCTACGAGGAGAGCGAAGCGATCGCGTCCCGCGTGGCCTCTTCCAAAATGGGCTTTTTCGAGAAAGTGAATCCGGAGATCGGCGCGTCGCTGGCGTCCGAGGGATCAACCGCACACATGCAAGCCGCGCCGGGCTCCTTCGAGATTCTTGAGGACGGCTACACGTTCAAGGAGTGGGCTCCGACGCATCCGACGAGCCAATTCGGCTCGTTCATCAAACAGATGGGGCGCAAGATTGCGAGCGGCCTCTCGATCTTCTCTAATATCCTGCTCAACGATGCTTCGGACGTCAACTACTCCTCGTTCCGCGCCTTCGCCCTGATTATGCGCGACGACTGGCGGCAAGTCCAAGAGAACGTAATCGACTGGTGGCGGCGTCCGCTCTACGCCGAGTGGATCAAGCTCGCGCTCCTAACCGGCGCGCTCAAGCTCGGCTCCAGAAATCCCGCCGGCTACATGGCCGTCCGACATCGTCCGCGCGGGTGGAGCGCGATCGACCCCGAGAAAGAAGCGAAGGGAGCCGTCCTCGCGCTCGCGAATCAACTCACGTCCCGCACGTCGATCCTCGCGGAACAAGGAATCGAGTTCGAGGACGTGCTCGCGGAGATCAAAGCCGAGACCGAGCTCGCGGCCGGCTACGGCGTCGTGCTCTCCAGCACGGCCCCGGTTTCCGAACCAGCGACGAAGGACGACGTCGAAGCGGCCGTCGAAGACCGCTCGAACGGCGACGGCCGCGGGACTGTAGTCGAACTCCGTGAAGAGATCGGCGCCAAAGCGGTCGCCGGTTTCGATCAAAGCTAACCCCGCCCGAAAGGAGCCAATCATTGAGCGCTCTCGCGAACTATCTCGAAGCCGCTCTCCTGAACCTGATCTTCAACAAGGACGCATTCACCGGCCCATCCGTCTACCTCGCGCTCTACACCGACGACCCCACAGACGCGGACATAGGGACCGAGGTCTCCGGTGGAAGCTACGCGCGCGTCCTGATCTATGATAATGCGAGCGGCTCTCCGGACTTCACGCTCGCGGCCATCGACGGGATCGGCTACAAGGTCGAGAACGACGACGACGTAACCTTCCCGACGGCAACAGCATCGTGGGGCACCGTGACGCACTTCGGGCTCCGCGACGCGGCGTCCGCCGGGAATCTCCTGATGCACGGCGCGCTCAACCACTCGAAAACCGTCGGGAACGGTGACGTATTCAAGGCGACGGCCGGTCTGCTCGTCCTCCGTCTCGAATAGCCCGCCGCTCCGAGAGCTCCGAGACTCAGCCGGCGGCCGCTGATTTCCGCGGCCGCCGTTTCTCTAGGACGATCCCATGCTCGATCAACTGACATTCGACTTCGATAATACCGCGAGCGGGAAAATCAACAAGATAGGAACGTCCTACTCTGCGGGGATCGGTTGGGATCTTTGCGATCTCGGGCAGAACACGGCATACAACTTCTTTGTCGGCGCGTTCTTCCGCTTCGACACGTCCTCAATTCCGGACCACGCCGAGGTCACAGTCGTCCAGTTCAGAGTGCGCGGCTACCGCAGCGCTCCCGACGGCGATCCGCAGTTTTACGAAGCCCGCTATTCGATCGGCGACATCATCGGCGGGAGCCTCGACGGAAACGCCGCCGAGTGGAACGCCGGGACGGAAGTCCTGACGCTCACCGCGCGCCCCGCAGACAAGACAACGCTGACGCTTGGCTCCGCGGCTCCGGCGCTCGTCGATAAAGCTGGCGACACTGACATCAAGATCCTCGACCACGGAGTGAAGGGAACCGGCGACGCTCAATGGTGGGCCTTCTACAACAAATCCACTACCGAACGATGTAGACTCTACGTCTACTTCACCGTTCCATCCGCGACCGTGACCGGAATCGGGACCGCCGCACTCGACGCGGCCATGATCTACAGCGCGAGTGCAACCACTACAGGATCAGCCTCCGCGACGCTGTCCGCGACCGTGACGCACCACGCCGGCGCGACGGCGACCGGGATCGGAGACGCCGCACTCGCGGCCGGGCTCCTCCTGGCATCAGCCTCCGCGACCGCAAGCGGCGCGGGGAGCGGGGAGCTCGACGCGAGCGTGACCTACAGTGCCGGCGGGACCGCAATCGGGATCGGGACCGCGACGCTTGCCTTCTATACTGCACCGCTCGCGCTCGACGCGAGGACGATCTCCGTCGCGAGTTCCGACGTCGCGACGATCTCCGTCGTCGTCAGGGATTCCGCAGAGATCGCGGTCGACCCGGATGACGTCGCAACCCGAGGACCGAGGAGAGCGAACTGATGAGCACTCTAACGGGGACGATCTCCGGCTATGTCGTCGGAGACAATCTTGAGGTCCGGCGAACGGTGACAGATCTGACGGATGCGATCGCCGCCGCATGGCTCACGATCAAGCGACATGCGCGTGAGGCTGACGCGGACGCGATCGTCGCGAAGGTAATCACGACCGGCGACGTGCCAGGAACCGGCCAGATCGAAAATGCCGGGAGCCCGAGCGTCCACGGCGACCTCCGCTTCGACCTGACCCCGGCCGACACAGCAAAGCTTGGCGCGGCGTCATGGGTGTATGATGTCCAGATCAAACTTGACGACGGGACCGTCTATACGCCCGAAGTTGGGACCGTCGACCTGACCGGCGACGTCACGCGCTCGACGACGCCCTGACTATCACAATCCACGGAAGAGCCGACAACATGGGAGACACAAACATCGACGCCGCCGCGATCGCCGGAGCGATCGGCGGCCTGAAAGCCGAAGTGAAGTCCCTCCGGGAGACGACGTCCTCCGGATTCGCCGGAGTCAATAGCCGGCTGGACAGGCAGAATGGCAGGATCCGGACGCTCGAAAGCGCGACGACGAAGATCTGCGCGACTATGGTTACGACGAAGATCTGCCAGAAACTCCGCGACGCCCGCGATCTCGTCCGGGATCGGGCCGAGCGCGCGCGGACTGCGAACTGGCGCGCTTACGTCGTCCCGTCGGCCGTCGGCTTGACCGTCGCGCTCGGGGCCGTCCTGATCGCAAAGCTCGCCAGCTGAGAGGATCGAGAAAGGAGAACGCCCTCATGAGCAGTCGAGAGACGTTCGACAAAGCGGTCGAGGTCGTCCTCGCGCACGAAGGCGGCTTCGTAGATCATCCCGCCGACGGTGGCAGCGCCACGAACTATGGGATCAGCTCGACCTACAATCCCGGCGTCGATGTGGCGGCCCTGACACGCGCCGAAGCGATCGAGATCTACTTCGAAAAGTACTGGTCCGGGAACGGCTACGAACTCCTCCCCGAGCGGCTCGCGATGAAGGTCTTTGACCTGGCTGTCAACATGGGGCGAAACGCCGGCGTCACGTGTCTGCAAAGAGCCCTCCGCGCGGCCGGCACTATCGTCGCCATCGACGGCGTCCTCGGTCCGGAAACCGCCGGAGCCGCGTCGCTCCTTTGCGAGCTCGTGATCGTCGCCGCGCTCCGTTCTGAAGCGGCTGGAGAATACCGCGTCAAACTGGTCCGGAATCCCACGCAAGCGCCCTTCGCCGCTGGCTGGATCGCTCGCGCTTACGCGTGAGCCCCTTGCGCCGGCGGCGATTTGCCCCGTCGTCGGCGCTCCCGCCGGCCGGATCTCCCCAATCGACCCATTTCGCCGAATCCCTCCGAAAACGAGCTCCATAGAGCCGATCTGAGCGACGTTCTCGCCGGATGCGGCCCGGTAGTCGTCCAGCTCGGCCAGGTCCGGACACCGACGCGAGCGGGCGTTGACCGCCGTCGAGGAGCATCCCCGGCCCGGAGCTCCGCGACGAGCTCGCGCCTGTGGACAAGCGGTGGATAACTGCCCTCCAAACGGTTGACAACCAGTGTGTAACCCGGTTGATTTCGGGCTCGACGAGCTCTCCCGCGAGTGATGTGGACAGCCGTCCACCGTTATCCCCGAGTTGTCCACAACGCCCGCGACGACATAGAGCCTAGCCGCTCGGCCTCAGAGCGACTTGTCCAGATATCCACTGCCCCTACTACTACTAAGGTTTTGTAGTACTTAGATAAGAAGAACAGCAGTAAGGACGGAGCGGACGAGCTCGCGGTCGAGGATCCGGGAGACCCTCCGAGCTCCATAGAGGCGATCTAAGCGACGTTCTCCTCCGAGACGCACGATGAGCCGCGGACGGCCCTTCGCGGCCAGCAGCGCGCGTGAGAGCGGGCTCTCGCGTGCGATTCGCGGCCGGCCTGTAACCGGCTACGGGGTGAGGGATGGAAAAGCGGTCCAGATCGAGCGGACAAGGAAGACGGCCGCGGCGATCGTGGCGACCCAAAGCAGGACGTGAATCCGTTTCATTTCGAGCTCCCTTCGGCTACAGCCCGGCCGGGAGCCGGCGAGCTGGCTCCCGGCCCGGACCCCTCGATCTCTACTCCGGCGTCTCGGTGAAGATCTCAACGCTCTCCTCGTGGAGATAAGCACGACCGCCGGCGGCGGCGTTGATCGTGTAGTGATTCCCGTCGGCATCGTGGGTGCAAACCTCGATAGTACCCTTGTCCCCAAGCAACGTCAGGACGATGTCGCCGGGCGCGTGCTTGAAGATGACGGTGATCGGTCCCTGATTCGGGTGCATGTCCAGCTCCTAGTTGATTGCCTTTGTCGGTGTTGAGATCGCCCGGTTTCCGTCCCTGGGCGCGAGGACGTACTCCCGAGCGACCCCGACCTCGATCCTACCCGTCGCCGATCGAGAGATCGACGACGCTCACCAAAATGCCTTTCTGTATCTCCCCGGTCGCGAGATCGTAGCGCAAGAACGGCCCGACGTTGACGCCGAAATGCTCGGCCCACGAAACGTCGAAGCCGAACTCGCGCAGATTCCCAAGGTCGAAGGTCGCCGCGGCGATCACGCCGCGAGCGCCGTCTTTTTCATTCGGATTGATCTCCAAGCCGGCTTCGAAAGCGACATCCCTGTACTTGAGGAAGGGAAACGCGACGTAGCCAGTCCACTCCTCGCGGTCGAGATTCCAAAGAACGCCCGAGCGGACCGCGATCGACGCGATCCAATCGTCGAGGACGTCGGCCGTCGCCGTGTCCTCTGCGGTCGAGGTCGCCTCCGGCGCGACGATGTCCTCCGCATTGCAGACGGCGACGGGAATCAGCGCGATCAGCGCCGCCAGGATGAGCACAACAAGAGCTCTCACGGTCCGCTCCTTTCTCCTCGCGGGACAATCCCCGCGACAATCCAAGCCTACCACAAAACCGGCCGGCGCTCAACGCCAACCCCGAGCTCCCCGCCCGGCGTCCTCGCGGACTCGCGACCAGCCGGCCCGGAGACGATCCCGGACCGCGGTCCCGATCTCGCTCGCCGTCGCTCTGGCGATCTTGCCGGCGAGCCGTCGAGCGATTCCGAGGACCGCGCGGATCTCCCGTGCGTCGGCCTCGACTACGAAACGGCTATACAAGAGCGGCCTCCCTCCGTCAAGAGCGGATCCGATCGTCGGACCCTCCGTTCCCTAGAGTGCAAGGACCGCGCCGGCGAGCGAAAATCGAGCGAAAATCGAGCGAACGGGGCCGATTGTTTCACGTGAAACAATCGGCTCCCTGACGTGCGGAACGGCCGCCGCCGGTCTCCCGGTCGACGGCCGTCCGTGAGCTCGTGCCTGAGCGAGCCCCTAAATCCTGACGCGCTCGATCTGCTCGACGAGCTTAACAAGGATCTCTCCGATCTCGCCGTCGAATTTCACCGCCCGAGCCTTCAACGCTCGGAGCTTCTCCACGTCCGGCCCATACCAGTCATAGCACCCGGCGTCTCTCGCGACGACCTCCGCGAAGTCCATCAGCCAGCGTGTGACAGAGATTCGTCTCATCGTCTACAACCTCCCTCGACGCACTAGCGCCACTCGACGTCGACACCATTCTTAAGGTCCGCAAGGAGACGGACGGCCGCCGTCCGGATCAGCTTAGACGCGGAGACGCCCTCGCGAAGCGACGCGGTCCGGATCCCCGCGAGCAGTGATTGCGGGAGTTTAAAGAGCTTGATCGCGTCGTTGATTCGCTTCCTGTTTCTCGTCCTCTTCATCGTGTCACGTCCTCCCGCTCCAGCTCGGAACGCGTCGAGACCTGCCCGCAATAGACACACACGCCGGTCGTCCCGTAGTAATGGTGGCAATTGACTTGTTGTCTGACCGTGAGGACGTGATCTATCAAAGCCATTAGCCGGAGCTCCCACGGCCACCAATGTCTGACGATCTCTCCGGTCCGCTCATCTATCCGTCGCTTGATCGCGATCATCTGTCCGTCTCCTTTCAGGGAGCCCGGCCTCGCGACCGGGCTCCCCGCTTGAGCCTACGCGAAGTCGATCGCGCACCACTCGCGAGCCGTCGCTCCGTCGGGATCGTAGCGGACGCCGGCGTAGTCCGCGCCGGCCGGGATCGAGGTCCGCGCGAGCAGGTTCCGCACATGGTCACGGAGATCGAAGTGATCGCCAGCACCGAGGATCTCCCGCTGATTGAGGTCGACGAACTCGAGCCCCTGAAGCTCGCAGAGGTCGCGGCCGATCGCGGCCTCGTCGAGCGTCGTCTCGCGCTGTGTAAACACGTAGTGAGCGCCGAAAGTGACGAGCTCGGCGTCCGGGTGCGGCCGCGGGTAGTCGAAGCCGGGGACGGAGCCGCGGGAGCCC
>JAUVLG010000224.1 GCA_030595835.1 Candidatus Eiseniibacteriota bacterium | reverse complement strand
CTCGCACGTCCACGGCAGCGATGATGTCGTAGGCGAGGATCTTCTTCCCGGCTTCAGCGATCTCCTCGCCCACGAAGCTCGCGACCTCACGCCGGCCGACATCCACCAGGACGATCGCCTCTGGTTTCTTCGCCGGGAACGCGTGGACGAGAACGCGGCTCATGCCGGCCAGACGCTCGGCGTTGGCCTGACGTTCCTTCTCGAAGCGCCTCCGGTTCGCCTCCATGGCGGCGGGGTCGGGTCGCATGTGGGCCCAACGACGCGCCACGACGATGCGCTCGCGGACAGCCTGCCGTGCTGGTCGGACGGCGGTGTGTTCGGGATTGAGCGCCCACGACCCGTCGCCTAGCACGCGGATCGCAGCATTCCGGTGCCAGTACCTCGCGGAGTCGGTCGACAGCAGGCTCCACCGGCTGCGTGGTCTGACGAAGGCCACGACCTCCTCCGGCTGCATTTCCGTGCCGTGGGCGTCGAGCACACAGACCGCGATTCGTTGGGCCGACCAGGTGCTCGGTACGCCAACGCTCCATGCTTCATCGAGGTTCGCCACGCTGAGTGGAGCGTCGGGAGATGGAAGGGGACGTGGATCCGGCCGAGCGACGCGTGGCGCCGACTTCGGGGGCCTGAGACGAAGGCGAAATGCCCAGAGATCGGCCTCTTGGTCGTGCGGGTCAAGAGCGTAGAGGTTTGCGTCTCGGTAGATGGGAGGTCGTCCGGGCTGGCAGTGTTTGAGAGAGGCGAGGGCGCGGCCGAAGGGGGCCACCCCGGCCTCCTCGAAGCGGGTTGCCGCCTCCTCGAGCGTGATGGGCTCGCCCCGCTCAAGCAGCGCAACGATTAGGAGCGAGTAGTAGTTCGCGTCCGGGGCCTTCATGGCCGTCTCGAGGCGGGGGATCCGGATACCGAGCGCCTTGCAGTAGGAATTGGTCTCATTCATGGAGTTCAACTGTCCTCTGGACGCGACGCTCCAGCGTGAGGGCTATCCGCGAATCGGCGACGAATCTCCGCCTGCAGACGTTCGCCAAGAGGTCTGTTCAAGCCCCCCTTGGCATCGGCGACGACCTCCTGCTCCAGCTCGCTGAGCTCACGAAGCGAGGCAAAACGGGCCTCCACGGTGGAGAGAACCTCTTCAGGTTCGATGCGCTCGGCCGGGCGCACCAGCCGGCGGAGGTCATCCCAATCGTAATTGCCCGCGCGTAGCTTGTCGAAGAACTCATGGGGAATGAACGGATCCTGCACTTGCCAGAGCTTCAGCACGACGAGACGGCGTAGCAGGTCGCCATCGAACGGGACCGCCGCGAATCGGTAGAGGTCATAGAGATCCCGGACCTTCGCCCGCTGGAACGCCGCGCGCACCTTTTCCGCGACCATCTCGAGGTCCTGGAGTGAACGGACTTGGAACGGATCGAACTCGAGGTGCTTGAAGTACGCCTGCGGCTGCAGGGGTCGTAATGCGACAGGTAGCGTGGGCCGCTCGCGCAGGCTCACCTGCAACCTGAACCGACCGGCATCGTTCCAGGCATGGCGGTACAGCACCTCAGCGCCGAACGACGTATCACCGTCGGTCTTGTAGTAGTCACGACACGTGAAGGCGATGCCATAGCGCTCGCGGTCGAAGGCCCGG
>JAUVLG010000206.1 GCA_030595835.1 Candidatus Eiseniibacteriota bacterium | reverse complement strand
ACGAGCTTGACGCTGCCGCCCGCGTGCTGCAGCCTCACGGCCTTCACGCTCTCGGCGCCCACATCCAGACCTGTGACGAACCTTCGGGATCCGCCGAACACTCTCCATCCTCCTGATCTCGCCTGTCTAGGACGGCTCGTTGCGACACACCGCCAACGAGTTAATCTCTACTCTCTGGTCGTCGTAGGGCAACGCTGTCGTGCCCATGTCGTCAACGAGCGTCATGCTAATCCAAACCTTGGCGCCATTACTAGAGAAGAATCGCAGAGCCGTCACATCGCTCGTGAGGACCGTGTCGTGCATGTTCACCACCTGGTCCCCCGTGAGCGCGTACGTCGCCAGCGTATCTGTGGCGCTGGCGATCGTCCTCGTGACAATGATCCATGTCGAGTCGGCGGCCACCGTCACCGTGTCCCCGTGCCGTATATCGAACGCGATTCTCTTGACAGCGCGGTCACCATTGCGCTGAAGCGCAAGTCTGGCGCCTGAAATATCCCACGTCTCCATCGAGGTCAGATACATGCTGAACGCCGCAAGAAGAACAATGGCGCCGATGATCCCGACGACCATCAGCTCGACCAGAGTGAATCCCGCATTGCTCGCGAGACGTCCGTCGCGCCCCGGCCTGTGTGTTCTCAGTCTTCTCATCATTTCGCCACCACGGTCACGACGCGAACCTCGTCGCGCAGCCAGACCTCCGGCCACTGAATTGTAAGATCGACGACCTTGGCCTCGGTCGTGATCGTGCCACTGGATCCGCCGGAGTCATCCCAAAACGTGTCCCTGACGGTCCAGGTCATCAGACCGACCAGGTCGTCCTGCGTGTCGTCCGTGCCTCTGTCATCCAGCACCATCCGCGGGTCGCTGGGATGTGCCCCCACGTCCATGGACAGGCTCTCCCAGCCGCTCTCAGTGTCGGTCGAGCCGTAGCCCGCGTACTTGAGCTCCTCGATCTTGAGCTCGGCCGCCTTCGAAGCCACCCGCCTCTCTCCCTCGAACTCCACCTGCATGCGTCCGCTGAAGAGCATCTGGTAGAGAAAGACGATGGCTATGGAGAACACGACCACGGAGACCATGACCTCCATCAAGCTGATGCCGCTCTCGTCTCGCAGTCTGAAGCTCACCTTCGTGCCTTCCTTCTCACCCGCCTGTGTGAGGGGTATGGGCCGGAACCCCGAGGGGTCCCGGCCCCGAAGCTGCTACCAACCAGTCTCAGTGAACACCCCTACACCCGCGTTGCCTGCAGAAGCGCTGGCGCCGCTGTGAGTCCAGATGATCTCCCCAGTTCCGGGCAGGCCCTCGGCCGCGACGCCCGTAGCCGTGATAACGAAACCGGCCGCGTCAGCGCCAGAGACTACGTACGTGAAGTAGATCGCGTTCTGTTCGTCGTCCCTAGCCAGCCAGAGGTCAATCTCGTCGCCGGCAGAACCGCCTGCCGCTGCCGTGGGATCGAACGAGTTGTGCTTCTGGAAGTACACGAGCGCTCCACTGACCATCGAATCGATGACCGCGTAGGCCTCGGTCTTCTTGCCTTCCTGGATGTAGTGGATGTAGACAGGAACGGCAATACCCGCGAGCACGAGCACGATGATCACGACAACCATCAGTTCCACGAGCGTGAAGCCCTTGCTGTTTCTCAGCATACTCATTTTTTTTCACCTCCTTTCAACCTCTGAATTCCCATGCCTCCCTTGATTTCATTAACACTCTCACCACAGCACTTAGCGTGCCCATGACCTCGGAGTACGCACCTCCTATCCCCCTGCGAGCGCTACGACCTCCTCATGCCCGTCCGGATTGCTCCACCGAGGTGGAACACCGGCAGGAACATCGCGACCAGCATTATCGCAATGA
>JAUVLG010000247.1 GCA_030595835.1 Candidatus Eiseniibacteriota bacterium | reverse complement strand
GTGGGGTTTGTTAACGGCATGCCGCTCCTGTTCATCGAGTGCAAGAACATTCACAAAAACCTCAAGACCGCCTTCGAGAAAAACTACTCTGACTACCGGGACACGATCCCGCACCTCTTCCACCACAACGCCATCGTGATGTTCGGCAACGGTGAGCAGGCGAAGATCGGTTCGATCACCAGCAAGTGGGAGCACTTCCACGACTGGAAGCGTCTGGCTGAACAGGAGCCGGGCGTGGTGGGCATGGAGACGCTGCTCAAAGGCGTCTGCGACAAGCGAAACTTCATGGACCTGGTGGAGAACTTCATCCTCTTCGACGAGTCCTCTGGCGAGACAAAAAAGATCCTTGCCCGCAACCATCAGTTCCTCGGCGTAAACCTCGCCATCCAATCGGTGATCGAGCGCAAGGAGCGGCAGGGCAAACTCGGCGTTTTCTGGCACACCCAAGGCGCTGGCAAGAGCTACTCGATGGTGATGTTCACCCGCAAGGTACACCGCAAACTCGGCGGCAACTTCACATTCCTTGTGCTGACCGACCGCGACGACCTCGACACGCAGATCTACAAGACCTTCGCTGGCTGCGGCGTGGTGGACCACGACCGTGACCCGTGCCGCGCCTCCGACGGCAAGCACCTGAGCCGGCTTTTGGCAGAGCACAAATCACACATCTTCTCGCTGATCCAGAAGTTCAATAAGGACGTGGACCCCGACGAGGGCTACACCCGGCGCGACGATATCATCGTCATCACCGACGAGGCGCACCGCACCCAGTACGGCACGCTGGCGCTCAACATGCGTAACGCACTGCCGAACGCGAGTTTCATAGGTTTTACTGGCACTCCATTATTCAAAGACGAAGTCGAACCCACGCGGGATGTCTTTGGGGACTATGTTTCCACTTATGGTTTCCAGCGGGCTGTGGAGGACAACGCCACCGTGCCGCTCTACTATGACGCCCGCGGCGACAATCTGGGCGTGGCTATCGGAGACCTCAACGAGCGCATCGCTGCGAAACTTGCGGAACTGGAGACCGACGACATCGATGTCCAGCAGCGGCTGGAGCGGGAGCTCAGGCGCGACTACCATATCATAACAGCAAACAAGCGGCTCGACCAGGTGGCGCGGGACCTCGTTGAGCACTACTCGACCGCATGGGAAACCGGCAAGGCGATGCTGGTCTGTATC
>JAUVLG010000219.1 GCA_030595835.1 Candidatus Eiseniibacteriota bacterium | reverse complement strand
CTAACTCTTATGAGGCCTCGTGCCGTCAATAGGTAAAGTACGCCGTTGAACGGGCATGCGTGGACCGTTCTAATGGCGATGTCTGGAGCGAGAAGGCTGCGTCCTGACTTGATTTCGGGATTCTGGTGCATGGACGGTCCTGCACCAAACACCTATTGAGGTTCACGGCTCATCCGGGACGAGCCGACGGGGCCGTGGCCCCGCGCCCTAGAAACATGTTTGTGCCCTCGTACCGAGCCAATCAAGCCATGGGCTGAACGCGGTGTGCGTTCTCCAGTTAGTGTTGGGTTCGGGTGAGGGGCAGGACACGCACCTTCCGATCTTTGACATCGCGTTAATGTGACGGAGCGGGACGGCCATCCAATCAAGCGTAGAGGATTGCCGGGATACATCCCAGAACGGGTCTGGTGGTCTCTGCCACAGGGTGTTGTCCCGTTGATTGGGTTCATCCACGTTGGCTCCAGTTAGATGCCGGGCTTGGACCGTCCCCTCCGTTGTCAGGTTCTCAGGAACTTCTCCTTGTCGAAGGCCTTCTGCCTGAGGAGCATGTAGTAGACGGCCCGTCCGAGTCTCTGAGCAAGGATGGAGAGGGCCTTTGCCTTTCCGTGCTTTGATCGCAGCCGATTCATGTACTTCTGAGCTTCGGGGTTGTTCCTGAGGAAGAGGACGGCTGCTTCAGAGAAGGCCCACTTGAGGAACGGGTCGCCGATCTTGTTTCCGGAGGTGCCGGAGCGTTTTCCGGCGGACTCCTTTGGGCACTTGACGAGCCTGCTGTATGAGAGGAAGTTCTGGACCCTTGGGAACCGACGGATGTCGTGTATCTCGTAGAGGATGACGAGTGCGAGGATGTCGCCGATCCCGTCGACGGAGGAGAGCAGGTGGAAGGCATTGGGGTCGTGGAGCTTGGCGTTGCGTAGGATGTGGAGTTCGATGTCCTTGAGGAGGCGCTCGTAGTGCTCGATGAGCTCGAGGTTGACCTCGATGCTCTTTCTGACGGCGGGGTCCTGGAACTGTTCGGCGATGCCGGCTCTGTTGGACTTGTAGGTGATTTTCTTGCCGAACGGGACCATGTTATACTGGCTGTTGGAGTTCTGGATGTGAGCGAGGAGCTCCGCCCTCTTCCTCGAGAAGTACATGCGTCTTCTGAGGAGGTCGCGAGTCGCTCTCATCTTGTGGGGATAGACGTAGGCGAGAGGGAAGTTGCCACCTCTGAGGAGGGCGGCGATCTTGCGGGAGTCGATCCTGTCGTTCTTTGTCTTGGCGCCGTGGATGAACTTCATGTAGAGGGCGTGACCGAGGACGAAGTGTATGTTCTCTTGTGCGCAGAGGTCGGCGAGCCAGTACCAGGTGAAGACGCACTCGGTGGCGACGATGAGATCGTCGCGGTATGGTTCGATGGCCTTGAGGAATGGTTCCGGTCCGGCGGGCAGGTTGCGGTGCAGGAGCACCTCGGCGTCGTGATCGATGAGACAGAGGTACATGGATCTTGCGTGTAGGTCGACGCCGCAGTAATGCTTGTGTTGCTCGGTACAGAGGTTCATGGGGCCTTCTCCTTTCTGGTTATCGGCCAGGCGTTCTCGGATACGTCAGCATACCCAAGTGGTAGGCTGAGGGGGAGGCCTCAATAAGTATCAAGCGCATGCAGCCGACGAGCTTG
>JAUVLG010000208.1 GCA_030595835.1 Candidatus Eiseniibacteriota bacterium | reverse complement strand
GGGGGAGACCGTCACCCTGTCGGTTACTTTCCAGAACACCGGGGGAGACGACGCGAGGGGCGCAACGGTTGTGATGACGACGAGTGACCCATATATCACCATCACACAGGGCACCGCCGGTGCCTCTCTGATCCCATCTGGCGGAACGGGGACACCGCAGCCCGAGTTCGAGTTCACGGTCGCGCCGGGCGCCCCGGCTTTTCACGAGTTCATGCTCGACTTCGCCGTCTCGACGCCCTCCGGGTACCACGGCTGCGACGACATGGCACTGGTGGTAGGTGCGGCGACGCTCGCGGAGGACTTCGAGGGTAGCGGGACCGACTGGACGCACTACAACGTGACGGACGGATTCGTCGACGAGTGGCACGTGGAGACCTACCGTTCGCATTCGGCGGGCACAAGCTGGAAGTTCGGAGGCGCGGGCTCCGCCGTCTACGCGAACAGCGGCGACGGTGCGCTCCAGACGCCGACCATGTGTGTGGGCACCGAGGGCGAGCTGACGTTCTGGAGCTGGCTGGACGCGGAGGAGGAGAGCGCGACGTCCGCATGGGACGGCGCGCTCGTCGAGATCTCGACGGACAACGGCGAGACGTGGAGTAACCTGACTCCGGTCGGTGGATACAGCCACGTCACGAACGACAACGAGGCCAATCCTCTTCCCACCGGTACTCCGTGCTGGTCGGGGATGCATACGTGGCGGGAGGAGACGTTTGACCTGACGCCCTACGAGGGGCAGAGCGCGACGTTCAGGTTCAGGTTCGCGTCCGACGCCTACGTGACGGAGGAGGGGTGGTACATCGACGATGTCTCCATCACCAGCACGAGCACGGGCGTGAGCGATTCCGACTCGTCGATCCCTGCGCGATTCGCGCTTAAGCAGAACGCCCCCAACCCGTTCAACCCGATGACGACCATCGCCTACTCGCTTCCTGAGGCGACCCGCGTGTCCATCCGCGTCTACAGCGTCGCTGGCAGGCTCGTGGCGACGCTCACGGACGGTGTGGAAGAAGCGGGGCGGAGGTCCGTCGTCTGGGACGGCACCAACGACCGCGGCGAGAGCGTCGGCAGCGGCATCTACTTCTGCTCGATGACGGCCGGGGAGTTCAGCGACAGGAAGGTAATGGTGCTTCTGAAGTAGGAGCGCCACGGCCGCAACAGAATAGAGGCGGACGGTGGCTCAAGCCCTTGGGGGCTTGGGTCGTCGTCCGCCTCTTCGTTCGTGCAGCCCGGGTGCCGCGCCACGGGCTCGTTTGTCGTCCCGCGCTTTGCCACACGCATCGACCGGCGCTCTGAGTCCCTCTACACGAGCTCGTCCACGGTGCCGAGCAGATCAACCAGCGAGTAGGGTTTCTGCAGGAAGCGGAATCCCTTCTCCTGGATGACAGGCCACTGGGACTTCTGATCCGTGTAGCCGCTGGACACGAGAATCCGGAGGTCCGGGCATCTGGAGAGCAGTTTGTCTATCAGCTTTATCCCGCTCTTGTCCGGTAGCACGACATCGCTGAACACCAGATCGAAGCGACCGTTCTCGCGCTCGAAGACCTCGAGCGCCTCCTCGTAGGCCCCGGCTTCGAAGACGACGTACCCATTCTCCCTGAGCGCCCGGGAGGCCAGATCGCGTACGGCTTCTTCGTCCTCGACCAGGAGGATGCGCTGGCCGTCCCCGCGCACCGACGCCGGTTCGTCCGTGGCCGCTGATTCGTCGCTCTCGCTCCGGCAGCTTTCCACGGAGGGAAGGTACACCTTGAACGCCGTGCCCTGGTTCGGCTCGCTGTAGACGTTTATCCACCCGCCGTGCTGTCTGAT
>JAUVLG010000023.1 GCA_030595835.1 Candidatus Eiseniibacteriota bacterium | reverse complement strand
TGCGGGTCGCTGTACGCCGGGCAGCACCTGTCGATCAGATGCCAGTAGTCACCGGCCGCGCCGGGGACCGCCGGGATCAGGTTGACCTGGTCATCAGCGTTGTCGAAGAAGTACACGTAGCCGGTATAGTAGTCAAAGACCTTGACGATGTCGCAGGCGAATCCACCACCGACGGACGCATACAGACCGTCCTCATCCGACCAGGCTCCGTCCGAAAGGAAACGGAAACGCGCGTTGAGCGGATTGTCGTAGGCGGCAAGGAGGAAGCCGTAGAGACCGATGTCGGTCCACGCGGCCGCACCGTCGTAGCCACGGTTCAGGTCCACGAATACGCCCAGGCTCTCGGCCTGAACGTACGTGTAATCGTAACCAGCCTCCGAATCGTGACGGAACGCGTAGGTCAGGATCGGCATCGTCGCAGTGGTCAGGTCGGTCGTCGGGATGATCAGTCTGTCATCCCAGCTGTTGCCGTAACCACCATCGGTATCATAGTCGAAGTTACCGCACCACCAGGAGTACGTGCCTTCATAGGCCATGTACGTGTCCTGGTGGAAGTGCGGGGCCGCGCCGGCGCTGAAGTCCGTGCTGGACCAACCGCTGACGTCGCCTTCCATGTCATCAAACCAGAACAGCTCGTTCGTGCGGCTTGGGCTCTGGAGCTCATGCGTCGGCGTAGCGACGGTGAGCTTCGCAGTGGCCATGCCCGCGAACAGCGCCATAATGGCCAGAACAATAAACAGCTTCTTCATTCCTGTCCTCCCTCTGAGAGGTCCACCACAATCACTCAACTACCTGCAGGTTGCCCGGGTTCCGCGTAGTCCGCGGTCCCGTTGCCGACGCAGCCCTCGCTGGGCACTGAGACTACCCGTCCACGCTGGCCGCATCGCTTTGCCACATAGGCACCCCTCCCCTGGGTTGCTCGCAGATAGCCCGCGGCGAGTCGTTCACCGCCTCCAATCACTCAACCGGGAAGGCCACCCGGCCTTCCCAACCACAAAGCAAGCATACTACTATTCCGGGTGTTTGTCAAGATATAGCCCGCCCCCTGTACTCCCTCGCAACTTCCCTGAACTCCGGCGGTTGCGACTCGCGGTGGCCCTCTGTGCACCGCCCGAGCACCATTCAGCGTAATCCCGTAACACCTCTCTGGTCACGCAATTAGCCCGCCGCAATGAATTCTGGCCACCCGTTAACACTTGCTTAAACGAGGTGAGGAACGCTCGTCCCAGCTCCCCACAAACACATGGGGGTACCCCATGCTCCCGCACGGGGTACCCCCGACAACCGACCTGTCACCCAATCGTTCTCCGTCACTTAAGCATGATCATCTCGCGCGATGTCGTGAAGCCGGGTGCGGCGATGCGGTAGAAGTAGACACCGCTCGCGCACTGCTCCCCGGATTCAGCTCTGCCGTCCCAGACAACGTACCCGGCGGCACCCGCCTCGACGTCCGTGTCGAGCAGCGTCATCAGAAGTCTTGATCTCATCACTAGTTCCCCCTGTGATGTGTTGAGTAATCCTACTCATGCATTGGTGCTTCAGGCTGTTGGTCTCTTCCTCGCCGGGGGGCCACTCATCTCTCTGGAGTGTTCGCGGCCCGGGGAAGTGACATGCGGCCTCAAGACGAGCGGCCAAGCACGGACTCCGGGGTTGTGCGCACGAAGGTACTCACGTTGTTTCCCGACTCATCTTAGTCAGACACGATTCGTGCGGAAAAGTTGAACGGCAGGGGGTTCCGGACGCGCTCGCGTGGAGCGAGCGGGCCTCGACGCGCGGCGACGGCGAGCTACGAGTGGGGTAGCGGCGACGTCCCCGCGGCGCAACGGAGAGGTACGAAGAGAGGGGAACCCTGGCAGGCCCCCCTCTCACACAACCTTACATACAACCGGACGATCAGGCTCTACTTCAGCATGATCATCTTGCGGGACTCCGAGAAGCCCGCAGCGTTGATACGGTAGAAGTAGACGCCACTCGCGCATCTCTCTCCACCGTTGTTCGCGCCGTTCCAGACAACGAAGCCCCGGGCACCGGCGTCAACCTCGGTGTCCAGAAGCGTGCGGACGACCTTACCAGCGACGTTGTAGACCTCTATCGTCACCGGACCGGCTTCCTTCACGCTGTAGGCGATCTTCGTGACCGGGTTGAACGGGTTCGGATACGCGTGCGACAGCTCGTTCTTCCTGCCGTCCTCGACACCCGTACCAGGACCGGACGGAGTCTGACTGAAGTAGGTCATGATGTTGCCCATCATGTTGACTCTGTCTTCGATGCCGTCATGGAAGTACCCTTCGGCCGTGTAGTTGCTAGCACCAGCACCTACGACGCCGTCAGCGAAGTACTCCAGACCGAACCCGAGGCTGACCGTATTGTAGCCCAGAGTCTGGTGTGTGTACGCGGTGCCCGCACCGTACGTCGAGCTGTCAAGAGCCTCGTACTGCACAGCCGCCTCGGCGCCCGGGATGCCGGCGTCGGGGTCGATGACATCGTAGTAATGAAGCTGCGGACATGCACCTCGCAGAATGGCCTGGCCATCGTCATGGCTCATGAACGTTGCGCCACCAGGAACATCCTTGATACCAGGCACGCTGTCCACCGTCACGATACCGACCGCATTCGCGATGTAGTCGGATGCGAGCCAGACGTCGAAGAAGCTCAGGGTCTCGATGCCCGTCTGCATCAGCTCCTTGCTCCAGTCATTACCGGTGATAAGAAGGTTCCTGTCCTTCCCCCCTCCGGCCTGGTTCAGCCACGCGATCAGGTTGGCCTGATCCGGCTTCTTGATCGTGTAGGAGTCGAACTCGTTCGTGAACCAGATCTGCGTGTCGGAGTACTTGTAGCCGGAGCTGTCCGGACCGTTGGACTGGTCCGTGCTGCCCGACGGAACCTCCACGTCGAACGTCTCCCACTCGTACCCGAGGATGCCGAGCATCTCGCGGTAGTAGTACTCCGAGGTGTGGCGGTAGTTGCGCTCCGCGCCAGGCGTCCGACGACCGTGCTTGTCAACCAGGAGCAGGCCCGGATCGCCGATGCTCGCGCTGATCGGAAGAATGGAGAACTCGATGTAGCCCTCCGGCGCGCTGCCGGGATAGGTCGCCGTGTTACCGACGCCGTCCTCCGCCTCGAAGTAGTAGTGGATCTCGGAGCCCACGATCATCTCAACACTGGGCGGCGGAACGGTCCAGTCGTTGCCCATCGGATCCTGGCGTCGGCAGACATAGCTGGTCTGGGTGAGGCCGTTGTCGGCGATCAGTGTCAGTGCGGCGATATCATCGTCGTCCTTGACGTTGATCACTGCCGAATCGGGCTGCCCGGCCGCCAGTTCGTTCGGGAATACGTCGAAGAACCTGTTCCAGACGCTGTAGTTCCATGTGGTTCCCGCGTCACCCGAAGGGATACCGACCCTCTGGCGGTTGACGAAGATGCCGGCCATGTGCGGCTCCTCCGCTGGATCGTCATTCTGGAGCTCCCACCGGATCGCCAGCCAGGCGTTGCCAGCGAAGGCATCCCAGTCATCGGTCCAGACGCCCCAGAACGGACCACCATACCACCAGCCGGGGCTCTCATCAGCAAAGCCGGCAGGGTCGGTCACGCACGCATACAGGTCGTTCGAAGCCAGCGACAGGTTGAAGATGTCGTTCGTCGGCCTCGGCAGGTCGACCCACTGGTCCCACTGACCGATGAGCTTGGCCGCACCACTGACATCAATTGGCGGGCTGACGAGCCATGCATACTCACCGTCCAACATCTGACTCGTGAACGGGTCGACCGCGGCATACATCCAGCTGCCGACGGGTCTATCGTCGCACGTGAAGTCGCGTCCCGTAACGAAGTCGATGCCGAACTGACCGCGCCAGAACGTCAAGCCTGTCTGGCCGGCCGCTGCGACGTCATCGTGCACCCAGCCGTTGTCGCCGCCCTCGGCGTCATCGGTGAAGATTGGCACGCCGTCGTCGTAAAGCGTGATGTTGTCCAGCTGCCACGCACCGTCGAGAACGGGGTGGCCGTTCGGGTTGTCGTACTCATCCTGAGACGAGTACGCGCCGTCCGACTCGAACCGGAACCTCAGATCGAAGTTCACACCCATGGCCTCGGTCGTGATATCCAGGACCACGTGCCCGCCGCCAGCCGGATGCACGCTGTTCCAGTCCTGAGAGATGCCGGGCGTACCCGCAAAGCCGGGGTTGGTAATAGAGCTGACCGTGTACCACGTGTCGGCTGTCGCGGAGGAACGGATATCGACGTAACCGTAGTCGTAGTCCTTCTCCATCGCGAAACGCTGGTCGTACTCGAACGTCAGAGTTCCCGTGAGACCGTTGGCCTCCGTGAAGTTCCGCTCGAGAATCTGCATCCAGTCGTTCGCGTAGCCGCGAGCCTGCCGCCAGCACTCATTGGTCGTGCCGCACCACCAGGTGCTCGCGCCCAGATGCGTGTAGCCGTTGATGCGGATCGTGTCGTGATGCCAGAAGTTTACACTGGCGAGCGTTCCGCTGCGGTCCCACGCTGTCCATCCGGCGTTGTCTCCCACCTCATCTTCGAAGTTAGCATCGAAGATCCACAGGGTCTCCAGTCTCGTGCCCTCGAGCTGCGTGCCGCTGGGCGACATGCCGGGCGAAGGAACTCGGCTGACGAGATCCGTCCCGATGCCAACAGCAGGGGCACCGGTGGTAAGCGCCAACACCGCCCCGATTGCCACAGCAATCAGAAATGTGTTCTTCATTCGCTAAATCCCCCCTCATAACAGAAGGCAATCCTGCTCAACCTTCACTATCTGTGCGTCTCACTCCCCGACCACGCGCGAAGCGTGAAGGCGACACCGCCGGCGCGCCGGCCGGGGTGATCGTTGTCGAGTGATCAGCTGTGTCGAAGCGTCACGCAATCCCAAGTGCAGTTAACATCGACGAATTCCATGCATGCAAACGGTACAAAAACACCCGCTTACAAGACTGCCAATCTTGCACGGGCACGTGTACTGAAGGCCCGCCAGCGCCCTCGCTATATTTCCCGACTCGATGAGGATTATACCAGTTGGCACGCCCCGTGTCAACGTCTATCACGGAGAGAAGAAGGCCTCGCACTAAGGGCTATTCGATGATTCCAGATCTCTCAAGAGCGATTCCAGCGCCTCAACCCGTGCGCCGCCGAGGGCCAGATGCTGCCGGTAGTGGAACGCCCCGAGATTCGGATTCCCCGCGTGGAAATAGTAGGTCAGAGCGAGATTTAGATGTGCCGGCGCGAAATCAGAACGGATTCTGAGCTCGGCATCGTACTCGAGAAGGGCCTCGTCGTGGCGGCCGGCCTCGTTGAGGAAGACCCCGTACATGTAGTGACCGCTGTCAAGAACCGGGTCAAGGCGTAGCGCCCCCACCATGAGCTCCAGTGCCTCGTCCAGAAGACCCATGTGCCGCTTGAGGAGCGCTTGCTGTCTGAGCGGCTCGCCCGAGTGGGGGGCAAGCCGTCCGGCCTCCGCAAGAACGTCAAGGGCCTCGACTACGCGCCCGGTCTGCGCCAGTGTATCGGCGCGCGCGATGGCGGTGACCGCGCCAGGCGGGATCTCTCGCCCCGTCGCCCCACCCAGCAGCGCCAGGTAGAACTCGATCTCGGCCCTCTCCGCGCCCGTCGTGTCCCATCTCAGGGCCTCAGTGAGCCATTCCTCCGCTTCGCCCGGACTTCCGGCCCGATAGAGGATGACACCCCGTTCCTTGAGAGCAGTCGCATTTCGCCCGTCCCAACCCAGAACCGTGTCCACGTGGGCAAGCGCACGATCGTAGTCCTCAGACCGCTCAAGCAGCATGGCAAGGTTGATCCGCGCAGCCACGTATCCCGGATTCACCCTCAGCGCGTTTCTGAACGCCGCCATCGCCTCGTCGGTCCGCCCGGCCACCGAGAGAACTGAACCTAGATTCAGGTAGCTCTTCTGGTACTCCGGATCCAGCCTGATCGCCATCTCGTACTCGGCGACGGCTTCCTCCGTCATCCCTCGCTCCGAGTAGATGATCCCCAATCGGAAGTGCGGCTGACCGAACCCCGATTCCCGATTGACACCGTAGTGATTGGCATTGACGACATACAGGAGAACCCCAAGTGCCACGACCGGGACCACCAGCGCTGCGAACTCCCGCGCCTGGACCCGCCGGGCGAGCTCCACGGCGGCATAGGAGGCCAGCACGATCAGGAGGGGTACCACGGGTAGCCTGTACCTCGCCACCACGAAGAAGGCAACGATCGACAGCAGATACACGGAGAAGTACAGAGCCAACAGCCTGGGCCGCCTCCGCCGGAACGTGAGACCCAGCCCCAGAAGTCCAAGAGGAGCAAGGACGGCGAACCCCGGGAGAGGCAGTGCCAGGAGCGCCGAGTAGCGTTTCTGGAAGTCGTAGTTCTCCAGCTGCGGCAGCTCGTAAGAACTCATGACGAACGCGAGCTTCCGAACCATCAGCTTGCTCCACTGCCCGGGGCGAGTCCTTATGTCCTCCCAACCGCGGGCGTACCAGTAGTCGGAGACCTCCGAGGGTTTGAGCTCACGTCCGAGCGCCTCTTCCGCGAGCGCCTTTCCATAAAGGTCGGTGGCAATGTCCAGTCCCGCGGGCTTAGCGTAGCCGCCGGTCGCGCCCTCGCCGTTGCCGATAAAGAAGTTGAGGCCACCGTTCGAGGTCACCAGGACGAAATCGCGCTCCACCACGTAGTTTCGAAGCGTCACCGGACCGACCACGAGCACCAGCCCAAGGACGACGAGCGCCGCGCCCCGAAGCGCCGCGGGGCGCCTGGCCGACCGTTCGCCGCCGCGACTTCGCCCGCCGTCGGAATCGGAAGACACCGTGGCCTTGCGCCCGGCGCCCGCCCGTGCGGAGTGCCACATCCAGAGGACGGCCGCGGCTGCCGACAGGAGCGCTGCGGCCCTTCCTACGGCGGCCAGACCCAGGACGGCGCCTGCGGCCACACAGTAGATGGGCCTCCTGGACGAATCGGCCCTGAGCAGCAGGTACACGGCGAGCACGTTCAGGAAGACGAGGAGCGGAGTGAGCAGCACGGAGCAATCGTAGAAAATGAGAGCGCCGTAGCTCGCGGTGAGCAGGCCGGCAAGCAGACCGACCCTCTTGTCAAAAACGTCGCGTCCCACGAGGTAGATGAGCGACGCAGTCCCCGCACCCAGCCCGGCCTGGATCATCCTTACGAGCAGAAGATCTCTGCCGAACAGCCTGTACACGGTCGCCAGGAAGTACGAGTAAAGCGGGGTCATGAAGAATGCGCCGCGCTCGGCGGTTCCGCCGGCAATGTCCCTTGCCCACTGGTCGTAGAACTTCGCGTCCAAGCCCAGCGTCTGGAAGAAGGGCGTGTACCTCACCTGAGAGATGTAGATGGTCCTGAGAAGGAAGGCGACGACGAATATCACCACCGGCCAGAACCACGGCCTGCTGGTCAGACCGCGGATGCCCGTACGGGCGCCGGGCGCGTCTGTCGCCGTGTCGGATGTCCCGGAGGCACCGGTAGCGCGAGAGACCTCTGTTGGGCGCTTGGTGCGGGGGTTGGATTTCCTGGACTTGCGCGTCATGAAGAGCACCCTGGGAGGCTGACAACGTATGGGCCGGCACGGATGCGAGCTAGTCTATGTACCCGAGCGACCTGAGCATCTCCTTTATCTCGTCATCGATGGGTGACTCGACGGGAGTGAGATCTCCGTCAGGCGCACCCCCAACCTCGTAGCTATCTATATAGACGACAGGATGCCTCTCAAGGAAGACCCCGCTCATGGCCTCCGTCAGCGGCCTTCCGTCCATGTCGCGGGCAACCGGCAGGCCGGCCAGCGCGAGCACGGTCGGGGTAACATCCAGAACGCTCGCGCCCTTTATGCGCTCGCCACGCTTGATGCCCGGACCGTTGACGAAGAGGATCCCGTCTTCCCTGTGCATCTCGACACCAACCGCAACATCGCCCTCGAAACCTCGGTAGCCCCTGTGGCCGGCGAACCCGTGATCGGAGATGAGAAGCACGATCGCGTCGCTATCGACCAGCTCGAGCACCTCGCCAAGAAGCGAATCTGCGAGCGCGTAGTAACGCTCGACCACGGGAGAGAACGTCTCGACAGCCTCCGCCGACAGTTCTCTCTTCCACGATTCCGGCTCCATGAATCGCCAGAAGAAGTGACTGGTCATATCGCTGCCGCGGAAGTAGACGGCGCTGAAATCCGCGGGTTGCGTCTTGAAGAAGTGCCGCGCCAGAGTGAGCGATGTCATGTCGGACGCGTAGAACCTCGCCAGGCCGGAGGTTCGGATCTTCTCCTCCTTCATGGCACGATCCGGAGAGGTCGCAATGAACGACTGGATGATGGAGTCGCCGACGTCCTCCTCGTGATAAACATTGTCCGCAACCTCTGACCAGAGGCCACTGGGGTAGACTCCGTCGTTGAGCCATTCGTCGGTCTGGTTGGGTGCCCGTAACTCCAGCTTCGCCGACAGAGCGAGCGTCACGTGTGACGAGATCAGATACCCATTCACGGCATCGGCAGGATACGTCACGAGCCATCCGATGACGCCCACGGACCACTCGGCGGCAGACAGGATCTGCCACACGGCCTTGACCTTGCGCATGTTGCTCGTGGTAGGAGAGGCATCGCCGCGACTGGCTGCGTTCACGAGGAACCCGCTGATGCCGTGCTTCTCCTCGGTCTTGCCCGTAGCGATGCTGGTCCAGATCGTGGGCGAAACGAACGGTCGTATGGAGTGGAGGATGCCCGATGCCCCCTCGCTCCTCATGCGCGCGAGGTTCGGCATGCGTCCCTCATCGGCAAGGCGGTTGACACGGGACCAATCGAGGCCGTCTATCCCAACGATCACGATTTTGGAGGGGGCCGCCGTGATCCGAACGTCGCCCGACGGAGCGGACCTTCGAACGTGGAACACAACGCCCGCGGCGATGACCGCCAGGACAACTGCCAGTATTGTGATGGTCCTTCGCACGTGTGCCTTCCTCCAGTGAACGCTGGGCGGGTCAATCACCTCCGGAGTACGATGATCTCTTCGTGCGCTTCTCCGTCGAGCTGCGCGGGCGCCTCAACGCCGGCTGCGGCCATGATGGTCGGAGCGACGTCAATGAGCTTCCCGTGGCTGGCGGTCGCGCCCGCCTTCACCCTCGGGCCGGAAGCGATCCACAGTCCGTCCTCACTGTGCATGTTGGTACCCACCATGGGCATGCCGGCGGCATCGATGGGTATGCCCCTGTAGCCATGATCGGTGATGACGACCACCGTGCCGCCGTCGCTGGCGAACCCGGCCAGCTCCTCGACCAGTTCGTCAACGTGGTCGTAGTAGCGCTCCACGGTCTCTCCGAGGGCCTCTATCTGACCCTGGAGCAGGCGACGCTCGCTCTCGCCGACCTCCAGCCTTTCGATGGCCTCCGTCTCCATGTAGTGCCAGAAGCGCTGGCTGACCGCGTCCGTGCCCGCGAGACACACGAAGAGATTGCGAACGCTACCTTCGGTCGCGAGCGCCGTGGCCACGTCCACCATGGATCTGTCGGCCGCGCAGGCGGTGGCCAGCACGATGTAGTTCTGGCCGATCAGGGATTCAAGACCCAGCGCCGAGTCGAGGTTGACGAGACCAGAGAGGTCACGACGGGTGAAATTCGTCTGGTCGAGCATCAGTGGATCGAGTCGCTCGTACAGCGCGGGCGGGTGGATGGCATCGGTTTGTGCGCCCCTGTGCTTCCGCTCGAGAACGTACGTCGAGTGCGGGCCCACCATGACGCCGTCGACTTCCTCGACCGGCCATGTTCCGGGCCATCCGAGTACGCCGCAAGGTTCGCCGGCGTCCGCAAGTAAGGTCCAGAGGGTGCCCACCGTGCGCGACTTCGGCACGAGCGGAGCGTCCACCATCTCGCCCCTGTGCGACAGCTTCTTGCCACCGACGCCCTGGTTCTCCGGGAGCATTCCGGTTACCAGAGAGGTCCAGGTGATTCTTGCATCCACGTGTCGCCCCAACGTCTCGAAGCTGCCCGTCGCGCCGCCGGCCATGAGCCGGGCCAGATTCGGCAGCCGTCCGTCGGCCGTCAGCCTCTCAACGATCGAGGCTTCGAGACCCTGGATCCCAATCACCACGAGGGACATGTCACTCGCCTCCGGGGTGGCGACGGCGGGAAGTCCATCCTCTCCCCCCGTCACTTTGACCACTGTGATGATGGCCGTAACAGCAAGGACGACAATGACGAGCGCAATCAGGATCTTCTCGACTTTCATGCGTTCTCCTTCATGAACGTGATGCGCAGGATCGGTGCGATACTACTCAATATAGCCCAAAGCCCGCAGGCGCTCACGCACTTCATCGTCTATCGGCGATTCTATGGGCTCACGGTCATCGCCACCCTCGGACCCACCCTCAGGCTCATAGGTCTCTATGGTCCGGACGGGATGAGACCTCAGGAAGTCCCGATCGATCGCCTCAGTCAGCACGCTTCCGTCCATGTCTTCCGCCACCGGCAATCCGCAGAGAGCGAGGATCGTCGGTGTGATGTCGAGCACGCTCGCGTCCGCCAGTTCCTGTCCCCCGGCGATGTCCTTGCCCCAGAACGCAAGCACGCCCGTGGGATCATGCATGGCTATTCCCCAGCGGTAGCTGTCGCCGGCGGGTTTCGGCCCGGAGTGCCCATGGTCGGACGTCAGGACCACCGTCGTGTTCTCGTCGGCCATCTCGATGAAGCCCGCAAGGACGCCGTCCATTTCTTCGTAGTAGCGGGCGATCACATCCCTGAACATCGCCTCCTCCTCATCGGAGATGGGAGGACCGGACTCGGGCATCATGTCTACCCAATAGAGATGGCACACGCCGTCGATCCCTTTGAGGTAGACAGCGTAGAAGTCGACCGGCATCTGGTCCGCCAGGCGGAGCGCCACGGAATGGCTGGTCTCATCAGTTGCGATGCAGGCCTTGAGTGAGTCAAACCTCTTCCGGAGAACCCCATCCTCCGGCACGGCTCCGTTGATGAGTGCGGACGCACGCTCGTCGTCGACATCTTCCGCAAGGACCCTGAGGTCCTCGATGTCCGCGACGAGCCCAGGCGGGAAGGTCACACGCTCCTCCTCGCTGTTCTGCTCGGGCGCCCATCCGTAGTTGAAGTAGTCCGTCACCAGGTAGCCGTTCACAGGCGCAGCCGGCCAGGTCGCGAGCCAACCCACTATCCCGATGCTCCAACCCTTGCTGCCGAGGATGTCCCAGATGGCTTCGACGCGCCGCACGTTGGATGTCACAGGGACAAGCTGCCCGCCCGCCGGTCGCTTCTTCGCGAAGCCCATGATGCCGTGCTTCTCCGGGAGCTTCCCGGTGGCGATGCTGGTCCATATGACGGGCGACTCCAGGACGTCGAGTGAACGAAGCTCTCCCCACGCGCCCTCGGACAGAACCCTGGCGAAGGTCGGAAGCCGGCCCTCCTCCAGCAGCGGACCCATGATGTCCCACTCCATGCCGTCGATGCCGATGACCATGATCTTCCTCTCGACGGGCTCGATCGACGGCCGCGTGCACGAGGTCGCGACCAGCGCCGCGGCACAGAAGAGAGCAACAGCAGAAAGCTTCTTCATTGTTCGGTAGTCCTCCTCGCGGGCCAGAAAGATCCTCGCCCGCCCGTGTTCGGCGCGGCACCAGCGCCGCTACTCGGTACGTTCGTAGGTCGGCACGCGTCTCAAGGGATGGCTCCGCAGGAAATCGGGTTCGAAGGCGTCCTCGATAACGGAGCCGTCCATATCGTCACCGACCGGCAGGCCGCACAGTGCCAGGATCGTGGGTGTCACGTCGCGGACGCTCCGCTCGGGAATCCGAACGCCGTTCTTGAACGCGTCGCCCGACATCACGAGGATACCTATGGGGCCGTGATCGTTGATCCCTCCGGGCGTCTGCCCGGGCTTCGGCCCCTCGAAACCGTGGTCGGAGCACACGATCACCGTGCCGTCACCGAACTCGTCAATGAGAACGCCAAGCATCTCGTCCGCGTACTCGTAGTAGCGCGCTACCGTGGAGCCGAACACCCTGGACTCGGTCCGCGACACCGCGAAGCCCACTTCACCGGGGTGCGCGGCCGCCCAGAACTTGTGGCTCGCGGAATCGACACCCCGGAGGTACACGATGGACACGTCGGTCGGGCGGTTCCGCATCAGATGCCGAGCAACCGATAGGAACGTCCGGTCTCCGGCCAGGATATCACGCAGGGAGTTCGCGAGCTGCTCGAGTTCGCTCATCCCCCGCATCTCCACAAACATCTGCTCGATCGGAAGCCGCTGCGCTTCATCGGCGGTCATGGCCGCATCAAGATCTATGAACCGATCCAGATCTTCCTCGGTGATGTCCTCGCTGACCACGCGCAGAAGCTCGACCTCGTCCCGGAGATCGTCGGGATATGTCAGGTGCTTGGGCAGCGGGCGATCGGGCTTAGGCGAGTAGCGGAAGTAGTCAGTGACCATGTACCCGTTGACGACCTCGGCCGGCCAGCTGACCAGCCACCCGATGACGGTCACGGTCATGCCGCGCTCGCCGATGATATCCCAGAAGGTCCGCGCCGTCCGGACGTTGCTCGTCAGGATCTTCTTGGTGAGCGGGTCCATGAAATCGGTGATGCCGTGTTTATCTGGCAGCTTCCCGGTCGCTATCGTCGCCCAGATGGTGGGGGACTTCTGCTTGGGCTCGAGCGAGTGAAGGTCACACGACACACCCGATTCTACGAGGGCGGTCAGGTTCGGGAGCTTCTCCTCCTCCACGAGCGGACCGATGATGTCCCAGTCGGCCGAGTCGATACCGATCAGGAGGATTCGTCCGCCGGTTTCCGGTCCGCGCTGACCACAGCCTGCGACGACTCCCGCAATGAGAGCGGCCGTCAGCACGGCCGCGAACAACCGAACGTGTCTTCGCTGCAGATTCATGCGTCGTCCCTATTCGATGTAGCCCAGCGAACGCAGCTCTTCCCTGATCGCGTCATCGAGCGCCGACTCGATGGGCTCCTCGGACTGCTCGGGTTCGTCGTCCCTCTCGTACGTGTCCACGTATGTAACGGGATGGTCGGCCAGATGGCCCTCGTCGATCAGGTTGGTCAGGACGAAGCCGTCCATGTCGCGCCCCACGGGCTCGCCCAGGAGTGCCAGGATCGTCGGCGTCAGATCCAGGACGTTTGCATTAGCGAGCGTGCCGCCCCGCCGGACCCCGGGCCCCATGGCCGCGAGGACACCCAGCTCCCGGTGCATGGAGATGCCGAGCTTTAGACCCTCCTTGGTCCGGAGTGGTCCGCGGAAGCCGTGGTCGGAGCACACGATCACGGTGGAGTTCTCCTCGATCGAATCGAGCACTTCTCCGATGAGCAGATCCACCCGCTCGTAGTACCGGGGGATCGCGTTCTCAAAGGCCGCGTTGTATCCCTCGTCCATCTTGATATCCACCGTGTAGGGCCTCATGGGTCCCCAGAATGCGTGACAGCAGCGGTCCAGTCCGAGGAAGTAGACCGCGTAGAAATCTGGCTGCTCGCGGGACTTCAGGAGGTGCTCCGATATCCTGAGGATGCTCTGGTCGTTCGCGTGGATGCTGCGTATACCGAGCACTCCGCCCCACGTGACGGCCTCTTCCCCGCCCCTCCAGATATCGCCGGTCATCAGGTCGGCGATGTCGTCCATGGTGGTGGCCACGGAGGACACGCGGAGAGGAGCAAGCTCCTCTTCCAGCTCAGCGGGGTAGGTCAGATGCGGGATGCCGCTGTAGCCGTCCTCCGGCGTATACACGATGCGGTCGGTCACGCAGTAGCCGTTGACCTCCTGGACAGGCCAGGTCATCAGCCAACCCAGGACACCGACCGTGTACCCTCTGTCCCCGAGGATGTCCCATATGCTCCTGGCCCGCCAGCCGGTCGAGTTGAAGAGCGGCTGCTCATCGGTTCCACGAACGAAGTCGCTGATGCCGTGCTTCCGCGGCCCCTTCCCCGTGGCTATCGTCGTCCAGATGGTGGGCGACTTCTGCAGTGGCATGAGAGAGTGCAGCTCCGCGCGGGTGCCCTCGCTGACAATGCGTGCCAGGTTCGGCATCTTCCCTTGCTCGATGAGCGGGTCGGCCAGTGACCAGTCCATGCCATCAATTCCGATGATGACTATCTTGGTGTCGGGAGCGGTGCCGCAGCCCCCGACGAAGAGCGCCGCCAGCGCCACGGAGAACAGTAGAACCGTCGCGCCCACCCGGAACGCGCGGCTCGTCATCCGCCCCGGCGTGCTCGGCGACTCGGGCAGCGCACCCGCAGCCTGAGTCGCGTATCGATTCGCTGATGCCAACGCTGCTATTCCTCCCGCTCTTCTCCCTTGAGCACAACCCTGGAGAAATCGGCCACGCGCATGAAGAGTCGCTTCACTTCCCCAAGAAGACCAAGCCTGGCCTCCTTGAGCTTCGGGTCGTCCACCATGACCATCACGTCATCGAAGAACGAGTCGATCGGCTTCCTCAGTCTCAGCAGTTCCCGGACCGCGGAATCGAAATCTCCCCCGGCCATCGCCGAGTCGACGCCCGCCGCGACCGCTTCTCTCATCTCGTTCAGGGCCTGCGAGGCCGGCTCAACCAGGGCTCCCGGGTCGAAGCCGCCCGGCGTCTGCCCCTTGAGGATATTCATCGCGCGCCTGGCGCCAATGACCAGACCCTCGAAATCATCCTCCGCTCTGAAGTGCGTGAGCGCCGTCAGCCGTGGTCTGACACCCAGGAGTGAATCGAACGACGCTTCCAGTACCGCGTCGACCAAGTCGTAGGCGTGCCCGGCGTCGATGAAGAGCGTCCTCGCCCTGAGCCTTATGAATGAGAGCACGCTCTCGACCAGTTCCTCAAGCGCGCGATCTTTCACGCCGTAGCCAGCTCCGGCCGTCCGGACCAATTCGCCCAGCGAGAGTGGCAGTCCACCCTCATCTACTATTCTGACGAGCCCGATGGCCTGACGTCGCAGGGCATATGGATCTTGAGAGCCTGTCGGTATCAAACCTACCGAGAAGCAGCCGACTATCGAGTCGATCTTGTCTGCAATGCCCAGGATGGTCCCAGCCGGCGTCTCCGGCAGGACGTCCCCGGCGAACCTGGGCAGGTAGTGCTCGTAGATGGCGGACGCAACCTCGCGAGGCTCGCTGGACTTCAGGGCGTACTCCCGCCCCATGATGCCCTGCAGCTCCGTGAACTCCTTCCCGTCCCTGACCATCTCGGTCACCAGGTCGGCCTTCGCCAACCGGGCGGCCCGGACCGCCGTGTCGAGCGCATCGGGTGCTACGACTCCGGCGACATACGCCGCGAGTGACTCCAGTCGCTCGGTCTTCTCGTAGAGTGACCCGACCCCCTCCAGCCACACGACATCCTTGAGCCTCTCGACCTTGCTCTCGAGTGAGCTCCCGGTGTCCTCCTGCCAGTAGAACTCGGCGTCGTCCAGTCTCGACTCGAGCACGCGCTCGTTGCCCCTACGGATGATGTCATGATTGTCCTTGGGAGCATTGACCACACACAAGAAGTACGGCAGAAGCGTCCCATCATCTGACTCGACCGCGAAATACCTCTGATGGCCCTTCATCGCCGCGACGACCACGTCTCTTGGGAGCTTCAGGAAGCGCTCGTCGAAGCGGCCGGCGTAGATGGTCGGGTACTCGGTGAGAAACGTCACCTCCTCCAGCAGATCGGGGTCCTCCACGAGTCTGCCTCCACACTCGCCGGCGACACGCAGAGCTTCGTTCGCGATCGTGTCCCTTCTCTTCTCGTGGTCGGCGATGACGTAGCTGTCACGCAGCAGCTCCTCGTACGCGTCCGCGCCCGCCACCTCGTGCGGCCCCGGCGACCAGACGCGCAGCCCCCGCGTGACATTTCCCGCCCGGACACCTGCATACGTAAGGTCTACAACCTCGTTGCCGAGCATCGCCACCAGCCACCGAATCGGTCGCGCGAAGCGCCGCTCGGGCCCCCACTTCATCGTCTTCGGGAAGGTCAGCGTGTCCACTGCCGCGGCCAGGAGCCGGGGCAGCACGTTCGCGGCGGGTCCTCCCCCGTCAGTGACCTCAACCTGGACGTAGTCGCCCACAACAGTGAGAGCGGCGACATCAACGCCCTGAGATCTCGCAAACCCGGTCGCCGCCTTCGTGGGCGCGCCATCGTCGCCGAAAGCGATTCTGGCGGGCGGCCCGGTGACGGTCCGTGTCTCACGCGTCTGGGCGTCAGCGACACCCTTAACGATGACGGTCATCCGACGCGGCGTCGCGAGCGTGCGCGTGCATTCGAACGAGAGACGCGCACCCGTGAGCTCACGCTCGAGTGACTCGGCAAGCTGCGCGAGCGCCGGGAGCACGTAGGACGCGGGGATCTCCTCCACCCCTATCTCGAAGAGAAGGTCTCGTGCCATCAGCTACCACCTCCCTTCGAAGCTTCGGGAGCGCCGGGTTCACTTGAAGAGTCTCCGCTCTCGGGGCGCTCACCGCCATTCAGAAGCGGGTGCCCCAGCTCCTCGCGCTGCGCCGTGTAGAGGAGCGCGGCCTTCCTCGCGAGCTTCCTGACGCGCGTTATGTACCCGGTTCGCTCCGTTACGCTTATGGCGCCGCGTGCGTCCAACACGTTGAACGCGTGTGAGCACTTGAGCACGTAATCGTACCCCGGCGCGAGGATGGCGAGGTCGAGCAGGCGCCTTGCCTCGGATTCGTACTTGTCGAAGAGCTCCCTGTGCAGCGGGATGTCGGCCGCCTCGAAGTTGAACTTCGAGAACTCGACCTCGAATCCCTTCTGCAACTCGCCGAAACTCACCCCGGGCGCCCACTCCAGTTCGAAGAAGCTATCGACGCCCTGAATGAAGGTCGCGAGCCTGCCCAGTCCGTAGGTAAGTTCAGACGAGGTTACGGGCAGCTCGATGCCGCCGGCCTGCTGGAAGTAGGTGAACTGCGTTATCTCCATCCCGTCAATCCAGACCTCCCACCCCAGACCCGCCGCCCCAAGCGTCGGGGACTCCCAATCATCTTCCACAAGACGGATATCGTGTTTCCTGAGGTCAATGCCGAGCGACTCGAGACTCCTGAAGTAGACATCGAGGACATCGGAAGGCGCCGGCTTCAGGAGTACCTGGTACTGCAGGAACTGCTGCATACGTATCGGGTTCTCGCCGTAGCGCCCGTCCTTCGGCCGCCGCGAGGGCTCAACGTAAGCGGTCTTCCACGGCTCCGGACCGAGGCATCTCAAGAACGTGGCCGGATTAAAGGTGCCGGCCCCGACCTCGGAGTTGTACGGCTGCAGTATCACACATCCGTACTCGGCCCAGTAGTTCTGGAGGCCGAGGATGATGTCCTGAAAGAGATGTCGTTTCGTGTCATCCGTCATGTTGCTGCTCCGATTGTGCGGAAGGTTGTCCCGTCCTTCGTATCTGGGCGAGGAACCCGAGCGATTTGAGTCTGAGTTCCCGCCCCGCGTGTTCTTCCAGAAAACCCATCAGTGTCTCACTCACCTCATCGCGAACGGCCACTGAGATGTCATCGTCCTGCGCCGTCAGCGCCGCTGATGTTCCGGTCGAGGATCCCGCCGCCCCGCTGCCAGGCTCCGGCCGAGTCACACCGGCCGATGGAGACATGGAAGCCAGGAGCTTCGCCGCGGAGTCAGAGAGTGGTCGCGCGCCCGGTTCTTCCGCCAGGCAGTTGTCACAGATCACGCCGCCCCGCCTGGCCGCAAAGGACACACGCCCATCCAGCGGACCTCCGCAGGCGACGCAGCGTACTAGCTCCGGCGCGTAGCCCAGCGCGGACGCAAGCGACAGCTCGAAGCTCCAGAGCACCACGTCCAGCGAAGACGGCGGCGCTCCCGCAGCCCTGCCGAGCGTCTTTTCGAGGAGGTCGAAGAACTCGGGATCGGGTTCCCGCTCCGAAACCAGGGCGTCCGTGAGCTCGAGCGTGGCCCCCGCGTAGGCCATGCGGACCACGTCTCGCCGCAGCTCGGGCCACTGACGCTCGATCTCGGCCTGCGACACGAGACTGAGATCCCGCCCCTGCCTCAGGTAGAAAACCACCCCGGAAACATGCATCGGTTCCAGGGCAGCCCCGAGTCGTCCGCCTCCCTTGCGCGCACCCTTCGCGACAAGTCTGACCTTGCCGTAGTCGCGAGTATAGCACACGACGACCTTGCTCGTCTCACCCAGCCAGTAGCTCTTGAGCGAGATCGCTCTCGACTTGACGAGCGCCATCGCTCGCTCCTCCTGTGGCGGCCTGTGACTAGTGTCGGGGCCGGCGGCGGCATCCCCGTCCGGCGAGTTTAGGCGCGGGTTGCCGCGCCGCGTGTCTGAGCCCGGCGGGGATGCCGCCGCCGGCCCGCGCCCCCCTAGCTCAGCATGTCGAGGAACAGCGTCGCCAGTCCGAGGTAGATGAGAATACCGATGACGTCGTTCAGTGTTGTAACGAACGGACCCTGCGCCACTGCCGGGTCGACCCCCAGCCGGCGCAGCGTGAACGGCATGATCGTCCCGAGGGTCGCCGCGACGACTATCACGGTGCCCAGCGCACCGCCGACGATGGCGGCCAGCACCCAGTCCGTGAGCCACAGGCCGACGATCAGGAAGACCGCAACACCAAGCACGACGGCATTCGTGATGGCGATCCTCCACTCGCGCAGCAGTCGAGACCTGACGTCGCTCTCGAGCCACCCATCCGCGTTCATTCCGCGCACAATGATGGTCGAGGTCTGAAGCCCGACGTTGCCACCCATCGCGGTGATGACGGGAATGAAGAACGCGAGCGCGAGAACCTTCTCAAGCGAGAAACTGTAGAGACTCATGACCGAGGCCGAGGCCAGTCCTCCGAGCGCGCCGATCACGAGCCACGGAAGGCGTATCCACGAGACCTTGAGCGTGGAGTCCTCGTGGATCTCCTCGTCCCTGGTTCCCGCCATGAGCGTGATGTCTTCGTCGGCCTCGTCACGGATGACATCCATAATGTCATCGACCGTGATGCGCCCGACCAGTATCCCTTCGCCGTCCACCACCGGAATCGCCACGAGGTCGTACTTCATGAAGACCTTGGCGACGTCTTCCTGATCCGTCTCGGCGGAGACGAAGACGACGTCCGGCTCCATGATCTCCGCGACGCGTGTTCCCTTGCGGGCGAGCAGCAAGGTCCCGAGAGGGAGCACGCCGATGAGCTTCCGCGCCCTGTCTGTGATGTAAACGTTGTGGATCTCCTCGACCTCGTCCGCGGCGAGTCTGATCAACGAGATGGCGTCGTCTACCGACGCCTCGCTGTTGACGTAGACGAGCTCGGACGCCATGATACCGCCCGCGGATTCGTCCGTGTACTGGAGGAGATCCTCCACGGCCTTGCGGTCGTCCGAGTCGAGCTGTGAGAGGACGTGGGCCTTCTTGTCCTCGTCCAGAAGCCCCACGACATCGGCCGCATCGTCCGACTCGAGCTCGCTCGTTATCTGAGCGATCTCGGGAGGTTCAAGAACATCGAGAACATCCTCGAGTGTGTGGTCGTCCAGGTTGATGACGACTTCGGCGGCGAGCTCCGTGTCGAGCTCGGCCAGGATCCTCGTCAGAATCTCTCCGTCGACGCCGGCACGACCGAGCGCGTCGGCCACGTCCGCCGGGTGAAGCCCGGACAGCGCGGCCGCGATCGACTCAGGAGAGCTCAGGGTATCGATGGCGATTCTCTGGTCGTAGCGTTCCACTGATCTCAAGTCCTTGTTGCTCTGCGTTCGGCGAGTGTGGCGTGCCCCGGGCGCAACACCGCAGGGGGTAACGCCGCGCCACCGTGCTAGCTGTCGCCGTTCTCTGACAGTGCTCCCGCCGATATCACGAGTCTGAGGCCCTCGTCGACCGACAGGTTCATGGGAATGACCTCTTCCGCGGGCACGACGAGAAGGAAGCCGGAAGTCGGGTTGGGCGTCGTGGGAAGAAACACCGTAACAAAGCCCTTGCCCAGTGAGCCCTCAACCGACGTTGGCGACTCCGACGTGACGAACGCAACGCTGTAGGTGCCCTTCTGGGGATAGCTGACGAGCACTACCTTGCGAAAGCTCTGGCCGCGCTCTTCGAGGATCGTGGAGAAAATCTGCTTGGTCGTCCTGTGGATCCATCCCATGAGTGGCACACGAGCCACGATCCGTTCTCCGACCCGTATCACCCGCTTGCCGAGGAAGTTGCTCGCGACGGCGCCTATGCCCAGGATGAGTGCGACAAGCGCCACGAGCCCAACACCAGGCAGCGATCTGCCGATATACGTCTCGACGAATCGCCCGAGAATGTCGTCGAGCGCGAAGAAGAGCCTCCACAACACGGCCACCGTCACGACGACCGGCAGAAGCACGAGGAGTCCGGTGAAGAGGTAGCGTCGGAGCACCCTCGCCGCGCCGGCGCGCGGAGCAGGAGCGGGGACCGGCGTGGCTCCTACTGTCTCGGATCCGCCGGTGTCTCTCTTGGTTTCGTCCATCTGTTCCTCACACGTATCTTCCCGACCCTGGTCGGGGTAGCGGATATCACTCGGAATTCCAGACCAACAACAACGGCCTCGTCTCCCTGCTCCGGTATCTTCCCCAGCATCTTGATGACGAATCCCGCGACCGTGTTGTAGTCACCCTCAGGCAGATCGACGCCGAGCGCGTCCTCGAGTGCATCGATCTCCGTCCTGCCGTCCACCATGAACAGGTCGTCGTCTATCTTCTGAATGAGCGACTTACGCACGTCGTACTCGTCCTCGATCTCCCCAACCAGCTCTTCGAGCAGATCCTCGAGCGTGACGATGCCGGCGAGACTACCGTGTTCGTCCGCGACCGCGACCATGTGCTGTCGCCTGGCCTGGAGCTCCCGGAACAGATCGTCGCACGTCTTGGTCTCGGGCATGTAGGGCACGGCACGCACCAGATCCGCTATCCCCGTGTCCCTCGGCATGCCCAGGAGGTCTCGTGAGTGCACCATACCCTCGATGTGGTCTCGGTCGGGGGACAGCACCGGGAGTCGCGAGTAGCCGTGGGCGCGCACCAGCTCGACGGCCTCCCCCACGGTCGAGTCGGGTGAGACCCCGACGATATCGGTCCTCGGGACCATCACCTCGCCGATCGTCGTCTCGCCGAACTCGAAGATCCCGGATATCAGTCTGGTCTCCTGTTCGTCGACGGCGCCCGCGCGCTCCCCTTCGCTCGTGAGCAACAGGCGAAGCTGGTCCTTCGTCAACCGGCTGCGCCATTCCTGCGCCCTGATGCCAAACGGCCTGAGCATGACGCCGGCCATCCCCGTCGTCACGAGGATGAGGGGTGAGAGCAGGTAGTAGAACATGCGTAGCGGGTGGACGACCTTCAGTGTGATCGCGTCGCTGTGCCGCCGCCCGATGACCTTGGGAATTATCTCACCGAAAACGAGAAGCGCGGGTGTGACGATGAGTATCGAGACCAATCCAACGAGCCCGCTCGACCAGTTTTGGAAGACATCGGCGAGCCGCCACGAGACGAGCGAGGACGTCATGACGACCGCGATGTTATTTCCTACGAGGGTCGTTCCCAGCATTCGGTGCGGGTCGGCAACGAAGCGCTCGAGCACCTTGGCGCTCCCGCGCCCCTTTTCGAGCCAGTGGTCCAGCCTGATCCAGTTGATGGAGACCAGCGCGGTCTCCACCCCCGAGAAGAAGGCGGACATGGCGAACCCGAGAACTATGAGCAGGACGACCAGCACTAGTTACCCTCCGACTCTTCGGATTCGTCGTGGTTGACTCTCACGACGCGGACGCGGGTGACTCGCTGCTCAACCACGGACTCGATCGTAAACTCGGCGCCGTCGCGCTCGAGCTGCTCGCCCTCGGACGGAATGCGCCCAAAAGCTTCCATCAGGTAGCCACCCAGCGTCTCGACTCCCTCTCCCTCGAACGTGAGCTCCATGCTCTCGGCGAGTTCGTCCAGCCGGACGATGCCGTCCGCGATGAGCGTGCGCTTGTCGACGATCGTCAGGAGCGGCTTCTCCTCCTGGTCGTGCTCGTCTTGTATCTCGCCGACTATCTCCTCGATCAGATCCTCGAGCGTTACCAGCCCCGCCGTCCCACCGTACTCGTCGACGACGATCGCAATGTGCGTGCGCCTGCGCTGCAGCTCTCGCAGGAGCTCGCCGGCGTTCTTGCTCTCGGGCGTGAAGAGAGGTGGACGCAGGATATTGATGATAGGCAGATCGCGGTCCGTCTCCGTGTCGAACTTCAGCAGGTCTTTCGCATAGAGGATCCCAATAATGTGGTCGATGTCTCCTTCGTAGACCGGGACGCGGGCGAAGCCCAGCTCCTTAACGCCGTCGGTGGCCGCTCCAACCGTCACCGCGTTGTCAAAACACTCCATGTCCACGCGCGGGATCATCAGCTCTCTGACGACCGTGTCGCCGAACTCCATCACGCTGTCGATCATGTCGCGCTCGTCTTCCTCCAGCGTTCCGCGCTCCTCGCTCAGGGCAACGATGGTGCGGAGCTCCTCGGCAGTCACGAACGGGCGCTCCTCGCCCGCCGCAGATCCGCCGAGCTTCCCGGCCAGCACGTCCAGAGCGCTGACGACCGGCCGCAGCACGTTCATGACGACGGACAGGAAACCCGCGTTCCTGCGGGCGACGGCGATGTTCCGCTGCATCGCGTACATCTTGGGAGCGACCTCGCCGACCACCAGGAGCACGAACGTGACCACACCCACTTCAAGGGCAATGGTCAGTCCCTCCGGGTAGTCGTGGGCGCGGCTCACCGCCAGTGCCGCCAGTGCTCCCAGCGAAGCGGCGGCGACGTTAACGAGCGTGTTCCCAACCAGGATAGCTATGAGCAGCCTCTCCGGCTTGTCCATCAGCCGCCGGACGCGGCTTCCTGGCAACATCTCACCGAGGTCGAGCTTAGAAAGGGAAAAGAAGGCCGTCTCGGAACCCGAGAAGAAGCCCGAGAGGTAGAGGAGTGCTGCGAATCCGATGCCCGCTGGGAGCAGATAGTTCATTGTCTGTTCTTCGAGAGGGTGCGGAGGTACCTGTTCTCCAGGTTCCTCATCTTCGTGCGCTCACTAGACGTAGCGTGGTCGTGCCCCACGAGATGCAGCACGCCGTGAGCCACAAGCTTGAGGATCTCGCGCTCGGGCGTTCGCCTGTAACGTGGCGCCTGCGCGATCGCTCTATCCGTCGAGATAACTACGTCCCCGAGGACGTGCTCGATCTCCTCGGGATCTCCCGTGACACCGGGAGGCTCTCCGTCGCACGTGGCAAAGGCCAGGACGTCGGTCGTGCGGTCGATGTCACGATATGAGGCGTTGAGCTCCCTGACGAAACCGTCACGGGCGAACACGATGGTGAGATCGGCGTCGCTGCTGCCGTGGTCGTCCAGAATGAGACCGACCAGACGCCTGATGTCGGGTGTGTCCAGTTTGAGCACTCGCTGCCTGTTCTCTATTCTAAGCGACATTCCCACTCCCGGCCGGCTCATCCCCGGGCGGCCGCGTTCCCGACGGCTCATCCCCCGCCGGCTCCTTCCCAGGCAGCTCCTCCCCCGCCGGCTCCTGCCCAGATGGCTCATCCCCAGATGGCTCATCCCCACCCGGGCCGTTATCCGGAGATCCGCCGTTGTCCTGATCGGGGTAGCGAATGCGCTGATGATACATCCCAGCGAGGACGCGGAAGAAGGCCTCCCGTATCTTGCGCAAATCGGAGAGCGTTAGCTCGGCGTCGTCCAGCTGATGATCGTGCCACCGCTTTTCGATCACTTCATCGATCTCCGCCTCTATTCGCTTCGGAGTGATCGAGTCGCCGATCGACCGGATGCGCGCCTCGATCGTATCGGCCAGCGCGATGATGGCCGACTCCTTGCTGCGCGGTCTTGGCCCGGGGTAGCTGTAGTCGCCCCTGCCTATCTCGTCCGGATTGTCCGCGTCTTCGAGCGCCCTGTTGTAGAAGTACTCCATCACGCTGGTCCCGTGGTGCTCACGAATGACGTCAACAATCGGCTTCGGCAGTCCTTCCTTCGCGGCGAGCTCGACACCGTCCTTGACGTGTGCGCGGATGACCAGACTCGAGACCTTGGGCTTGAGTCCGGTGTGTTTGCTGTCGTCGGGCTCCAGTCCCTGCTGGTTCTCGACGAAGTAGCCCGGGGCGACCAGCTTTCCGATGTCGTGGTAGTAGGACGCTACGCGGGCCAGAAGCCCGTTGGCGCCGATTGCCTTCGCCGCCGCCTCCGACAGGTTCCCGACGACGATACTGTGATGGTAGGTGCCGGGAGAGGACATCGCCATCTTCCGGAGAAGCGGCCTGTTCATATCGGCGAGTTCGAGCAGTGTTATGTCGGTCGTCACCCTGAATCCGCGCTCGAAGAGAGGCAACGTCACCATGACAATACCCATGCTGACGATCGCGTTGAGCCCACCCCATCCGCAGCGCGTCAGTGTCGCCATGCCGACGTCGGCATTCGAGATGTCGGCCACGAAGATGGCAATGGCATAGGCGACGACGACCCTGATACCGGAAAGATAGAAATCCTCGCGGTGCCTCACGCGCCTGACGGAATGCGCCGCGACCGTGCCGGCGACGAGCGAGACGAGTATGAACGGGAAGCCGAACCCCGTGTATACGCTCGCCAGGAGCACGACGACGACGGTGGAGATTACCGCCACTTCGAAATTGAACAGCATCGACGCCAGCATCGCAAGAACGGCTATGGGAACGAGGTACTCCGACATCCCCGGCACACCGCGCACCGCGGCGGCCCCCGCCATTACGATCACGACCAACACCATGAAGAGCAACCGGAAGCGGTTGTCGAAGAGCACGGCGGCGCGCCTGACGCTCAGATAGATGGCCAACACGCTGAGCAGCAGGAGCGCTTCCAGAATTCTACCAAAAGATGGGAAGAAGCGCGTCGCGCCGGCCTCCAACTGAAGAAGCTCGTTGCGCTTGATACCCATCGATCTAACGATGGTCACGTGCTCCTGCGTGACTCTCTCGCCGCGCTGAAGGATGACCTCGTCCTTCTTGAGATCGCGCCCGGTGTACTCGCTTACCGCGTCCCCGGCCTCCTGTCTCCTTCGCTCGGTTCTGTCCAGGTCGAGAACGATGTTGCCCCGGATGAACGGCGAGACTATCTCACGCACGGCCAGCGCCTCACTGCGATCCGAAAGCGTCCGCTGCCCCTCGCGCCTCACGACCTCCTCGATACCTTCGTACGGCAGGAGGTCTCGAATCCGCACCAGGCTCTCCGAATCACCCCTGATCAGCATGACGGTCTGCTCGGGCGACGGAGGATCACCGCAGGCTCTCAGGATCCCTCTCTCATAGAGAGCGTTCAGAACCTCGCGCGCGTTGTCCTCCACGCCGACCGCTCGGGCGGGATCAGCGAGTATCTGTCGCGTCGTCTCGGACAGGGCCACCCCGAGCTGACCCAGCATGTCCTGTTTCTGCCTGATCGACTCCGGGCCGCCGCGAACGCCGTAGGCTCTCGACAAGAACTCCCCGAAGCGACGGCGCTGTTCGACCTGTACGCCCTCGTCGAATTCATACACGGGGACGACGCCTCTTGCTGCAAGCTCTTGCTCGTCACGAAACTCGTCCGCGGACTTGAGAACATCGAAGTCGAATGGCGCTACTATCTCCTCACGGGCGATCTGTCCAATAGACAGCTCGACACCACTCCCCGGAACGGCCGCCGGGAAGATGATCTCAAGCAGAACGATGAACACGGCAACCATGGCCACCCAGAGAAGGATCTTCGATCGGCACGCCGCGAACACGGCGCGATCCTCCTGCCCTTCGCTCGCGAGAGACACGCGGTCCGCTCTGGCGCCGGCGTCTTTCTTTCGACTAAAGAACGCGGCCATCAGTCGTCCTCCTGTGCCCGCTCTTCTCTGGCTCTGGCGTAGCGCTCGAACGCCTTGATAACTTCTCGCACAAGTCTGTGCCTCACGACGTCGCTCTCGTTCAGGTAGACGAACTCGATTCCCTTGATGTCCGTCAGTATCTCCTGGATTCTGACGAGGCCCGACAGCTTCCTGCTGGTCAAGTCGATCTGCGTGATGTCGCCTGTGACGACGGCGCGCGAACTGAACCCAAGCCTGGTCAGGAACATCTTCATCTGAGGCATCGTGCTGTTCTGCGCCTCGTCGAGGATGACGAACGCATCATTCAGGGTGCGACCCCTCATGTAGGCCAGAGGGATGACCTCGATCGTACCAATCTCAGTGAGTCTCCTGACGCGCTCCGGGTCCATCATATCGCGCAGGGCGTCGTAGAGCGGCCGAAGATACGGTGCGATCTTCTCCTGGAAGTCACCCGGCAAGTAGCCCAAGCTCTCGCCGGCTTCGACGGCCGGCCGCACCAGCACAATACGCTCGACCTCCTTCTGCCTGAGCGCCGCCACCGCCATGGCGACAGCGAGATACGTCTTGCCGGTCCCAGCCGGGCCGATGGCGACGACGATGTCGTGCTTCAGCATCGCCTCGACGTACTTCTTCTGGCCGACCGTCTTCGGCTCGACGGGCTTCTTCAGTCCCTTCAGACGAGTCCCCGTGGCGTAGAACTGCGTCAGCTCCTCCGCGTGGTCCGCCTGCACCATGCGAATCGCGTACGACACGTCCTCGCGCCTCACGGTACGTCCACGGCGCACGAGGTTCGCCATCTCGGTCAGGACCTTCTCCGCCTTGGTGGCCTCGTCGTCGTCGTCACCGACGATGGTTATCTCTCCACCACGTACAGCCACCTTCACATCAAACGAGTCCTGGACCAATCGGAGATTGACGTCGTTCCGTCCGTACAGATGGACGGAATCTATGTCCTCGACTGAGACCTTGTGCGTCACGTTGCATCACTCCCTAAGGCCGCGCCCAAAAAGCGGGCTCTTGGTTCGTCTGGGAACCCAGGAACCAAGAGCCCGATGTCATATGCAAGAATCCAGCCTCTGAAAGACTCTCCCCGTCGGTTCCCCGGACCCCTCCAGTATCTACCACCTGGACGAGCTCGAGCCAACCAGCATCACCACGCTCTCTAGCGCGGGATCGTCAGAGTCTGACCCGGCCTGATCATGTTCGGGTCGCTGAGGATGTCGGTGTTCGCCTCCTGGATGTCCGTCCACATCCGCCCGTCCCCGTAGATCTCCCAGCGCTTGGCGATCATCCAGAGGCTTTCGCCCTCCTTGACCGTGTAGCTGTGTGGCCAGTCCCGTGGGATAATGAGTTCCCAGTCGGGATAGATCAGGTTGGGATCGGAGAACGTCTCCAGGACGTCCTTGTTCGCCCGCCAGATCCTCTTCCACTTGAGTGGATCGGCGTAGACCTCCTCCATACCTGATATCTTGTAGAGGAAATCCCCCTTCTCGACCATGTACATCCGCGGAAGCCCCTCGAAGTACGCGATCTGACCCTTGAGAGCCGCGACCTCGCTCCGGAGACTCATGAGCTGTGGTGTGAGCCCGGCGAGCGCGTCTCCGAGGTCACCGAGCGCCTCAGACTCTCTCGCCAGGTCGGCCTTCGCATCGTCCACGCAGTCCTGCGCCTCGCCGTACGCGACGAGCAGATCCCCGCAGTACGCCTCACGCTGGTCCTTCTTGAGCTTCTGGTACTCCTCTTCGGTGTAGAAATCGCCCCCGCTCGGATCGGCCGTCCTCGTGATCTGCGGCGCGCAGCCGGTCACGAGCGCGACGGCGACGAGGAGGACCAGTGCGACAATCAGTCTATGCAGCATTCTTGGTCTCTCTCCTTTCTTCGTCGTAGCGCGGCCGACTAGCGTCCGCTGCCCTTCTCAAGTTCGTGAAGACGCCGGGCGAGATCGGAAGGCTGACCCTCGAGACCCGCGATCTCCGCCTTGGTGGAAGCAACCTCCGCCTCCAGACCCGCTCTCGTATCACGAGCCTCGTCCAGCTCGTCGCCCGCCGCCGCACATTCGTCCTGCGCCGACCGAACCGACGTCACGTCAGCTCCCTCACACGGCGGCTTTGGGCCGCACCCTGTCAGGGCAACGCCCAGGACGAGAAGTAACGCCGCGAAAGCGATGTACCTCATGGTCTTGCCTGCCATCAGTTGGCACCCCCTTCCAACATACCAATATTAGCGTCGCCCCCCTCTGGGGGCGAAACCCGAACAGACCCCTTCGTCTACCTCATACAATATCAGAGCTGAGGAAGCGGTGTCAAGCCCCATTCGCCGAGCCAGTGCGAGGTTAGCACCGTTACGCACACAGCTTGCACCGCTCCAAGGGTGCAGATTGCGGGCCAGAACAGGCAGACGGCGACCATCTGAGGTCGCCGTCTCTGACCTAGCGTCAGTAATTTCTCAGACTTTCTTCGGCTCGACTATCCTGATTCTCAGCTCATCCAACACCTCCGGCTCCGCCTCGGAGGGGGAGCCGTCCATGAGGGACAAGCCGCGGTACGTCTTCGGGAAGGCGATGGTGTCACGGATACCGTCTTCGCCTGTCAGCAGCATGATGATCCTGTCCAGACCCGGCGCCAGCCCGCCGTGCGGCGGTGCTCCGTATTCGAACGCCTTCAGGAGGAAACCGAAACGCCTGTCGGCGTCGGCCGCCGAGATCCCGACGACCTTCATCACCCGCTCCTGGATGTCGCGCCGGTGGATTCGGATGGAGCCCGACGCCAGCTCAAAGCCGTTACACACGAGATCGTAGAGCCTGCCGAGCACCCTGCCCGGGTCCGTCTCGAGGAACTCGAGGTCTTGCTCCCTGGGCATCGAGAACAGGTGATGCTCCGCCTCCCAGGCGCCGGTCTCCTCGTTCTGTGCGAAGAGCGGGAACTCCGTGATCCACGTGAACGCGAAGTCGTCCGCCGACACGAGCGAGAGCTCGTCCCGGAGAGCTATTCTGAGATTCCCGAGGACGCGGGCAACAGTAGCCTCCTTGTCCGCGACGAAGAGGAGGATGTCGCCGTCGGTGGCCTCGGCCTTCTCGGTGATCGCGGCGGCTTCATTCTCGGATAGGAACTTACTTATCCCACCCTTGAACTCCCCGCCCTCGACCTTCGTCCAGGCCAGACCTTTCGCGCCCCACTTTTTCGCCAGCTCCTCTTTTGTGTCGATGTCCTTGCGGGACCACACGGCGCAGCCCGATGCGTTCAGACAGCGCACCACGCCACCGCCCTCGATGGTCGATCGGAAGACCCTGAACTCGGACTCGCGAACCGCGTCGGTCAGGTCAACTATCTCCATCCCGAACCGCACGTCCGGCTTGTCGCTTCCGTAGCGGAGCATCGCGTCCCGGTACGCAAGCCTCGGGAATGGAATCGTCAGCTCATCACCGCGCACGGCTCTCCATATCGACTGCATCAGCCCTTCCGCGACGCCGAAGACGTCGTCCTCGGTCACGAAGCTCATCTCGAAATCGATCTGCGTGTGCTCGAGCTGACGGTCCGCCCGCAGATCCTCGTCCCGCAGGCAACGCGCGACCTGGAAGTAGCGGTCGCACCCGCCCACCATCAGTATCTGCTTGTAGAGCTGCGGCGACTGCGGCAGCGCGTAGACCTTGCCGGGCTGGATGCGCGACGGGACGATGAAGTCGCGGGCGCCCTCCGGTGTCTTCTTGGCAAGAAGGGGCGTCTCTATCTCGAGAAATCCCTGCTCCGTAAGGTAGGCGCGTGTGGTCTGCGCCGCCACGTGGCGCGCCTCGATCAACCGCTGCATGTGGGGACGGCGGAGGTCAAGATAGCGATACTCCAGACGCAGTTCGTCGCTCGCCTGCAGCGGCTCCTCGAGGACGAAGGGTGGCGTGAGAGACGCGTTCAGGACAAGAAGCTCGCGCGCGATCAGCTCGACCTCGCCCGTGGGCAGGTCCGGGTTGGTCGTGCCCTCGGGGCGCGTGGACACCTCGCCGCGAACGGCTATGACGTACTCCGCTCCGAGTTCCCCGGCCTTCGCGTGCAGCTCCTGATTGTCGTCCGGGCGGAAGACCACCTGAGTCGTGCCGTACCTGTCTCTGAGATCGATAAAGAAGAGACCGCCCAGGTCCCGACGGTGGTGGACCCATCCCATCAACACGGCCTGGTTTCCCGCGTCTTCCTTCCGCAGCGCGCCGCAGTTGTGTGTCCGCCGAAGCGTTCCCATCTGTTTCAGTTTCATTGCAGAGTCCATCCCCAGTGATGTTCCGATGTCTTAACGCCATGTCTCTCGGAAGCTCTCGGCTCCCGGCTGCACTCCGGTGCTACTTGTCACTCTGCGTGGAGGCGAGACGCTCGACCAGGAGCGCCGCGACCACTTCGTCCGCCGCCACCTCGTTCTGTTCGCCGGTCGTCATGTTCTTGACCACGGCGACACCGCGCGCGACCTCGTCCTCACCGATGATAACGACGTGGCCGGCGCCAAGCTTGCCGGCCTCTTTCATCTGCGCCTTCAGACTTCGACTCTGATAGTCGGTCTCAACCGAGATCGACTTGCGCAGCTCCGCGATTACCGCAGCAGCCGCGAGGGCAGCTTCGCTTCCCAGGGAAGCGACGTAGACGGAAGGGCCAGGTTCAGTGCCGGTCATGACACCCGTGTCCGTGAGCGCGGTGATGAGCCTCTCCACCCCAGACGATACGCCGCACGCGGGCGTAGGCGCGCCGCCCAGCTCCTCGACGAGGGCATCGTACCGTCCCCCTCCGCAGAGCGCGCTCTGTGCGCCCAGGCCCTCGTGGTGAACCTCGAAGACCGTCTTCGTGTAGTAGTCGAGTCCGCGCGCCATCGACGAATCGACGACGAACCTGACGGACATCCGCTCGAGGTGCTTCCTGACGCTCGCGAAGTGCTCGGCGCATTCCTCGCAGAGCGACTCCAGGATCGAAGGGGCGTCCTCCAGTAGCTCCAGGCAGTGCTCGTTCTTGCAATCAAACATGCGACGCGGGTTGCGCTCGTATCTCACCTTGCAGTCGTCGCAGAACTGGTCGAGCTTCCCCCCCAGTCTTTCCCTCAGCAGTTCGTTGTAGGCCGGCGTGCACGTCGGGCACCCGGCGCTGTTCACGCGTGCCTCGGCCCCCGCCAGCCCCAGGCTCTCGAACAGATCGACCGAGAAGTGGATTATCTCCGCATCGACGGCGGGGTTCATGGAACCGATCGCCTCGAGACCCCACTGCCAGAACTGGCGATAGCGTCCGGCCTGTGGTCGCTCGTAGCGGAACATCGGGCAGAAGTAGTAGAGCTTCGTGAGGCGTGCGCCACGTCCCATGTTGTGTTCGATGAACGAGCGCACCGTGCCAGCTGTGCCCTCCGGACGTAGCGTGAGACTGCGACCCTTGCGGTCGGTGAACGTGTACATTTCCTTCCGGACGATGTCCGTGGCGTCTCCGATGCCGCGCGCGAAGAGCTCCGTCTCCTCGAAGACCGGCAGACGGATCTCGCGATAGCCGAACCGGTCCGCCGTCGCCCTGAAGACCCGTTCGATGCGCTGCCACTTCCATGATTCGTCGGGGAGTACATCGCGCGTGCCGCGTGGTGCCTTGTATGCCATGTCTACGTCACCTGTCTGTCGTGTCCGGGTTTGCCGGCCGCGGCGGCGCGCCGCGTCATCCAGCTGCCAAGCGCCATGGCGATGCAGGTTCCGACCAGGACGCCAGCCACGTCGGCGACCCAGTCGAGCAGCTCGCTGTCTCGCCCGGGCACCGTCATCTGATAGATCTCGTCCAGCGCACCGACCCCCGCGCCGACGAGCACCACGATCACCATCAGCAACCATCGCCGCGTACGGCGGAGGGAACCACGGGCCGCGAAAGTAAGAAGCAGACCGAAGCCCGAGTACTCAGCCAGATGCGCCAGCTTGTCAGACACCCTGAAAATGGCGTGACTCAGCTGGCTCTGCGGGATCGAGGAGACTCCGAATATCAGCGCCAGATAGCCGGCGACGAGTATCCACGACCTCAGTGTCAGTTCAGTGCTTCTCTTCAACCCGTCTCCGCTGCGCCTAGCCGTAGGAGTGAAGACCCCCGAGGAACTTGCTCCCGAGTATCGTCAGAATCGTCAGTGTGAACCCCAGAACCGACAGGCCCGAGGTCAGCGCAATACTACCCTTCCTCGTCCTGCGGACGTGGAGGTAGATGGCGTAGACGAGCCAGACGATGAGTGAACTCGTCTCTTTCGGGTCCCAGGACCACGGAGTGCCCCAGGCTCTCTGAGCCCACACGGCGCCCGCGAAGAGGGCACCGACTGTGAAAAGCGGGAATCCGATGCCTATCGCTCGGTACGCGATCGAGTCCAGCAGGTTGCGGTTCGGCAATCGGGTGTGGCCTCGTCTATCTCCCATGATACACATCAGGGACGCGACGAACGCCACGGCGAACGCCGCCTCCGCCATGATCGCCATTGAAACGTGTATCCACAACCAGTAGCTCTGGAGCGCCGGAATGAGCTGCCTGGAGACGTCCGTCGGAAAGAGCGAGGCCATGGCCATCATGGCAAAGGCGACGGTCGACGCAAAAGCGGTCAGAAGCTCGAGGCCCTTCTTCCGCCAGATAATGAGGAACCCGAGCACGATGGCCCACGCGAAGAAGGACAGGTACTCGAAGAGGTTCGTCACCGGCGGGTGCCCCGACAACACCGAACGCATGACGAGCGCGCCCGTGTTGGAGGCGAACCCCAGGAGCGTGACGAAGAAGACGATGGTCCTGACGCCGTCCTTCCGCGTGCCCGCGTAGACCGACGCACCCACAGTTGCCGCCAGGTAGCACCAGAGCGCCACCCAGAAGAAAAGCATGTCCGTTCCGCCCTGCATTTCGTTCACCTCCGCGGAGTAGAGGGGCGTCCCGTCCTCGTCCAGAATGTGAGGCAAAGTCCCAGGGACATCGCGGCGAACCCGATGAAGAGAAGCGGCGTCCCGGGCTGACGGGAGAGCTCGAATCTCGTGAGTCCTCTCTCGTAGTCCGGCAGATAGTCGAACAGGAAGAGCCGGCACGGGAGACCCGTGTCATCGCGGTGGGTCTGCACGTCCGCGAAGATCCACCTGTCGCCGATGACGCTGCCGGCCTCGGATATCCGAACCAGAACCGCCGGGTTCCGGTGACTCAGGGAGATCAGCGAGGCGGTTCGACTTTCGATATCGTAGGTGAAGTCCGCGAGGAATTCCAGCACTTTGAGGGTGATGTCTGTGCCCGGCAGCTCGAACTCCTCGTTGAACGGAACCGCGATCGTCGCTAAAGGTAGTTCGCCGTCCTCCGTCAGGACGACGATCCCAAACACCACTTCCAAAACCGAGGTCGCAGACGGAAGCATCTCGTGTTGGTAGAGACCGACTCCGTTGTGGACGAGGGGGCTGTTGACCTCTATACGATGCGAGAGGATCTCCTCTCCGTCCTCGATCACAACGACGTCTGAGAAGTAGTCGGCGATCACGCCCTCGTCGCTGAACTCGGTACTCGCCGCGTCCACGCGAATCGTGAAGCCACCTTCCGGAACCTCCATCTCATCCCCCGCGGACAGATACACGGGCGCCGGGTATCGGAAGCCGAAGACCGCCGTCACTGCGCCGCCAGCCAGTATCACGACCATGGATAGGTGGAGAAGGAGTGACCCGGCCCTGGACGCCCGGCCAGCGCCACGCGCGGCGGCCAACTTCCTCAGCCTACCGAACGAACACGCGACGAGAGACGCGGCGAGCACGGCAACAAGGAGAAGGAAATACCACGAGGTGAAGATGTCGGACAGACCCGAGCGGTAGACGAACGATCCGACCACCTGCCCGTAGCGGTGGGTGTACGCATCCGGAGACAGGTTCTGGCCGATCATGACGCCAAGGAGCGACATGACAGTCAGGCCCACGAGGATCCACACCGCGCCTGTCATAGAGGACAGCCACCTGCGGAACTTCTTCAGGAAGACGGTCGGAACAATCACGGCCACCACCAGCAACCAGAGCGTCAAAGAGTCCCCCTAAGTCTGTGTGCTCTTCTTCTCACGGAGCTTCACCAGGATCCACTCGACCCACGCGTCCACCCCCTCACCGGTCGTGGCGGACAGCTCCAGTATTTCGCTGTCCGGGTTGAGCACACGAATCTCCTTCTTCACCTTCTCAACGTCGTACGTCAGGTGCGGGAGGAGGTCGATCTTGTTGAGGACGGCGACGCTGGCCTCGTGGAAGATCGACGGGTACTTCATTGGCTTGTCGTCGCCCTCAGTCGTCGAGAGGAGGACCATGCGGATGTCCTCGCCCAGGTCGTACGTGGACGGGCAGATGAGGTTGCCCACGTTCTCGATGAACACGAGCTCCGCGGAACCGAGGTCGAGCTGACCCAGAACCGCGCCTACCATCTTGGCCGAGAGATGGCAGCCACCGCCGGTGTTTATCTGAATACCCGATGCGCCATGCGCTCGCACACGGTCCATGTCCCGCTCGGTGCTCACGTCCCCCTCGATCACGACCACGTTCATCTTGTCCGCGAGCCTGTCCAGCGTCGCCTCCAGGAGCGTCGTCTTACCGGAGCCCGGCGAACTGATGATGTTAAGCACGAGCACGCCCGCTTCAGCGAACACCTTACGGTTCTCAATCGCCAGTCGGTCGTTCTCGCTCTGGATCTTCTTCTCGATCTCTACTCGGCTCATTCCGTTTCCCTCTCTGCTCGTTCCCGCGTTCAGTGCCGTGGCCTGCCGCGTCCGAGGACACCCGGGGGCGCCGCGCGCGTTCGGGGCACACCCGCCTCGACAGGCGGCGCGTGAATCAGTCGTCGACCTCCAGGGCCTTGATGTCCAACTCGAGCCCGGCCGTGATCTCTATGTTGGTCGAGCCGCACTTGGGGCACCCGACCGCGAGCTCTTCATACGTGAAGTCTCTGCCGCAGTCGCGGCACCGCCCCGAGATTGGGATGTCGTTGATCACGAGCTCCGTGCCCTCGTAGGGACCGCCCGACGTAATCACGTCGAATGCCTCGCTCAGGAGAATGGGCTCGATGGTCGATCCGCGCCCGATGTCCAGGAATATCTTCAGGAGCGTAGCACCCTCGTGCTGCTCCATCGTCGAGTCGACGATCTTCAGCATGCTCTGACAGATGGACAGTTCGTGCAATCGATACTCCTCAGCAGATTCTGGGCAGTTGGACGCCCTCGAGCATGACGACGGGGCGCTCCCCCCCGATCACTGTACGCAGCCTGACGCCTCCGCCCTCGGACACGGCGCCGATGACGGCCGCGTCGCGGCCTAGCGGGTCATTTCTCATGGCCTCGAGGACGGCGTCCGCCGAAGAGGACGGAGCGACCGCGATCATCTTCCCCTCGTTCGCCATGTAGATGGGATCGAACCCCAGAATATCACACACGGAACGGACCCGTGCGTCGAGCGGCAGGGCGGACTCATCGATCGTGATCCTCACGTTTGAGCGGGACGCTATCTCGTTCAGAGTCGTCCCCAGGCCCCCGCGGGTCGGGTCGCGCATGACGTGGACGTCCGGACACGCCGCAAGCACCGCTGCTACGAGCCCGTCCAGCGGCGCGCAGTCGCTCTCAATGGTCTGCTCGAGTCGAAGCCCCTCACGAGCCACGAGTATCGCCGTCTCGTGGTCTCCTATCGTACCGGAGACGATCACGGTATCTCCCGGCCGCGCGCGGTCCCCGGACACGTCTGTTCCAGCCGCGATCAGGCCGACGCCCGCCGTGTTGATGATGACGCCACCTATCCCGCCGCGCTCGACGACCTTGGT
>JAUVLG010000151.1 GCA_030595835.1 Candidatus Eiseniibacteriota bacterium | reverse complement strand
CTGGAGAACGACCCCTCCGTGACGACCCGAGCTGATCTCGCGAGAGAGATGGGTGTGTCGCGAGCACGGGTCACACAAGTCACGAATCTCCTGCGGTTGGATTCAGAGGTCCAGGAGAAACTGCTGAAGCTGGAGAATCAGAGCGCAATGCGGTTCTTCAGTGAGCGTCGTCTCCGCCCTCTGATCCAGATCGAGGATCCGAAGCAGCAAGTGCGCGAGTTTGAGAAGATGCTGAATCAGATTTCTCGGTAGAGAGGTCCGCCTCCCCGGGGCGGTGTCCCAGAGCGTGCTCTTGAGGGACCGCGTGCGCCCCGAGGTGCGACCCTGTGGGAAGAGTCACTCAGCGACCGAGTTGACCAGGTGCCGTGCTCGCGGCTCACTCCCCTTGACCCATCTGGCGGCCTCCCTGCGTAGGTCCCATCGTCATCCTGGGAGGTTTCGTCCGTATGATCTGTCGATCCCGAACGCATCCGACACGAATCGCCATGCCGGCGTGAGGGTGCGGTACACGCAGTCGACCACGCCCAACTTGTAGATGTAGCGCCGAACCAGCTTGCGAAGACGGACGTGAACCGGCCACTGTCCCTTGTGGATCCGCCAATCGAACAGATCGTACGCCCTCTGGACCTGACGACGCGGAAACTCAGGGAGATCAAGGACCGCGTGTTTCCTCTCTCGGCGCACATCGAGGCCACCCGAGAGGAGACCGCGATCCTCACATGTCTTGCGTAGCTCCGTACCTGGGTACGGGAAGAAGATGGAGGTATACGAGTAGTCGGGCCGCGCTTCACGGTTCAGTCGCACGGTCTCCATGTGATCGCTGACCGTCTCACCGGGAACCCCAATCATGTTGTAGAGGTTCACTTCCAGCCCGTTCCGACGGGCCAGGTCGATGGCTCTGCGGAAGTCGTCGTTGGAATAGTCCCTCTTCAGGATCTCTCTGCGGACCCTCTCGCTTCCCGCCTCCAGTCCGATGTTAAGTCTGCGGAAATTCGCGGTCGCGAGGGCGCGGAAGACCTCTTCGTCCAAGGACTGCGGCGTGATCCGGTAGTTGCAGCGGTACTGCAGCGGCTCCGAGAGTGTGGAGTTGTAACGGCGGAGCGCTTCACACAGATTGAGCGCCCAGGTCTTGTCGATCGCAATCGCCTCCACCTCCAGGTAGATATTGCGATCACCCTTCAGATAGCGCTGCCGGACCTCCTCGATCTCACCGACGATGTTCTCCGGTGACCGGAACCGGACATACTTGCCGCTGGCGAGCCTCCTGAGCGAATGGTTCGAGCAGTATGAGCAGTTGTACGGACAGCCCCTTCCGATCACAATCGCGGGGGAGAAGAACTCCTCATCGTCAATCCACGGCAGCCACATGTCCCAGTCTGGGTACGGCAACTCGTCCAAATCCTGCAGGAATGGTCGTGTGGGGTTCCTCTGCACCGAGCCAGTCGCTCGTCGCAGCCACATATTCCGGATGTCGGAAGGTCGCTGCCCCGACGCCAGTTGAGCGATCAGCTCGTCCATGGGCCGTTCCCCCTCGCCTACGCAAACGGCGTCGTAGACGCTTGCCGCACACTCCTCAGGGTTGAGGGATGCGTGCGGACCGCCGATCATCAGATAAGCCTCCGGCCGTATGCGCCTGATCGCGCGAGCGATTCCGTCGATGAATGGATACTGGCTGGACACAGAAGTCAGCGCCACAACGTCAGGCGCCCGTTGCCTCACGGTCTGCGCTGTCAGGGCCAGGCTGAATCTCGCTCTCTCACTACAGAGGACGAGGACCCGGGTCGAGTGCCCATGCTGCTTGAGAACGGAGGACAGGTACGAGAGCCCGTGGTGAACTTGACCGAGCTTGAGCGGCTTTCTACGAGACAATCCTCTCTCGATCGAATGGACGAATAGGATCTTCATTCCGCTAGAGACATCCTCCTGGTCTTCTCTATGCGCCACATGCACACGGCGCCGGGGCTTCCCAGGCCTCCCTCGCCGCCGCTCACTGAGGCGGGTGACCGACCGCCAGTCAGTGATTCTATCAGCGGTTCCTGTCTATGTCAAGAATAGTCATACATCATGCCTTCCTGACTGTAGGTCAGCGCCGCCGTCCCGGGGGTATCAGTCGCGCACGCGGTTGTGAGATCGAACGGCGCCGCCCAAGGAGAGAGGCTGCCCACTTAGCAGAGGCAGGCAGCCTCTCTGTGCTGGCTCCCCAAGTTAACCAGTCTACGAACTTCAGTAGACCGACACATCCGGGGGTATCAGATCCCGTAGTTAACCGTTCCGCAACAGGTTATTACAACCGCCGAAATCCCCGAATGCGTCAGTCTACTAACTAGCGCAGCGTCGCGGAGCCTCAGGTCTGGTTCAGGATCGTCCACGTCGCCGCGGATGGCTACCACCACGCGCTTGGCGACGCCGCCATCCGCGAACAGACGGTCGAGATCGCCCTGGGGCCGAAAGGGGCGTTCAGGAGTGGGAACGTGGGCGCGCTGACGCGCCGCGTGGCGGCGAATCGGATCGTCAGTGCCCTACCGGAGCCCCGCTACGGTCCGAAGCAACCAAAGGAGCCCAAGAGACCTAGGGTGGTCGGACTACTAGTCAAGGCGGTGGAGTGGCGGGGACTGCTTGAGTCTGGCCAGGTACGGAGCCAGGCAGAGATCGCGCGACGAGAGGGCATCACGCGAGCACGGGTCACTCAGATCATGGCGATGCTGCGGCTCGCTCCGGAGATCCGGAAGCAGATTCTCTCGATGCCCCGCATGGTCGGCCGACCCGCGATCAGCGAGCGGGCACTGCGTACTGTCGTAGCGCTGAGGAATCCCGCTGAACAAGCGGCCAAGCTCCGCGAACTGATTCAACGCTCCGAGTAGGCGGGCCCCCATTCATCGCACGCCCACGGTCAGCACACGGTGCTCCGGCATTTCATCCCACGTCCGACCGTCCAGGCTCCGGCCACTCTTCTTCTGCCCACCCCCCACTGCTTGAAGAAGAATGGAACACCGTCTCTTCAGCACTGCTTCCGGATGTCTCTTACCCAGGTTGCGTCCATGGGCCGAGCCCGCGGTCCGCTCTCTCCGCCGACGATGACCCAATGGATACCGGAAAGGTCTAGCTGGCCCAAAGGTCCCAGAAGGGGCTCCAGCGACAGGAGTCGGATCGAAGTGGGTAAGCTACGAAGGTGATCCGCACGCCACAGGTAGTCGGCCGTCTCAATCGACACGCTCATCCACACACTAGGAGGCCGCGGAAGTCGGGGAGCGAGTTCGGCCAGCCTCTACGTGGTGGATGTCATTCGAACCGGTCTGTGAGCGGGCGCGCGGCGGCAGACTCACGCCATTGAGCGGAGCCGATTGAGTTGCAGCCAGCGCTACGGGAGCCGCCCCGACGGAACAGC
>JAUVLG010000029.1 GCA_030595835.1 Candidatus Eiseniibacteriota bacterium | reverse complement strand
ATCGTCATCCAGCGTGTCGTCCTTGAACCCGGACCAGCGAGTGTACTCGACATCGCAGCTGACCGTCGTCATGAGCATATTCTGGGGATGGTACTCCAGGCCCAGCACAAACTCGCCGGGGTAGTCGTATTCGAAGCTGTTCGTGGGGCTGTCCTCCGAACCGACGGTGCGGGAGCTGTGATCACCCGAGAGTGTGAACGGCGCCCGGTAGACCGCGGCGCTGTCCACCCTGTGGAGGTTCTCGCAGAGCACGCCAAGCGTGAACCGCGTGCCCTTCACGTCGTCGTAATCGTCGTACGAACCCGTGTCCTCTTCGTCGGAATCCGCGGGATACACCCGTCGCTCGCTGACCTCGTAGTCGCCACTGAGGAAGTCAACGCCCAACCCCACGTAGACGTCCGCCGCGACCTCCTGTCCCAGGCTCACAGAGAAAGCGTTCACGCCGCCGCTGCCATCGATGTAGTCATCATAGAGGATCTTGTCGGCCGGCTCCGTCTGGAAGTCGGGATCCCTGTACTGCACGTGGTAGCGGTAGCTCATGTCGATGCGCGGGCCATAGCCAACGGCAATCACAGGCACCCACTCGAAGTCAGTGAGCTCGGTCGCCGGGCTGAATGCCACGGCGCCCACGTAGCGGTCGTAGACCTCCGTGTTCAGCGCGTACGTGTTGTACGCGATGACACACTCGAAGCTGTCATGCACAGGCATCTCCCTGGACTCCTCCGCAAGAACGAGCAGGCCCGTCAAGGCAACATCGATACCCTCGGTCTTGCCCAGCAGCGCCGGGTTCAGAGCCATCCCCGCCGCTCCGTCCACGGCAGCGAGCCCTGCACCTCCCATCCCCAGCGATCTGGCGTCGTACGTCGACATCGCATAGCCGTAGCGCTCCCACTCAGCGAGCGTGAACGCGCCCGCGCTTCCGGCGAGCGCCACTATAGCAATGGCTGCTGTTGCAGCCGTCAGGCGACGCATCTCTACCCTCCCTCTCTTACAATTCCCTGTTGATATCATGGATTCCATGGCGTTGTCCTTGAGCCTCCTGCGCCCCACCCAACTACCACGAGTAGTCGAGCTGGATGCGGAAGCTGCCACTGTCACCCCTGACGTACGAGCCGTCCGGCTCGGGGTTCAACGGCGGGTCGTTCTCGTTGTACTGCCTGGGATCGACGTACGTCAGCGGATACGGGTGGTCGTTCGTCCACCGGAGCCGCAGCGCGAGGTGGTCGGATATGCGATCCGAGATCGATATCCAGTACCTCACCGCCTTCCCGTCCATGATCTGGAAGCTGCCGTCCTCGAACATCCAGAGGAAGCCGTCGTAGTATGTGACCGCACCCACGAGCTTCAGCCAGTCGTTGACGTTGTGCGTAACCTGGGCGCCCATGGCGTACGACGGGACGGCCGCGGAGCCGATCTCCGGATGGCCGCCATCCGCTTCCACATTGTCCGACAGACGAGGCCTCGGCGGCCACTGAATCCACGACCGCGAGAACAGGAACTCCACCTCGTCGTACTTCGACAGCCGGTACTCGATCCTCAGCCTCGACTCCACCTGGTCGTAGCTCATGGGAGTCAGCCAGTTCGAGTTATTCCGGCCCTGCCACTTGTGTCTCAAGTTCATCACGATGTTGTAGATGGGCTGGAACCGTAGCTTGAGCACCACCCTCGAGTAGTCAGCGCCGTCGGCCTTCCGCTCCCACGTGTCGAACTCGATCGCCGGCGTGAGGCGGTGCGAGAACCTGTACCTCGAGCTCAGGTAGAGCCCGCGCTCGGCCTGCGGCATGAAGGAGTTGTCGTACATCAGACCGTAGATGGGATCCTGAAGATAGTACTGGTCCTCAAGAACGGTCCCCTTATAGCGCTTGTACTCTGAGAACGCCCGGTTGTACGGGTTCTCGAACCCCACGTCGTAGTCGCGGTAGAGCGCGAGCACACTGAGGTTGCTGTAGGAGGCGAACCCGTTGACGACGAGAGCCTTCGGATCATCCTCGAACTTCGTGAGCTCGCCGTCTGAGTCCAGCCCGGCGTACTCACCCGCGAACGAGTAGTTGTCGTGGACCCACTGGAACTCGGCGCCGTACACACGCCGGAACTTGCCCGGACTCGTGTAGGAACCGAAGTACTCGCTGTCCATATTGACGATGTGGTCCTCGTCGGCGTCCGGGACCATCCAGCTGACGTCGCTCGTACCGTCCGGGTCGTACGCGGACTTGAAGAACCTATTGTACCGCGCCTCATACCCTGAGAGCCCGACCCACGTGCCCGGGCCGAAGATGTACTTGACGTTCCCGCCGAGGGTCTGTTCGTGAAGGACGTCGCGCATCGGGCGCAGTCCTCCGGCCGCGAGGTCATCGTTGTCGATCCTGGGCGACATGATGATGTACTGGTTGACCGTCTCCTCACCCGATTCGCCCGGATTCAGAACCGCGTCCTTCCAGTCGTCGGAGTAGAACAGGATGCTCCTTACTTTCCCGACGTCGAACTCCGTCGCGATCCCGTGAAGCTGGAACTCCTGAGTCTGAGACAGATCACCGATGATCCCGATGTGACGCTTGTCCCAGCCGTAGCCGGAGTTGCGCGGCTTGAAGAAGTCGGTGTTCTGCATCACCAGACCCTGGCCGAACGCGACGGCGTAGTTTCCGACTATGACGTTGTCGAAGTGGACCGGTCCCACGTCCTTGTTCTCAACCGTCACATGGTACTTCAGCGCGTCGAACCCGTTGCCGGTGTCGATACCGCTGTAGGCCAGAGCACCCGCCCTGACGTCCTGGCCCCACCTGAGCCGCAGCTTGTGCTGGTAGATGGGACCGGCGCTGTCGAGGTCCAGGCGATCCCACCACGAGTCGTACGCGCCGTCCGCGGGGTTCCTGTTCTCCTGCAGACACTCGTCAATATCGAAGAACGAAGACGTGTCGAAGGCGCGAAACTGGTAGCTGCCTCTGATCTCGTCCGACTCCTCCGCCTCCTTGTAGCGCACGAAGTTGCGGGCGTTGTAGTACCCCCAATAGGTGAGCCCCGGAACATTGCGCAGCGCCGTCCGCCGTTCGATCCGGTTCCGCTGTGTGAAGCTGTAGATAGCGGCGGCGTCGGGCGGCGAGACCGTCTGCAGATTCGCGATCTGCCAGTAGCTCGCCTCGTTGATGTTGAACGGATCCTTCGCGAGATCGATCCAGTGATCCACCAACGCCTCACTGGCCCCCTCCTCAGCCTCCCAGTTGCGGATCCTGTAGTAGATCTCGTTGATCCTCTTGAGCTCCTCGTCCTCGACCGGGACCGCGACTATCTTCACCAGTGGTTTGAGCAGGTTGAGTTCCTTCTGCCCTATCTCGGGCAGCTCTCGCAGCTCGTACACACTCACGAAGTAGGACCTGAACTCCTTGCGTTCCCAGATCGCGCGCGCGGCCTCTTCCGAGACCGGGAGCTTCATGATCTCCTCAAGCGTCGCGCGGTTCAGGTCCAGCGGCTCCCCGGCCAGAACACATGGGGCGATCGAGGTCAGGAACAATCCGACCAGGATCGCGAGGAACCCCATGGCTTTCAGTCTTCTCATCGTGCCTCCCGTGGTTCACTCTGTTCAGGAACCGGATTCATACGGTTCCCAGGTCCGTCCGCGCTGCTCTAGAACACCATGCCCAGCCCGAAGTGGTGGCCGCCGGGCAGAACGGCGTGCGACGTGTAGCTGTAGTCGATACGGACCGCCCGCCACATCGCTCCGAACCCGGCTGATACGCGGTTCGGATTGTTCTGCAGACCCGCTCGCATCGTCAGGAAGTCGTTCACCTCGGCCTCGACACCGAAGCAGGTTCTGACGTCCTCGTCGTCCTGCTTCTGCATCTCGAGTGATGTCGTGACACCACCGTATGGGCTGTACGCCACGCCCGCCGTGAACCACTGGGGCAGGTCCTCGGTGTCGGTCTCTCCCATCTTCGGGTTGTTGATGTTCTTCATGAAGAACCCGAATTGGGTCCGTCCGCGCAGGGTGCCGAGCACGCCCACGTCAAACCCGACGGCGTTGGCCGAGCCAAGATCCTCGCCCGAGACGCTCGGCGCTTCGAAGGAGAGCCCGTAGAGGTTCGCCGCGTAGCCGACCGCGAGCGAGGAGTGGACGTCCTTCATCAGCATGAAGCCCTGACCGAGTGAGATCGTGTACTCCTTCTCGAGGTCGACGTCGTTCTGCTCGACCGTGAACATCCTGGCGCCGAATCCCACGGTCCCGTAGCTCGTCGGCGTCACCGCCGAAAGGGACATCAGCTTGAAGTAATCATAGCCGAACAGGTCCACGTAGCTCCCGTAGAAGCCGCTGGTGGTTTGATCGGCAAGTCCTGCCGGGTTCGTGAAGATGGCAGTCTCATCGTCCGAGACCGCGACGAACGCTCCGCCCATTGCGCGGGCCCTTGGCGACAGGATGAGGTTGTCGAACACACCCTCCGCGTGGGCCACGCACGGCACGAGCAGGACTGCCACCGCCGCAACGACGATGATCGTTCTTGCCCCTTTCACATGTACCTCCTTCGGTGCTGAGACCATTCGTGTCATCTGTATTCTCGTCCGCTAGCTAGTCCAGTTTCGTTCCAACGACTATCGGTACTGCCGCGTTGCTTCCGTTGCCGCTTCCCCTGTTTCTCGCCATCACGTGACACAGGTAGGCGCCCATCGGCACCCTGTTCCCCGCGCTGTCCTTGGCGTCCCACGTCGTGCGCTGTGGACCCAGACAGATGCCGTCGTAGACGGTCGCCACCTCTCTTCCCTTGAGGTCAAATATGCGCACGGTGACGTGGCTCGCCTTCGGTGCGTTGTAGCTGATCTCGATGACCTCATCGGAACTCAGGTCGACCACGCGGGCCGATACCTTGACGTCCGCGCTGCCGGTGTAGTGGGCCTCGAGGATCTCCATGTCAGAGTCGTATCGCGGCGACAGCTCATACCCTGAGAGGAAGGGTGCCGTCTGGTCATACTGCAGAATGACGCCCGTCATACTCACGCTGTCTCCGACCGCGAAAACGCTGAAATCGAGATTGTTGAAGTTCTGGTAGATCTGGATCGACCCGGAACCGTCATCGACGTAGATCGCGAAGCCCTCGACGCTCACGACGACCCCGGACGTCCTCACGAACAGGCCTTCGTTGTCCTCGTGGCCGACGTCGCCGGTCGCCATCACGGTCGGCGGAAGCGGCGCGAACCCGCGGGCGAGAACCGAGACCGAACTCGCGTCCACCTCCGTCGTCGCTCCCGCGCCGGAGTTGCCGCTGATGTAGTCGACGATCGTGCCGGTGGCGGAGATCAGGTCGCCCTCGAACGCCGGCTCCGTCATCTGTCCGTACATGAAGACGTTGACGCCCGCGCCGTCCGGTTCCTGGATGTATATGCTGGTGTAGTCCGGCTGGAAGACGCCCGGAGGGACCGTCAAGAAGCCGACGGCTTTCACCGTCGAGTCGGCCCTCACACTGAGGCCGGTCTCCTCATCGTACTCCTGCACGTCCGCGATGGAGATGGTGTTGATGCCGAGCTGTGTCGTTCCCGAGAACGGCTCCATCTCGTTGCCGGCAACGTCACTGACCCCGTGTATGTCGACCGAGTAAGGCTCGCCCGGCGTCCTGTCGGTCGTCGTGAGGAGGACGGTCCTCCCGTCGCGCGACAACACGGCCTCGAGCATGTGGACAGAGTCCATCACGTCTCCCACGAAGTAGTTGGAAATATCCACCGCTTGATCGGGGTCGACGGGCTCGCTGAACTCGATGAGCGCGAGGTTGTGGCTGACGCCCGGAAGGTTGTTGCCGGCGTCCGCGATCACGGTCGGAGCCGACTCGTCGGAGGCCGGGTTCTGCTCGCCGGGTGTAGGCGCGACAAGGAAGAAGTCGTCACGGCTGACACCCGTGTCCACGGGGCCTTCTTCGCCCCTCTTCCTCCCAAGCGACGTGTCCCAGGGCGGTGGACCGGGAACCCATGCGTCGGTGGAACCGCCCAGACCCGGAGCGCCCGCACAGGGATCCTCGGCCAGGAACAGCGGGTCGCGGTACTCGACCGCATCGACGAGACAGGCCATTGTCCGGTCCGAGTAGAGCAGGACCGCTTCGTAGGCCGGCACACCCGCGGCGAGCGTGCCGCTCTCGTCGGAACCACCGAGGAGACGGATCTCCTGGTTCACACTTGGGTCACCGTCATCGGGGCTCACGAGGATCATGTTCGGCGCGTCGCCATCAGGCCAGTCGATATCCGTCCCGTAGGGATCGAACAACTCGAAGTCCGGCCACTCTCCGAACACGTTGTAGAAACCCGAACTGTAGCTTAGCTTGGCGTCCTTGGCGATCACGAGGTATTCATAGGCCTCAAGCACGGTCCCCTCGGGAAACTCCCAGAGGTTCGACCCGCAGCACTCACCGGAGTTGTCGATATCGGTGAGTACCCAGCCCGTCAGATCGACCGCCTCGTCACCTGGGTTGTAGAGCTCAATAAACTCCGCTCGATCGATGAAATCGTAGAGGCCGGAGTGGGCATAGAGCTCATTGATGAGCACGGCGCCGGCGTCGGCAAGGGCCCCCACCCCGATCTCAGGCTGCGTCCGGATGTCAGCCAGGTCGCCGCCCCCGCCTGCCGTCTTGACCTCGAACGAATACGTGCCCGCCGACGCGGGTGCGTCTGTTCCAATCAGTGTCACCGAACCCGGGCTTCCCTGGGTCAGCTCGCACCCGGTCAGAACAACGAGGTCAGGCGTCGATTCGATCACCGCTCCACCAAACGCGGGGCCGTCGAGGAGCACGTCAGACGCGTCGCCCGAGAAGGTCCACTCGCTCGGCAGCGCGATCGACACCTGCGTCAGCTCACCGCCGTCCGCCTCAAACGCGAACGCGAGGTCGGCAGTAGCGCCCGTGTACACGCGGTCCGGATCGAGCGCGACGAACCCACTCCCGGGACCGGACGAGAGCACATCGGATCTCATTACCGGGAGGATCCCGTGGCCGGATTCGGCGATGGTCCCGATGGCGGGAACCACGAAGCCGTAGATCTCAAAGGTCTCGAGAGGCTCCTGCGAACAACAGAGGTCCGTGTCCTTGTCGAACCAGAGCCAGCAGTTCGCGTCACCGTCCGTGACCTCCGTGTGGACGTCGATCGGAGGGCTACCGCAGCTCACCCAGCCGTAGGGGCCGGTGAGCGAGACACCCCTGACGACGGCGTAGATCCCCTCGAGGTCATCACCAGACTCCGAGATCTGGCGCGGCGTCAGCTCGAGCGCTTCCGGAAGCTCGTTGCCGCTGTTCACAACGATCATCCTCGTCGAGGGATGCACGGACGTGATCACGAGCGCGGTTTGCTTGCGGCCTGACTTGTGGTCTACGAGGCCGGTTACCCGGACGCTGTCGCCCAGAGCGATGACGGGCGAGGCCATGCCGGCCTGCGTCACGTTCACGCCGCCGGTCCCGTCCTGAATGTAGATATCGGTGTCGGCTCCCAGCGTCCCGGTCGCCACGACCGCCACGCCCTGCACCGTCACAACACTGTCCCTGAGCACCGGGAACCCGTTCACGTCGTTCTCGTTGACGTCCGATATGGGGATGATGTCGGCGCCAGCCAGCACTGGCAGGGCGACGATAAACATCCCGATCAGAAGTACCCGCATCACATGCATACGATCATCCTTTCAGTCCGATTGCGACCGTCAGTCCGTCAGCTTGAGACCGACCACGATAGGTGCCGTCGAGACGCTGACCTGCCCGTCTGTGTCCTCCACTTCGAGACGGCAGACATACGCGCCCGCGGGAACCAACCGTCGAAGGTCATCGCGGCCGTCCCAGCCGTTGGTGCCCTGCACATAGAAATCAGGCTTGTGGAGCTCAGGGATCGCCGAGTGGCCCGTGTACTCGCTCTCGGTAAGCGTCCTCACAACCCGTCCCTGAAGATCATAGATCTCCATCTTGACCTCGCTCCTCTCTGGCGCGAGATAGGCGATGGGAATGACCTCGTTGCCGTCTGGCCTGAACACCTGAGAGGGAACACGGAGCGCCGAATCCGTCCAGAACACCGGGGCCGGCGGCGGCGGGGGCACCGCCATCGTCATGTCCTCCTGAACGCGGGGCGAAAGCTCCCAGCCCTCAGTGTACGGGACGGTTCTGTCGTACTGCACCAGGATCCCCGTGATGTCGACGGTGTCACCGGGGGCGAACACCCCCATGTCGATCAACTCGTTGGACTGGTAGATCTGAACCTCCGCGCCGGACCAGGGCTGCTCGATATAGAAGTACCACTCAGCCTGCGAAGTCACAACTCCGATGGTCCGCAGAAATCGCCCCTCGTTCTTCTCAAAGGGAATGTTGTTGAGGCTCATGTACGTCGGCTCGGGCTCGGCCGTGGCTAGCCCGATGACCGTGATGTCGAGGGCGTTGGAGAATACGATCTCCGTCGTGCCGTTGTACTCGGTCACGACTCCAGTGACCTCCACGGTGTCCCCGAGAGCGAGCGCCAGGCTGATCAGGTTGTGAGAGAAGATATTGACCCCACAACGGCAATCCTCGTCATCCTCGTCCTCGTCGTCCGCCTCGATGAAGAACGACGTGCGCAGGGGCTGGAAGAGACCGGGGAGGATCGTCACCACCCCTTGGACTGTGACGGTCTGCCCCTCTAGGGGCGAGCCCCAGTTCTCGTCGTATTCCTGCACGTCGCAGATGGTCACGGCCAACCCGGCAGTCGGCGTCACCGTCATGATCGCAAGGGCGACCGCCAGAATCACCCAGCCCTTCTGTCTTCGCATCATCGATACCTCCTGTAGTTGCGTGCTGTCCGTCGGTTCTTCAATCCGTGTGAAGGTTCCTGTCGCGGCAGCGGGCGCCCGCTCAGATGTTCCGGCGCGTCCGTGCGCGTTCGGGGCATCCGAGCCTACTGCCCTGCCAGCTCCGCGTTGACGAGCCGCGCGGCCTTTGCCAGCGCCTCGGGCGGGGTCATCCGCTGCCTGAGCGCGCTCTCGACGCCCATCTCCTCAAGGTGTTTGCGCCCGGCGTACCACGCCGCCGATCTCGGCTCGTACGACGCAAACTCGAGCTGTCGGAGGACGCCCTCCAGTCCTTCGATCTCGCCGAAGCGCGCCTGCATCGCCCCGGACTCCATCGCGCTCATCCTGACGGGCGCGTATCCCGTGCGCGCCGCCCAGCGCGCGCTGGTCTCGGGGCTCGTGAACCACTTGATGAACTCCCACGCCGCGTCCTTCTGCGCCTGAGACGCCTCCGCGAAAATGACGACGTTGGTCCCGGCCACGTAGCAGCCCTTGCCCCTACCTTCCGGCAAGGGCGCCACCGCCATGTTGAACGTGTACTTCCCCTCCATGAAGGAGAGCGACACCGTCGAGCCCTCGATCATGGCGACCTTGCCGGCCTGGAAGTCGTTCTGATACTCGTAGCCGGATGTCACCTTGCCCCACTTGGTCAGGAGCCTCACCATGAACTCCAGAGCCTCTACTCCCTCGGCGCTGTCGAAAGCGGCCGCCGCCCCGTCTTCCGTGAGGATCTGTCCGTCGTTCTGCAGCAGGAGATTCTCGAACATCCACGCGCTGATCTGGCCCGCGGTCCCCCACTGGTCGATCTCGCCGTCGCCGTCGGTGTCCTTGGTCAGGCGGCGAGCGAAGTCCTCGTACTCAGACCAGTTGGTCGGTGCGTGGTCCAGACCCTCCACCGCGAAGAGATCCTTGTTCCAATAGATGGCCCTGACGCTCTTGTTGAAGGGGAACGAGTAGACGGTGCCGTCCCACGAGTTGTTGTCGAGCATTCCGGGCACGAAGTCGTCGAGTTCGGCGAGCGTAAGGCCACCTCCGCCCTCGATGTAGGAATTGAGCGGCACGGCGCTGCCGTTCTCGATGAGCTCACCTGTCCACGCTTCGTAGGCCTGGGCGAGAACCGGCGGCTGACCCGCGGCGACCGCGGCCATGATCTTCTGGGAGAGAGCCTGATACCTCCCCATGCTGATCGACACGATATCGATCGCAGGATGCAGCTCGTTGAACTCGTCCACGAGCGCATCCAGCGCGTCGCCCAGGGGCCCGCCCATCGCGTGCCAGAACTGCACGGTGACGACACCGGACGTCGACTCCTCTTCTCCACCACCGCACCCCGCGATCAGTGCCACGACCGCAAGCACCGCGACGACCGCTGTCACGTATCGTTTCATTGTCTCCTCCGTCCGGCTCTGCCCGTCCAACGTCTGGCTCTTCATACGCGACGTCTAGCTCTTCATGCCCGACGTCTAGCTCTTCATGCCCGACGTCGCCAGGCTCTGGATGATCTGCTTCTGCGCAAAGAAGTACGCAACGATCAAGGGCGCTATGGAGAACGCCGCGGCGGCCATCATGAGCTCGTGGCTGGTGCCCTGCTCCTGGGAGAATCGCGCCAGACCGACCTGGAGCGGCCTCACCTCGGGGGTGTTGGTCATGACCAACGGCCACAGGAACGAGTTCCAGGTGCCCACGATAGTGAAGATGACGACCGCCACCAGCACTGCCTTGGACAGCGGCAGCATGATCCGCCACAGGAACGCGAACCGGCTGCAGCCGTCGATGATGGCGGCATCGTAGAGGTCGTTCGGGATCGTCTTGAAGTGCTGCCGCAGCAGGAAGATACTGAAGATGTGCGCCAGCCAGGGAATGATGAGCGCCTGATAGGTATCTATCCACCCGAGTTTCACGAGCACGATGTACGACGGGACGATGTAGACCGGCTGGGGAACCATCATCATCGAGAGGAAAACCACGAAGATGTTGTCCCTCCCCCAGAACTTCATCCGCGCGAACGCGTAGGCGGCGAGCGACGACGTCACGAGCACGCCGGCCACGACGAACAGTGTCACGAAGATCGTGTTGAAGTAGTAACGTGCGAACGGCGCCTCGTTCCAGGCGTCGACGTAGTTCGAGAACCGAAGGCGCGCCCTGTCGATCACCTCTGACGACAGTACGGTCAGCTCTGGTCCCCCGTCGACGGGTCGCACGACCGCCGTGCCCGCGGTGCGGTCCTTCGAGATCACGTAGACCTCGATCGAGCCGCCGTCCTCGGCCTGAGCGAAATGCCCAGTCGGGATCCACGTCGGGGGGAACTGCAGGATCTCGATGGGCGACTTGAGCGATGTCGAGAGCATCCAGAAGAAGGGCACGATCATGATGATGATCCCCACCCACAGGGCGGCATAGACGCCGACCCGCCCAAGGGTCCTGCGCGCCCTGTACCCGGCGTTGATCTCGATATCGTGCCGTGGTGTTCCCTTGCTCATTCGCACGAGTTCCTATCTAAGCGTCTGGACGGTGCGCCCATACTCCTGAGGAGAAGCGCCCGACGCGACCTGGCGCCACTTCCCTAGTAGTACACCCTCCGCTCCACGATCCGCCGCTGGACGAGCGTGAGCGTCAGGATGATGCCGAACAGTATGAGCGCCACGGCGCTCGCGTATCCCATGTTGCCGCCCGCGTCGAATCCCTTCTCGAACAGGTAGTAGACGATGACCTTCGTGGTCCCCATCGGTCCTCCGACCGGTGGACCGGTCATGAGGTAGATCTGTGTAAACACCTGGAAAGACACGATGGTCGTCGAGAGAAGGACGTAGAAGGTCGTCGGAGAGAGCAGCGGCCACGTGACCTTCCAGAAGACCTGGCGCGGGTTCGCGCCGTCTATTCGCGCCGCCTCGTAGTACTGGTCCGGAATGTTCTGGAGTCCCGCCAGGAAGATGACGATGTTGTAACCGATGCCGCGCCAGATAGCGACGACGATGACGGCAATGAGAGCAAGGCTGGGCCCGGCGAACCCGTCCGGCCACCAGCTCCAGTTCAGACCCGCCGCCGCCATCTCGAAGATGCCACGGGGCTCCTCGAGCCATTGGAGCGACCCGCCCCCGAGGAACTGCAGGAAGTAGTTCAGAAGGCCGAGCCGGGGGTGGAAGATCCACTTCCACACCATCGAGACCGCGACCAGCGACGTCACGACGGGCAGGAAGTAGACCGTCCTGTAGAAGCCGAGCGTGCGGATCTTCTGGTTGAGAAGCACGGCGGCAAACAGCGAGAGGAAGAGCGACAGGGGCACGACGCCGACAACGTAGTAGGCGGTCGTACCAAGCGAACTCCAGAACGTCGGATCCTGGAAGAGCCTCGCGTACTGCGCAAGCCCGACGAATCCCCGGATCCTCCCCATCTTGACGTCGAAGAACGAAAGCAGGAAGGCGGAGCCGATGGGCAACAGCCGGAAGACAACCACGATGACACCGGCGGGCACCAGGTACAGCGCCGCCGTCACCGGGTCCATTATCTTCTTCCGCTTGAGCCTCTCGAGCCAGGTCATCCCGCCCGCCTCCGCGCGCTCGCTACCAGTCGTGCTCCTCGGTGACTATCTCTATCGTCTCCCCGTCCGTGACCGCGATCAGGTGACCGTAGTCCGGGTCGGCGTCGCGAGGCGTGTTCGGCACAATGTGGTCGCTTGCGAAGTGGTCGGCGTTGACCGCGCGAAGATTCTGCAGCACGACCTCCTTCTCGAGCGCCGCCTCGATCATGGCGCATGGTATGAGCCCGATTCTCGGGCTGACGTTATCGAGCCAGAGCTCGGAGGAGGCGTCATCGCTGCCGTGGTGACCCACTTGCAGGAGATCCGCTCTGACACCGGCCCTGCCGAATCTGTCGATGATGTTGTACTCTGTGAAGAACTCGGCATCACCGGTGGGAAGGAACGAGACGCCACCAAAGGTCACTTTCAGGACGATCGAGTCGTTGTTCCCGTTGGCGTCCTCGTGGATGTGCTCAAGGTCCATGGCGAACTGCGTCCCGATACCGGCGGACAGTACCTGGACAGAGAAACCAGGCGTGTCGTCCCAGTCGAGATAATCACCCTGCTTCACGTATGAGATCCCGATGTTGTGGGCGGCGATCTTGTCCCACAGATTACCGGGCATCGTCAACAGCGCGTGGGTCGTATCGGGCGCGATGAACTCGCCCACCCAGAAACTGTCGAGAACGCCGCCGTCCTCCTTGTACCCACCGTAGTGGTCCGCGTGGTAGTGAGTGACCATCGCGTGGTCCAGATACGTGATGTCGTGCTCGTAGAGGAACGAGGTCACATCGTCCAGGTGGTGGTCGGCGCCCGCGTCGATGAGCACATGAGTGCCGCCGGGCGTCTCCAGCGTCATCGCGAGTCCCCACCCAACGTCGATCATGGAGAGCGTCATCGTTAGATCGGTGAAGGCCACACCTGGTATGGAATCCGGCATCTGTATCTGTTCGGACACCCCGTAGCCCTCGTTACCGGAGCGATCGATACTGCGCACCCTCACCTCGTAGTCGACGCCATCCTCCATACCCAATAGCGTGACGAGGTGGAAGGTTGAGTGGTACTTGGTGGACTCGTAGACGTAGTTCCTGAACTCCCCGCCGACGGGCCCGTACTCCAGTACACAGAGCGCCGGCTCATCGGTCGACCACTGGGCCTCACCGCCGGAATATACGAAACCCGTCACGACCGGCGGATCCGGGTCCTGTGACGGGTCAAACGGGTTGATCTCGTTCTGCGCGCAGCCCGCAGCGAACACCAGCGCGAGGGCGACAAGAGCCGCCGGCCAGAGCCTGGCTCGTCTCATGGTCGTCTTCTCCTTCTGTCTGTCGTACGCGGTTTAGATAAGGACATGGCGGGGCTCGGCATTCCCCACCAAGGGCGCGAGTCTAGGCCCATTCCGCTAGAAAGTCAAGAAATGAAGCCGGGTTCACCGCACACTCACACACCGGTGGGATGCGGCGATGTCGATGGGGTTTCTAACGCGAGGGCGACGCGCTACTCGGGAGCGTCCGCCGAACCGTATGCCGTGAGATCGGGCACCTCATCGAGCAGGGCGCCGCTCGCCGCATAGACGCGGAGTGACACCCTCTCGTCGTAGGTGTCGAACACGCAGTAGTGGTTGACGGGGGCGAAGGCCGCGACCTTGGCTACCCACGTCACAGACTTGTCCTGCGCGTAGAACGGAGCCCCGGCGCCTCCGCTCACGATGTGCCACACGGGGTGAGTGAAGGCGGGATTGACGTCAGTATCAATGAGCGTCCGGCTGTAGTTGTGCTCGTCCCCGCACATGAACGCGACCACCTTGGGGCTGTGCGCCAGGGCGCTCCAGAATCGGTTCCGCATGTCGATGACATCGCCCAGGGGAACGTCGGGATCGTTGAGCCCCCCTTCGTGTCCTTTCCCGGGCTGTCCCCAGAACATCGCGTCGTACAGGTGCCCACCGTTCGGGAACGCCGGCTCGTGCGAGAAGATGAAGACCCGGTCGATGCTCTCGTCGGCCTCCGCGGCTGCGAGATCCTCCTTGAGCCAGTTGAGCTGGTGCGACAGAACGTATCCCTCCCGGTTGCCACCCAGCAGGCTGAGTGCTGCCGCCGTGCCTTCCTGATCACTGGGATAGCGCACGGTGGTAGCATCGTACATCACACCGGTGAACCAGTAGTTGGTGTTGACCGAGATGAAGTGGCAGTTCCCGCGATTGAAGGAGTATACGGTCTCGCCGTAGTCGGGGCCCGTGACGATCCCCTGGTCGAGCTGTCGTTCCTCCGGTCGCAGGGAGAACCCGTAGCAGCTCCCGGTGGGATTCGTGAACTCGCTTGAGAACACGGACTCGAGACTCTCCGCCCCCTCGCGGTTGCGGTGGACGATGAACCTACGATCCGGCTGCCCGGGCTCGGGCGCCGCCAGGTAGTCACCGAGCTGTTCGTGGTTGCCCACCCCCTCATAGATGGGCAGGGAGAAGGCGACCGATCCCACCGCTCTCTTCCACGAATCCAGCTCGGACCGGAACGCGCCCTCGGACGTCGTGTAGCCGTCGACCAGATCGCCGCCGAACAGCATGAGGTCGACGTCCCTCGATACCGCGTCGGCGAGGATGGCCCTGAGCGTGGTGTGATTGACACCCTCCAGCGAGCGCTCGCCTCCCCCGGCGCCGCCGCGGCTGTCAGAAGCAAAGGCAAAGCGGCAGCCCTCGGCTCCTCCTTCAGGGGTGGTTCTTGCGAGGAAGGTCTCCGTGTACGCTTCGTCCGGACCGTAGCGCACGCGGTATTCGTAATCCGTATCGGGGCGCAGGCCGTCCACGGCGACCTCGTGAGCCAGCGAGACCTCCGGATCGGTGATGACCGTGTCACCGATCATGACGGCGCCCGCGGCCGGAACGTCGGTCTCCCAGGAGATGACGAACGAGTCCGGCCCGACGAGGTCGACGAACGGGCCGAAGGTCATGGTCGAGGCGAGGGCGTACTCGCCCGTCTTCCTCGGGCCCTCCCTCGTGTAGCGGAACAGGCGGTCGTACAGATTGCCGGAGCCCCGGCGCGGGTCGTAGACCTCGACTCTGTATGCGACCTCCCCTCCTCCGTTCTCGATGTAGTGCAGATCGTACGACAACGACTCGAGCTTGGAGACATCCACCTTGATGTGATGCAGCGTCACGGACTCGCCGGACTCGAGCCGCTCCCTGGCTAGCTTCCGGAAGAGCGCCTCTCTGACATCGCCCGCCATGGTGATCGGCCCGAAGTATATGACCGCGGCAGGAGTTGGCACGCTCGTTTCAAATTCTATGACCGCCTTCGGTCCCTCAAACCCGACGACGGCGGGCCCATCCACCAGAAGACGATCGGCGTTGTACTCGATCGGCTCGAAGTCGTCCAGCGTGAGACCATCGAGACCCTCGCCGCTGGCCACCGAGTAGAAGGACGCGACGAGCAGAACCGCCGCCAGCACGAGCACGCTGTCCTTGTGCATTCGAGTCTCCTGTCAGTAGGGTTTCCCGATGGCGGCCGGAGGCCTGGCTCGGCCAATCACTCCGACGAGCGCCACCATAGTAAGCACGTAGGGAATCATCTGAACGAACTGCGTCGGAACCGCCTGCCCCTGGAATCCCATCTGGACGGCCTCCGCATAACCGAAGAGCAGGCAAGCCGCCAGCGCGCCTCCGGGGCTCCACTTCCCGAATATCATGGCCGCCAGCGCGATGAACCCCCTGCCGGCAGACATGTTCTTCACAAACTGGTGCGTGTTGAGCGCGAGGAACGCCCCGCCGAGGCCCGCGAACGCCCCGCTCAAAAGCACGCCGGCGAACCGCATCGCGTGGACGCTGACGCCGAGCGTGTCGACGGCCTCGGGGTGCTCACCCGTCGCCCGGAGCCTGAGGCCGAAGGGCGTCCTGAAAAGCACCACGTGAGACACGGCCACCAGTATGAGCGCCACGTAGACGAGTGGCGGATAGTGACTGATGACGACGTTCACGCCGCGCGCTACGGGACCCCAGATCTCGGGGAGCGACCAGTGCGCCATGCCCTGGACGGACGGCGAGTTGGCGGAGCTGCCCCAGACTATCCAGGTGAGGAACTGCGTGAGCCCCATCGCCAGCAGGTTGATGGCGACTCCGCTGACGATCTGGTCAGCCTTGAACACGATGGACACGATCGCGTGGATCAGGGAGATGAGCACGCCGGCGAACACGCCGGCGAACACGCCGGCCCACGGATTGCCCGTGTAGTAGGTCGCGACGATGCTCGCGAACGCGCCCGTGAGCAGAATACCCTCGAGCGCGATATTGACGACACCCGAGCGCTCCGAGAAAAGCCCGCCGAGTGACGCCAGTATGAGCGGTGTGGCCATCCTGAGGGCCGAGTCGAGCACCGCCAGTTCGAACATCGCGTATCACCCCCTGTGACGATCCAGAGCGAACTCAGTCGAGCGTACCCGCGCCGGCGGTCACTTCGTCTCCCCCGAAGCCTCAGTGACGGGCAGAGGAACGCCCGCCGCGCGACCCTCGCGGGCCGCCACCCTCCTGGCGAACACCTCGTTCCCGACAACTACCAGAATGATGGTCACGGCCTGCAGCACAAGAATGAGCTCGCGCGGCACGTCGGTGAAGATGTCTATCTCGAGCGCGCCGGTGTTCAGCACGGCGAAGAGGAGCGCCGCGAGAAGGACTCCCAGCGGCGTGTTCTTCCCCAGAAGAGCGACCGCGATACCCATGAACCCGAGACCGCTCGAGAAGTTGTCGAGGAATCGGTGGCGGAACCCCATGATCTCGTTCGTCGCCACCAGCCCGGCGAAGGCGCCCGAGAGGACCATCGCCATGACCAGGGTGCGGCGCACGTTGATGCCGGCGTACTCCGCGGCCTTGGCGTTCATGCCCACTGCGCGGATCTCGTAGCCCAGGGTCGTCCTGTAGAGGATGTACCACGCGAGCAGAACAGCACCCAGGGCGAGCACGAGGGAGAAGTTCAGCGGATTGGCCTGAGGCAACGGGATGCCGATGAGCGACAGCGAATCTGCCAGTCGAGGCAGGTGTCCGGCGAAAGCGATCTCCGAGGTCTGCGGGGTCATCTGTCCGGGCTCGCGGAGCATGTTGATCACGAAGTAGCTGGTCAGCCCCACCGCGATGAAGTTCATCATGATGGTGTTGATGACCTCGTGCACGCCGAAACGGGCCTTCAGGAACCCTGGCACGGCTGCCCACAGCGCGCCTCCCGCCGCCGACGCCAGTATCAAGAGCGGGATGAGGACCAGGGCCGGAAGACCTCCGAACGCGAGGCCGGCTAGCGTGCAGACGAAGGCGCCGATGTAGAGCTGACCCTCGCCACCTATATTGAACAGGCCCGCTCGGAACGCGAACGCTACGGCCAGTCCAGTGAATATGAGCGGCACCGCATTGAAGAGCACAAGTCCGATGGCATCAACGCTACCGAACGCGCCACGGAAGAGAATGGCGTAGATGTGGAACGGGTTCTCTCCGATGGCAACCACCACGAGCCCACCCACGAGGAAGGACGCCGCGACCGCCACGAGTGGTGAGAGCAGCTGAGAGAGCCTGGCGAATCGACTCATCGCGCCCCCATTTCGTGTCGTGGTGGGCGGCCATCGCTCCGGACCGCGCTCCCCCCCGCGCTCGCGCCGGCTCCACCGGTCATTGCAACGCCCAGCTCCTCTTCCCCGACCGCCCCACCCTCGAACTGTGCGACTATCTTCCCGCCGTACATCACAGCTATCGAATCTGAGAGCGTCATGATCTCCGTAAGCTCGGCCGATATCAGGAGTATCGCCGCACCCTGATCTCTCATGCGAAGCAGGCTCGTATGGACGAACTCGATGGCGCCGATGTCGACGCCACGAGTTGGTTGGGAGGCGACAAGGAGCGCGGGCCCACCGTCGAACTCACGAGCTACGATGAGCTTCTGCTGGTTCCCGCCTGACAGATGGCCCGCATCTCCGTCCGGATCGCGCGGTCTCAGGTCGTGCTCCTCTATCAGCCGCTCCGCGTGCGTGCGGATGTCGTCGAGGGAGAGAAGACCTCTACTGGAGAAGGGCTTCCGGTGGTGCCTGCCGAGTATCAGGTTCTCGGCCACAGTGAACCCGAGGACGAGCCCTCGCGCCTGGCGGTCCTCCGGTATGTGGGCGACTCCAAGGTCGCGCATCTGGCGTGGGGACCTGTTGGTGGTCTCCCTACCACACACGGTGACGCTTCCCGCGCTCGCCCTACGGAGACCCGTTATGACCTCGACCAGCTCGGTCTGTCCGTTGCCCTGGACACCAGCCACGCCCAGGATCTCTCCCGAGCGCACTTCGAGGTCGATCCCCTCGAGCACGTGCGAGCCCTTCCTGCCGATCGCTGAGAGCCCCGCGACCTGAAGCACCGGCTCGCCGGGCCTGGCCTCCTCTCTGGTGACGCGGAGGAGCACATCGCGCCCCACCATCATCCTGGCGAGTTCCTCCTTGGTGGTCGCCGCGGCTGACACGACACCCGCCACGCGGCCGTCGCGCATGACCGTGATACGATCGGCCAGCTCGAGCACCTCCTCGAGTTTGTGCGTAATGAAAATGATGGTCCGCCCCGCTTCACGAAGAGCGCGGAGGATGACGAACAGCTCGCGCACTTCCTGGGGCGTCAGCACGCCGGTAGGCTCGTCCAGGATGAGAATCTTCGCACCCCGGTAAAGGACCTTCACTATCTCGACGCGCTGCTCGAGCCCCACCGACAGGTTCTCGATGAGATCGTCGGGGTCGAGCGACAGGCCGTACTCCGACGACAACTGCCGCACGCGCTCGCGCGCCGCCGCCACATCAAGGAGACATCCGTGGGAGCAGGGCTCGGCACCCAGCACCACGTTCTCGGCGACGGTCAGCGTATCGACCAGCATGAAGTGCTGGTGGACCATCCCCACGCCTTCGCGAATCGCGTCGGCGGGACGGTGTCCGGACAACTCCTTGCCCCACAGCGAAATCGAACCTTCGTCCGGGGGCGTCAACCCGTAGAGCACCTTCATGATGGTGGATTTGCCGGCGCCGTTCTCGCCGACGATCGCGTGGACCTCTCCCACTTCGACGTCGAGGTCGACGCGGTCGTTCGCAAGCGCACGCGGGTAGCGCTTCGTGATACCTCGCATCTGGACCGCGTGGCGTTCGGACATTGAGAGGGCGTCTCCCTATTCCTTCGGCACCGAGACCGTACCTTCGATGATCGCCTGCCTGGCGTCCTCCACGAACGCCAGCATTTCATCGGTCAGGAGATCTTCATTGTACTCATCGACGGCGTAGCCTACTCCGTCGTCAGCGAGGCCGAATTCCCTCAACCCACCGTGGAAATTCCCCTCAACGACGGACCGAACGGTCATGAGCACGGCATTGTCCACGCGCTTCACCATGCTCGTGAGCACGTTCCCGGGCGCCATGTAGTTCTGGTTCGAGTCGACACCGATCGCTTGCCTGTCGACCTCACGGGCCGCCTCGATGACACCGTTGCCCGTGCTCCCGGCCGCGTGGTAGATCACGTCCACTCCCCGTCTGTACTGCAGAAGCGCGAGTTCCTTGCCCTTCGCCGGGTCGGCGAACGCCTGTGGCGTGGTGCCGGTGTAAGCAACGGTGACGGAGACGGCAGGATTCGCGTACTTCGCTCCGGCAATGTAACCCGCCTCGAACTTGTGAATCAGCGGAATGTCCATGCCGCCGATGAACCCGATCCTTCCCGTCTCACTGAAGAAACCGGCGATGACGCCGACTAGGAACGAACCCTCTTCCTCCCTGAACCTCAGGCCCGCCAGGTTGTCCGGGAGCGTCTCGCCCGGCCTCGGGTCGAAGTCGATGCAGGCGAACTTGACGTCGGGGTAGTCAGCCGCGACCTTCCGCATCGCATCGCTGAAAAGGAAGCCGACGCCGATGACGACGTCGTACCGAGCCTGGGCCAGCTTCCTCAGGCCCGTCTCTCTGTCAGCGTCCTGCCCCGGCTCGAACTCCGTGTGCTCGACGCCGAACTGGTCCGCCGCGTGCAGAAGTCCCCGGTAGGCGGAGTCGTTGAACGACTTGTCTCCCTTCCCACCGACGTCGAAGACCATCCCAACCTTGAGCGTGCCGTCGGTACTGCCGGGCTGGTCGGTGCTGCAACCGCAGAACGTCGCGGCGACCACAATGGTAACCACCAGGATGATGAACGGGCGTGCGAGAGACTTCCTCAAGATGTCCTCCTTAGGTCATTTCCGGACCGAGACGTCGCCGGCGTCCGCGGGCAGGCCTCCCGCTCCGCAGGACGCGGCGGTGCTGAGTATCTGTTCTAGCGAACCGTTCGCGCTCGCACGTCTCATCAGTAGGAGAAAGACGATAAGACCGAGCGCCACCATAAGAGAACCACCCTTGAAAACGAAGTCAAGACCGAAGATGCCGGAGAAGAACCCTCCCCCCAGAGGACCCAGGATGAGACCGATGCTCATGCCGCTGCTGAAGAGCGCCATCAGCGTGCCCATGCCGCCGAATCTTCTCCCGGCCATCGCGGCCATCCCGATCGCCGCGGGGAACCCAAGTGCGCTCACAATGCCGGTAGCCACCTGCAGGAAGAAGAGGTGTGTGATCGTCTGACAGTACGGGATCGCCAGGATCGAGAGCGCGGTACCTGCCATTCCGAGCGCCATGAGAAGCGGTTTCGAGACCCGGTCGGCGAGCCTGCCGAACGGGATCTGCAGAAATCCCGCGAGGAGTATGTGTGTGGCGAGGAGCAGCCCGATCATAGACAGCGACGCTCCGCGCGACTCTGCGACGAACGGCAGGAACGGGATGACGACTCCCCTCCCAAGCGCAATGACGCACCGGAAGACGATCAGCGCGACTACCACCTCGTGCGCGAGGACCTCGCGCACGGGCGCTCGGTTCTTCCACCGCTCGCGGTGGATGCCAACCTCGGGAAGCAGAAGAAGAACGAGGAGAAACGCCAAGGCCGACAGAGAACCCATGACGATGAACGGCGCCGACATGCCGAACCTGTCCGCTAGCGGGCCGCCCAGAAGCGGCCCGATGCCGAAGGCCGTGAAGAGCGAGACCGTGAAGATCCCCATGAAGGAGCTCTCACGACCTTCCGGCGAGATATCGCCGATGTAGGCCTGAGCTACCGGTATGACCATGCCGGCGGACGCGCCGTGGAGCGCTCGGACGAGGATTAGCTGGCCGATCGTCTCCACCGACAGGTAGGCCAACGAAAAACCGGAGAACACGGCCAGCCCTGTCGCGAGGAAGACCTTCCTCCCGAACCTGTCCGACAGTCTGCCGATGAACGGAGTGAGAAGGAACCGCGCCGTCGAGAACCCGGCGAAGATCATACCCAGTGAGAGGCCGGCTGCTCCGAGGTCGCGCGCGTAGAGAGGAAGAAGGGGGCCGATGAAACCAACACCCATTGTCGACGCGAAGACCGCAATGAAGAGAACGATGTAAACGCGTCTGTGCATGCGTTCTCCGTGGGCGGAAATGCCCTGGAGCAACCGTGGTCGTGCCGCGCGCGATCCAGTCAGCTCGCCGCTCCGCCTAGACGAAGAGGCTCGTCAGCTCGAACGCGTCCACATCGACAAGGCCCTTGTCGGTCAATTTGAGCGCCGGGATGACCGGGAGCGCCAGGAACGACATCGTCATGAACGGGTCATCGAGGGGGGACCCAAGCCTCTTCGCGGCCCTCACGACCTTCTTGAGCCCAGCAACGACCTCGCTCAGCGTGCCCTCCGACATCAATCCGGCCACGGGAAGCGGCAGCCCGGCCAGCAACTTGCCGTCCCGCACAACGCTCAGACCGCCGCGCATCTTGGAGATCTCGACCACGGCGGCCATCATGTCCTCGCTCGACGTGCCGACAACAACGATGTTGTGTGAGTCGTGCGCGACCGAGCTCGCGATGGCGCCCTTTTTCAGACCGAAGCCTCTCACGAGACCGTGTCCGATGTTGTCGCTGGCGAGGTGCCGCTCCACGACCGCGATCTTGAGGACGTCACGTTCGATATCGGCCACGACGAATCCGTCTTTCGTGTTCGCAGGTTCGACCGTCGCCTCGGTGACAATCTGGTCGGGGACCAGATTGATGACCCTGACGCGTTTCCCCTCGACCGGAATGTCGAAGTCCGACGGAGCCAGCCACTTGATGTTGATGGAACTTCGGAGGGTCAGCTGAGGCGTGGTGGGGGGGCGCACAACCATCTCCCCGTCGCGCGCCACGACGCGCCCGCTCTTGAAGACGGTCTTGACATTGAGCCGCTTGAGGCTGTCGACCACGACCAGGTCGGCAATGTAGCCTGGGGCAATCGCTCCGAGATCGTTGAGGCCGAAGTACTGCGCCGTGTTGATGGTCGCCATTCGTATCGCGGAGATCGGGTCGAGCCCCTCCTTGACGGCCATCTTGACCATATGGTCTATGTGTCCCTTCTCGAGCAGGTCTTTCGGATGACGGTCGTCGGTAACGAAGAAACACCGAGACAGATTGCTGCACGTGACGACCGGCAGGAGATCTCGCAGGTTCTTCGTTACGGAACCCTCGCGGATCATGATGTACATCCCCAGCCGGAGCTTCTCGAGCACCTCGTCAATCGACGTACTCTCGTGGTCCGAATCCACACCCGCGGCCACGTATGCGTTCAGATCCTTCCCCGTGAGTCCCGGCGCGTGCCCGTCAATGCGCTTGTTCTCGGTCATCGAGATCTTGTCCAGAAGTCCCTCGTCCTCGCGCAGCACTCCCGGGTAGTTCATCACCTCACCTAAGCCCAGCACCCATTTCTCCCGCAGGAGCGGGTACAGATCGAAGCCGCGCAGGTTCGCGCCGCTCGTCTCAAAAGCCGTCGCCGGAACACAAGAGCTGAGCATCACGAATATGTTGACCGGGCTGTACTTGCTGGAGTTCAGGATGTAGTGAATGCCCTCGATGCCGTGGACGTTCGCTATCTCGTGCGGATCGCAGATGACCGATGTAGTGCCGCGCGGAACGACCGCCCTCGCGAACTCCTGGACCTTCACCATCGTGCTCTCAATGTGCATGTGGCCGTCGATGAGCCCAGGCAGGACGAAGGCCCGCTCAAGATCGATCTCCTTCTTCCCCTCGTACCCCTCCCCGATGCCGACGATCCGCTCGCCGAGTATGGCAATGTCCCCCTCGTAGATGTCGGCGGAGAAGACGTTGACAATACGGGCGTTCCGGAGCACGAGATCCGACGGCATTCGACCTCGCGCGACCCTGATTATTTTCGCGAGCTCTTTCATGTGGTGTACGCGATCCTTCCTCGAGGCGCTCGGGCGACCTTCCGCCCTACCTCGTGATCCTGGTGCCCATCTCTCCGTCCAGCGCCCTCTCGATCGACTCGGGATTCGTGATTATGGCTTCCTCGCCCCCACCCCTCAGGAACTCCACGCTCGCGAGCACCTTCGGACCCATGCTGCCGGGAGGGAAGTGACCCTCAGCGTGGTAGCCCATCGCCTCATCCAGAGTCAGGCTTGAAAGCCGCACCTCGTCGGGCGTGCCGTAGTGGAGCGCGACCTGCTCGACATCGGTAGACATTATGAACAGCTCGGCGCCTATGTAGTTCGCGATGAGCCTCGACGCGTGGTCCTTGTCGATCACCGCCGCGACCCCTTCGAGCCGCCCGTCGGTCTCGACAACGGGAATGCCACCACCTCCGACACCGATGACGATAGACCCGGCTTCCAGCAGCGTCTTGATGGCGTCGGCTTCCACGATGCGTGTGGGCATCGGCGACGGAACGACGCGGCGCCAGCCGCGATTCGCGTCCTCGATCACCTTCCAGCCATCGTCCCGGACCTTCCTCTCGGCCTCTTCACTGGTGTAGAAAGGCCCTATCGGCTTAGATGGGTTGGAGAAGGCGGGGTCGCCCGCGTCGACCACCGTCTGTGTGATCACGGTGGTCACGCATCGGTCGATACCGAGCTTCCTCAGTTCGTTACCGAGCACCTGCTGAATCATGTATCCCATGCCGCCCTGTGAGTCGGCGCCGCACGTGTGGAGCGGCAGCATCGGGAGCACGGAGCACGCCATCTCGGCCCTCAACAGGATGTTGCCCACCTGCGGCCCGTTTCCGTGGGTCACCACCACGTCGTAGCCGCGGACGATCATCTGTGCGATGTGGCGGCTGGTCTCCCGCGCGTTCTTGAACTGCTCCGGGATTGTACCGCGCTCGCCCGCCTTTGTGATCGAGTTGCCGCCGATCGCGACGACTGCAAGTCTACCCATTCACGTCATCCCCCATAACACCCGGCCGACCATCGTCAGAGCCGGTCGGGCCCGGTCGGGCCTGGTCAGACCTAGTCAGGCCTAGTCGGCCATCGTCAGAGCCATTATCGCTTTCTGAACGTGCAGCCTGTTCTCGGCGATGTCGTAGATAATGGACTGCTCGGAGTCACACACATCGTCGTCGGCCTCGTTCCCACGGTCGATGGGCATCGGATGGATGAAGAGCGCGTTGTTCGTGCGCGCCATCCGCTCGGACGTCGCCCGCCAGTCGCGGTGCTTCTCCGATTCCTTAATATCGAACTCGCGCCCGCCATCGTATCTGCCGGGGTGCATCCACTGACGCGAGTAGACGACGTCGACGTTCTCGTACGCTTCCTCCTGATCGTGCGCGACCTCGAAGGTCGTGCCGGCAGCTGAGCAGTTGGTTTTCGCCACCTCCACCACCTCGGGGTCGACTTCGAACCCGGGAGGGTAGGCCATGCGAACGTTCATCCCCAGTCGCGAGTTCAGGAGAATGCTCTCCTGCACGGAGCTCCACGACCGCACCAGCGGTGAGTAGCCCCAGACCTGAAGGAGCGTCTTGCCCTTCATGCTGCCCGCCCGGGCCCGCATACCCATGACGTCGGCCAGACCCTGGCACGGATGGAACTTGTCGTGCGCCATGCTGACGATCGGAACGTCAGAGAACTCCGCGAACTCGCGAAGGAAGCTGTCGCCGTCCCCGTAGCCCTCGACCGAGTCCTCGAGGATACGGACGCCGATGCCGCACGCGTACCGACTCATGACGTTGGCCGTGTCGATGAGCATCTCGCCGCGCTGGGTCGAACTCTTGAGACGAAGTGTCTTGGTCTCCAGAAACTGCGCGTGGCCGCCCAGCTCGGTCGCGGCGGCCTCGAACGACTGCCTCGTCCTGAGCGACGAGTTGTAAAACATCATCATGAACGTTTTGTGCTTGAGAATGCGCGCGTGCTCCTCGCAGTACCGCTCGTTCTTCATCTTGACCGCGAGGTCGAGCACTGCCTCGAGCTCGTCAACGTTCCAATCCTGCGTGCAGAGCAGGTCGCGCCCCTTGAGATCTACTCCCATCGTTCCTCCCCTACCTGTCCATCGTCAGGGCCATGACGGCCTTCTGCGCATGCATCCTGTTCTCGGCCTCGTCGAACGCGGCCGACTGTGGACCGTCGATGACCTCGTCGGTCACCTCATACCCGCGGTCGCACGGCAGACAGTGCATGTACTTCACCTCGGGCGCGGCCAGCTTCATCTTCGCCGCATCGCATATCCAGTGCTTGTTCTTGTCGAAGAGCGCCTGCGTCGCGTCGAGGTCCGGCGCATCGGCGATGGGTGGGATGTTGTACTTGGACGTCCACGCCTTCGGGTAGACCACGTGTGCTCCCTCGAACGCCGCCTCCATATCGTTCATGATCTCGAAGCTGCCGCCTGACTCCTCCGCGCGCTTCCTTGCCGCATCTACGATATCGTCGTTGAGCTCGAGCCCTTCCGGATGCGCGAGCACGACGTCGCAACCGACCGTGGCGGCGGCGATGACGGCGCTGTGCGGGACCGAGAGCGGCTTGTGCGCCGACGGGCTGTAGGCCCAGCTCATGACGAACTTGACGCCCTTGAATCCACCGAAGTGTTCGCGGACGGTCATGATGTCGGCCATGCCCTGGCACGGGTGGTAGATGTCGCACTCCATGTTGATAACGGGAATCCGCTCCGCCCACTTGGCGAACTCGCGCACTATGCGGTTGGCCTTGCCGTTCTGCCAGCCGACCGGGTCGCCGTAGATCCTGATGGCAATGCCGTGCCCCATGCGATCGAGCACGCGCGCCACATCGGACACGCGCTCGGTCGAATACGCGACCTCGTCACCCTCGAGCGCCGGAGTGTAGATCTTGCTCGGATCGAGGAAGTGAGCGTGCCCGCCCAGCTGAGTCATCCCCGCCTCGAAGCTGTTCCTCGTCCGCAACGACTGGTTGTAGAAGATCATGAAGAGCGTCTGGTCCTCGAGGTACTTGTGCGAGATGCCCGCCTTGAACTTCGCCTTGAGCTCGTCGGCGAAGTCGAGGATCTTGATGACCTCTTCCTGCGTGTAGTCGAGAATCGTGATGAAATCCCTGCCCTTGAAACTGGTGTCGAACATCGTGTCCCCTTTCGGTGTCGGGTGCGCGCGCGCCGGATACCGCACGGGCCGGCCCGCGTGTCACATCCTTCTCGTGCTTACGTGTTCTCACTCTGGAAGCAGACCTCTTCCAAGGCTCGCTTCGTCAGCACTTCAACGAGGACCGTCCTGTACCATGCGGAGGCTCTGATATCATCAATGGGGCTCGCGGCCCCCGCTGCGGCCAGGGCTACCGCACGCAGCAGCTCGGCGCGACCGGATGCGTTTCTCCAACCGGATTCGAACAGACCCTCCGCCTCCGTCGCGCGGACGGGGGTCGGAGCGACCGAGCCGAGCGCGATCCGTACCGTACCGGCCTCGGGCTCGTGAACCACCGCGACAGAGACGATAGCTATTGCCAGAGCGTTCCGCTGTCCGGCCTTCCGATATGCGCTCCGCGCCGCGCTGGACGGACCGGCGAAGGTGATGCCGGTGACGAGTTCGTCAGGGCGAAGGACGGTCTGCCCCGGACCCAGGAAGAACTCCGGGAGGGGAATCTCGCGGCGCTCGTCCCCGTCCGATTCAACCACCACCGACGCACCCAGAGCGACCAGGGCCACGGCCCCGTCCGCTGCGGGAGAGGCGTTGGCCACGTTGCCGCCGATCGTCCCGCGTGCTCTCACCTGCGGCGCACCGACTGTCCGGCAGGCGGCCGCGAGCACGTGCGCCACCTCCGACACGTCCCTGTCTCGCGCCAGCGCTCCGTGCGTCACCAGAGCGCCTATCTTCGCGGACCCTCCGCGGCTTGCGGGTCCCACGCTCAGAAACCTCAGATCGTCGATGCGGCCCAGGTCAATGAGCACGCGTGGGCGAATCCTGCGTTTCGAAATGAGCGGGGCGATGTCCGTACCCCCGGCCACCACGACGGCGTCCTCACCAATCTCACCGAGGACCGCCAGGGCCTCCGCCTTGCTCGTGGGCCTCTTCCATTCAGGCTCGTACATCGCGCTTCCCGTCTCCTGAGCCGCCGCGCACGCGCCGGTCAGATTCCCCGGCCCGGCAACATCCGGCGCGAGAGAAGAGCCTCGAGCACGGCCCCGCCTACTGCCCGGGCCTTGTCCGAGATGGCGCCGGGGTCGATCTCGCTGCCGCGCGGATCGACGTCCCCAACCTTCTCTCCTTCGCGCACGGTCAGACCATCAGCGATGAGGCCCCGCACGATACCGCCGATCGCCGCCACGACGGGCTTCCCCGCGACCGAGGCCAACGTGTCCCCCTCGAGGACGATATCTCCGATGGACCTGTTCGAAGAGAACTCGCCGTCGGCCGGCGACCTGAGCAGACGCCGTGCCGCCTCGCCCCCGACACGACCGGGCACGCCGGTGTTCGGCAGTGCCGCGCCCCTCTCTATCACGGTGCCAAGCGCGTGACCGCGCTTGGTCTCAATCACCAAATCGACGTCGCTCCCGGCCACGAATCCAGGGCCCAGAGCAACGGTCAGCGGAGCGTCGTCGCGTCGCGTGCCCAGGTTGCGCTTTGCCATTCTGGCGTCCACGATGACCGCGGGATCGAGGTCATCGATACACGCCCCATCGGGGTCGACCACGACCGGCACCCACGGCGCCCGGTCACGCCCGCGACCCGGCGACTCCTGCCCGCCCGCCAGAGCGGCGGCGGCCGCTTTCGCATCGACCTTCCTGGCCGTCACGCCCTCGACGGTCACAACGCCTTCGAACACGGCCTCGGCGAACGCAACCCTGCGCCTCACGGCCCTGGGAGCCTTCGACTCGAGGACGACTACCCTGTAGCCCGCTCGCACCAGCCTGTGGGCGACACCCGTTCCGAGGTCGCCTCCTCCTCGCAGCAGGACGAGGGAATCGGTACTCATGTCAGACACCTCTTCGCGACAATGGAACCAGGAATCTACTCCCGGTTCCTCCCCTTGAATTCCGGCTTGTCCTTCAGCATCGCGGTATCGGTCACACCGTGCCTGACCGCGA
>JAUVLG010000014.1 GCA_030595835.1 Candidatus Eiseniibacteriota bacterium | reverse complement strand
GTTGTCCGGGCCGACCTCCTGCCACGAGGACCCGCCGTTCTCAGTCCGGTAGAACGGGACGCCCATCACGAATGCGCGCGTATGGTCGGAGGGGTCGACCTGAACCTGGCCGAAGTACCAGCCGAAGGATCTCGTGAGATTCGAGAGATTACCGTCGTTGGTCTGGTTCCAGGTGTCGCCGCCGTCCGTGCTCTTGTACACGCCGTCGAAGTACCCCGGGTCGTCGCAGTAGAACGCGTAGATGACGTCCGGGCTGGACTGGGCCACCGAGATACCGATACGGCCCACGCCCGCGCCCGAGGGGAGTCCGCTTGTGAGTTCGGTCCACGTGTCTCCGCCGTCGTAGGAGCGGTAGATGCCGCTCGACGGGCCTCCGGAGCGCCGATAGGTGAGCCCTCGCACACGCTCCCACATCGCAACGTAGATGGTGTTGGTCTGAGTCGGATGGATGGCGAGGTCGACCGCCGAGGTCGAATCCGTGAGAGCGAAGATCTTGTCCCACGAGTCCCCGGCGTCCAGCGAACGATAGACGCCTCGGTTCGAATCGGTCCCGAACAGCGAGCCCATGCCCGCAACCCAGATGCGGTCCGAGTCGTTCGGGTCGACGATGACGCGGCCGATGTAGCGCGTTTCCTCAAGGCCGATGTAGCTCCAGGTGACGCCCGCGTCCGTCGACTTGTACATCCCCTCTCCGAACCAGCTGAAGCTCGAGGAGTTGGCCTCGCCCGTCCCGACGTAGATCGTGCTGGGGTTGTTGGGGTCGATGGCGAGGTCGCCGATCGTGAGCACGGCCTGCTCGTCAAAGATGGGCGTCCAGTTGATCCCGCCGTTTGTCGATTTGAACACTCCACCGCTGGCCATGGCCGCGTAGACGACGTTGGTGCTTGTCGGATGGACGGCGAGGTCGGTGACCCTGGCGCCGATGTTGGTGGGGCCCCTCTCGACCCACACGCCACCTCTTTCTCTCTCTGTCTCGATCTCCATTACCCTGGCCTCGGCCCGCGCCTCCTTCAGCTGCTCAAAGTTGATGCGGTTGTAGGGGTAGGCTCGCTGGAGGGACGCCCATTCGTTGGGGAAGGCCCCGGGCTCGTAGCGCTGGCCCCGAGCGGCCATCTCGGCTTTCTTGTCGGTCTTCTGTGCGGCGATCTCGACCGCGATCTCATCAGCGGTCCTGAGAGCGGGGTCGGAAGATTCCCACGGCGACCACATCAGTGCGGCCGCGACGGCCACTGCGATCAGTGCGGCCACGGTTCCTCGTCTCATCAGATTGCCTCCCTCTGAGGTATCGGGTTCGGCTGCGTGTCATCCGTTGTTCAGGCAGAGCTTCCTTGACACGTGCATACATTATACCCGGTTCGGAGTCCGTTCTCCAGTTCGGGCACAACACGAGGGTCCGGGTGCCCCACCGGTGCCCGCGGTGGCCCGAACTTCGTCCACGACGTTGACGCTCGCGGGTCCCGAGCTGACCCGGACATGGCCTGATGTGGCCACCCAGCGGCATCTTCAGTGCGGAACCCACATCTGGACCACTCCCTGCTCCAATCCGGCCACGCGGCACACGTGCGCCGCATGGCGGCCAGGGAAGATGGGAACGGGAAAGGGAGGTGCTCAGCCATGAGACGATCTGCTGTGATCCTCATCGCTCTGTTGGGGATGGCTCCGGTGGCGTGGGGGCTGGAGGTCTGGAACAGGGTGGTGATCAACGAGGTGCACTACTACATGCCCGGGTTCGACGCACACAACGAGTACATCGAACTCCTGAACGCCGGCGGGAGTGTGGCGTTCCTGGACGGTGCGGTCATTACCGACGAGGGGGACGACGGAATGCCGGAGGCGGTCTTCCGCTTCCCCGGCAGCCACGGCGGCTATGACATCCCCATCGGGCCGGGTGAATTCGTGCTGATAGCGGTCGATGCCGTGCCGGGCGAGATCTGGCCGGACCTGTCGGTCGCTGACTGGGAGTTTGTGCACCCCGGTGACGACAACGACAACCCGGATGTGCCCAACCTCATTCACTGTGGCGGTTCCGATTGTGACATTGCGCTGGCCAACAGTGGGGACGGGATCCTGCTCGCCACCGGCGTCGACACCTCGGCGGCAGTCGATTGCTCTACCGTCGTGGACGGCGTCAACTGGGACAACGTCCTCGATCCCGTGCCGATCTCGTGGATCGATTGCACGGACCCGCAGTTCGCAGACGGCGTCCCACAGGGGAACTGCCTTGCACGGTGCCCCGGCGGGCTCGACTGCAATCGGAGCAGCGCGGAGGACTGGTTCATGATGGTCCCGACGCCGGGCGAACCGAACATCCCATCGTATCCGAGTGACTGCTGGACCGGCATCGACCCCGAGGTTAGCTGGGGCCTGCTCAAGGCGCTCTACAGGCCCCGCGAAGACTGACACATTCTCCCAAAACGCTCTTGCCGTTGACCGGCCGCCCCGCGCGCGGTACAATCTAGTGGTTCCGTCAGGATTGGACCCGCAGTGGAGACGTGCGTTGGTAGTGAGTGTGGGCATCGATATCGTCGATCTTGAGGAGTTTCGTGCCGGGCTGACAGACAGCCTGGTGGGTGAGTTCTACCTGCCCGACGAGATTGGGTACGCACGTACCCAGGCACGTTCGTGGGAGAACCTCGGCGCGCGTCTGGCCGCCAAGAGGGCCGTGTTCAAGGCCCTCGGCGTCGATGCCGAAGGTGCATCGGCGTGGCACGACGTTGAGGTCGTGAGGCATGAGTCAGGCGAGTTGGACGTGCGGCTGTCCGGGGGCGCGCTTGCGCTCGCGGAGGCGCGAGGCGCGTCCGAGTGCAAGCTCTCGATGACGCACACGAGACGGACTGCCCTCGCCTTTGTGATCTTCGAGGACGGAGCAACACCGCACAACACTGAGTGGACTTGAGGGAGGCGGTCTTGAGCAACATCGGCACCTACGACGAGAGGCGTGAGAACTTCACCTGGGACGCAGCGAGAGAGGTCCTCGGCTGGGAAGAGGGCGAGTTGCTGAACATCGGGGCCATCTGCTCCGACCGCGTGTGCGCGAGAGGCCACGCCGACAGGGTCGCGCTCATCTGGGAGGGGTTCGGGGACAGGAAGGCGACGTTCACGTTTGGCGATCTCAAGGTCTTCTCGAACGGATTCGCGCAGATGCTGGTCGATCAGGGGATCGCGCCCGGGGACCGCGTCTGCCTCTTCATGGACAAGATCCCGAGCCTCTACTTCGCATTCCTCGGCGTGCTGAAGATGGGCGGGGTCGTCCAGCCGCTCTTCAGCGCCTTCGGCGATGAGTCGCTGGAGGTCAGGCTGGCCAGCGCCGGGACAAAAGCCATCCTCACGACGCGCAAGCACGTGAAGAAGGTCCGGAAGATACTGGACCGCCTACCCGATCTCACGCATGTCATCGTGGTCGAGGGCGACGAGAGCAAGCTCAAAGAAGGAGAGGTCTTCTTCGACGTTATGAGCGCGCCCCGCGTCGAGGAGTTCGAGGCCTACAGGTCCGGCCCGGAGTCGCCGTCCGTGCTGCACTACACGTCCGGCACGACCGGCCAGCCCAAGGGTGCCCTGCACGCGCACGATTCCATCTGGGGCCAGGCGCTGACGGCCTCGTGGGTTCTGGATCTCAGGGAGGGCGACATCTACTGGTGCACGGCCGACCCGGGCTGGGTCACGGGCACGAGCTACGGCATCATCGGGCCGTGGTCGCTCGGAGTCACGCAGTGCGTCCTCGACTCAGGCTTCACATCGGCCCGCTGGTACCAGTTCATCGCCGACAACCACGTTACGGTCTGGTACTCGGCGCCCACGGCCATCCGCTCACTCATGCGGGACGGCGACGAACTCGTCGCCAGGCACGACCTCTCGTCGCTCAGGCACCTGGCCTCGGTCGGGGAGCCCCTGAACGCGGAGGCCGTCGTCTGGAGCGAGAAGGTCTACGGATTGGCCTTCCACGACACGTTCTGGCAGACGGAGACGGGCTCCATCATGATAGCCAACTACCCGGGCATGACCATCAAGCCCGGTTCCATGGGCAGGCCTTTCCCGGGCATCGAAGCAGCGGTGTTGGATCTCAAGACGAACGAGCCTCTGACCGAGCCCGATTCTGTCGGGCTCATCGCGTTCCGACCGGGATGGCCCTCGATGTTCCGCGCCTACTGGAAGGAGCCTGCGAAGTACGCGAGCAGGTTCGTCGGCGCCCCCGATGGCGCTGCGCCGGACGAGCTCAGAACCGACGCAAACCTGTGGTACGTGTCTGGTGACCGCTCGAGCGTGGACGCGGACGGCTACTTCTGGTTCGTGGGCCGCGACGATGACGTCATCAACACCGGCGGGCACCTGGTGGGGCCGTTCGAGATCGAGTCGGCGCTGGTCGAGCACGAGGCCGTGGCGGAGGCCGCGGCGGTGGGTAAGCCCGACCCGGTTAACATGGAGGTCGTCAAGGTGTTCGTGACGCTCAAGCCGGGCTTCGAGGCCTCTGGCGAACTGGAGCTTTCGATAATGAACTTCATCAGGAAGAGGCTCTCACCGTTGGCGATGCCTCAGGAGATAGAGTACATGGACAAGCTGCCGCGCACTCGCTCGGGGAAGATACTCAGGCGGTACCTGCGGGCCATCGAGTGGGGCGAGGACGTGGGTGACCTGTCGACACTGGAAGACGACTAGACTGGAAGGCGATCAGGCGGTCACACCGTCGCACCGAAGAAAGGAACGCACATGGACGAGATCAGAGAGGCCGTGCTCGAATACGTGATCGATGAGTACGTCGATGAGGACGACGACATCGAGGTGGATGCTGACACCGCCCTCATCTCATCGGGGATCGTCGACAGTTTCTCCATGGTCTCGCTCAAGGCGTTCCTGGAGACAAAGTACGACATCAAGATCCCTGATGAGGACGCTACTCCGGAGGCGTTCGACACCGTGGCCTCCATCGTGAAGATCGTAGAGAAGCACAGGAACTGACAGCACTGCGGAATCATTCAGGAGCGAGGATGCAATGGCGTACTCGACAGCCACGCGTCAGGCGTTTGCCGACGACATAGCTACGATCAAAGAGAAGGGGCTCTTCAAGGAGAAACGCTTCATCTGCTCGCCGCAGGCGGCGGAGATCGAGGTCGAGTATCCGGAGGGCGCCGCTCGCGAGAAGGTGCTGAACTTCTGCGCCAACAACTACCTGGGTTTCTCCAGCCATCCAGAGGTTGCGAAGGCCGCCCACGCGGGGCTTGACTCACGCGGGTTTGGAATGAGCTCCGTGCGCTTCATCTGCGGCACGCAGGACATCCACAGGGAGCTTCAGGACAAGGTCTCGGTGTTCCTGGGAATGGAAGACACGCTTCTCTTTCCCTCCTGCATGGATGCGAACGCGGGTGTGTTCGAGGCGGTAATGGGGCAGGGCGACGTCATCATCGCCGACAGGCTCATCCACGCCTCTCTCATCGACGGGATCCGTCTGTGCTCAGCCGAGTACGACACGTTCAAGCACATGGACATGAAGCACCTCAGGAAGAAGCTGGAACTGCACCAGGACAAAAGGCGCAGACTCATCGTGACCGACGGCGTGTTCTCGATGGACGGCGACCTGTGCCCGCTCGACGAGCTGTGCGACCTGGCCGACGAGTTCGATACCATGGTACTGGTGGACGACTCGCACGCGTCGGGATTCATCGGGAAGACCGGCAGGGGCGTCCACGAGCACTTCGGCGTCATGGATCGCGTCGACCTCATAACGACGACCTTCGGGAAGGCGCTGGGAGGCGCGTCCGGCGGATGCGTCTCGGGCAGGAGCGAACTCGTCGAGCTTTGCAGGCAGAAGGCGAGACCGTATCTCTTCAGCAACTCGCTCTCTCCGGTCATCGTCAGCGCAACCATCAAGGTCATCGATCTTCTCTCGTCCTCGACCGAACTTCGAGACAGGCTCGAGGCGAACACCGGGCGTTTCAGGGAGGGGATGACCGCGGCCGGGCTGAATATCAGGCCCGGTGTCACTCCCATCGTGCCGGTCATGCTGTACAACGCGAAGCTCGCTAATGACATGGCGCGCGACATGTACGCCGAGGGGATCTACGTCATCGGTTTCTTCTTCCCGGTGGTTCCGGAGGGTCAGGCGAGGATTCGCGTGCAGCTATCTGCGGCGCACGAGAACGAGCACATCGACAAGTGCGTGGCGGCGTTCAAGAGAGTGGGAGAGAAGTACGGGATCCTCGGACTGGACAAGAAGGGCATCATCGAGAAGTACGGGAAGTAGGGGGTTCCAGGCCGGAGGCTGGGAAACTCCACACCAGACGCAGTTGAGAGGGGGCCGCGCGGACGTGCGGCCCCCTCTGCGTCGTGAGTGGGGCACGGCGCGTAGCGCCCTGGGTAGTCCGGCGAGTGAGGAAGCATAGCACCCGTGTGTGCGACATGATGAGATATGCTCAATGAAGGCCTGCTTGGGCACGCTTTGTGCATCTACTGAAAGCCGCTCGGACGAATCTGTGGCCTGCCGAGTCTTTTCCTGACGGCGCGTCGGTTGGAGAGACCGTCTGCGGGGCCAAACGTAACGACGGAGTGAATCATGCGAAACCGGATGAGAGGACCTGTGCCATTGGTGCTTGTGGTGTTGTTCCTGTTCTGCGCGACAGGTGCGGCGACTGCAGGGTACGGGGTTGACTGGGTGGTACTCGTGGACAACACGGGGACGATGCGCCACCAGAGCCGTGGAGACATGACCGTCAGGGCGATCGCGGAGTTCGTGTCGATCACTGAACTGGGGGACCGCGTCTCCATCTGCAGCTACGGTGAGCGTCCAGCGTCCGTGCTGCCGATCAGTCCCGTGGGGATTGAGGACGAGTCGTCCAGGGACTACGTGAAGGCACACACCAGGTTCAGCTTCAGCGCCGACAGAACCGATATCACCGCGGGTCTGGAATACGTGTGGCAAGAGCGAGTTCGGCTCTTCCCCTGTCTGGGAGCAGGCGATGAGAAGGCCGCCGCGGTCGTAGTTCTCCTCACGGACGGCAAGCTTGTGCCAGTCTACGACGACTTCGCGAACTACGACAGAACGTACAGGAAGAGCCGCAAACGCCTACTGGAGCTCGCATCCCTCTGTGCGGAGCAGGGAATCCGAATAGAAACGATCGGCCTCGGCCGAGAGGATAGGATCGACGGGGAACTGCTCGAGGACATCTCCGAGAGGACCGGGGGCACCTACCGCCACGTTGCCGTAGCCTCTGGTGTTGCGGAGGCCTACCGGGCGATCGCGGACGAGCAGCGGTCCTCGGTGGCCGCGAAGGTGGTGCGCACGCCGGACAACTGCGTTGCCTACCCGGCCAACGATGACGCATCCGTGGGCGGATTCAGTTTCCAGGACGTGGCCTCGGCCTCCGAGACACCTGCTCCTCTTACTGCGAGGAGCCTGGGGGACGGGCACATCGCTACGAGTCCGCCGAGCGCGTCCGCCAGCTTCCCCTCGGAGTTCTGTCTGGGCTGCGCGGGCATCCTTGCCGCCTTCGTTGGGATGATCGCCGTGGGTACCGAGAAGCGCCAGAAGTGGGCGGCGCACTTCTCTACCAACCTCTTCGGTACAGGAGAGAAGCGCGTGAGAGGCTATCTCAAGCCCATCGACACACCCGGCACAAGCTCCGCCAGAGCGTGCATTGGCCTGGAGAATCCTGGTGTGGAATCCGTGATGGTGGGCAGCGGGACCTCGTTCATACCCCACGTCGTCGCGACCGTGGAGTTCATCGGTACGAAAGACGGATCACCCCCGGAGCTTCACGTTGAGGGCGGGAACGTCACTGTTGAAGGTGAGGCATCGAAGGTCCGGAAGCTCAGGGACGGCGACATCGTTGAGATAGACGGACTGCGCTATCAGTACCTCAGGGGGAACAGGAGGTAGCTGCGTTCATCAGTTCGGAGCGAACTTGTAAGGCCCCGCACTCGGGAATTCTCTCGGGTGCGGGGCCTTACCACGTTTATCCCAACCGGGCGCTATCGGTAGAGCAGCCCCGCCTCGTGTCGGGTTCTGAGCTTCGCCAACATGTCGCCGGTCATGGCCTGCAGATCGTACTCGGGACGCCAGTCCCACTCATCCCTCGCGGCCGTGTCGTCAATGGAAGACGGCCAGGAGTCGGCGATCGCCTGTCGGTAGTCCGGGCGGTAGGTGGTACGGAAGCCCGGGATGTGTTCTCTGATCGACGCGGCGAGCTCACCTGCGGAGAAACTCATGGACCCCATATTGAAATCACCGTGGTGGATCAGGCGGTCAGGATCGGCCTCCATGAGGTCGATGGTGCCCTTGATGCAGTCAGGCATGTACATCATCGGCAGCCGCGTGTCCTCGCTGACGAAACACGTGTACTCACCATTCTCGACGGCCGAGTAGTAGATCTCGACCGCGTAGTCGGTGGTGCCACCTCCAGGGAGGGTCTCGGCGGACACGATGCCCGGGTATCGCAGGCCTCGGGCATCCACGCCGTAGCGACCGACGTAATAGTCACACAGGAGCTCTCCAGCGACCTTGGTCACGCCGTATATCGTCGACGGCTTCAGTACTGTTTCCTGGGGCGTGTTGTCCCTGGGGCAGCCCGCGCCGAACACGGCGATCGAACTCGGGCAGAGCACCTGCGCGAGCTCCAGGTCACGCGCGATCTCCAGCGCATTGATCAGACCGGTCATGTTGACATGCCACGCAGCCAGCGGGTCCTTCTCTCCGGTGGCGGAGAGAATGGCGGCGAGGTGGACTATCGTGTCGATGTTGTGTCGGATGCAGACTGCCGTCAGACCCTCCGCATCCGTGACGCTCACTTGCTCGAATGGACCGGCCTGGCCAAGCTCTCCCTCGGGCCCTGGCTTGAGGTCGCTCGCGACGACATTGCTGTCCCCGTATCTCCGCCTGAGTTCGGTGGTCAGCTCCGAGCCGATCTGTCCGAGTGCCCCCGTTACCAGTATCTTGCTTATCGTCTTGCTCACACGCCTCGCCTTTCTGTCCGGAGGCCTCGTCGGTTCACAGTTGATACAGCAAGACTACCAGATTCCGTCAGGAAACGCGATATCGCGCTCCGGGGGGGCAGGCAGCGCTCCAGGGGGCTTCAGATGCGGCTTCCGGAAGGGCCGTTCAGGCGCTACAATCGAGCGTGTGTCCGGACCTGTGACGGCCGCGAGACCCGGAGGAGCGATGCACCAGCGCAAGTGGGAGGACCTCCTCGACAGGATCGAGAAGATGCTCGGCTTCATCGAACACAGGATCGAGGAATACCCGGAGCGCCGGATGACATTTGAGATGGCCGTCTTCGACGGAGCATCGGGACGGATTAAGCTCGAGCGGACGGTGAAGCCCGTTGTCCTCGATGCGAAGGCGACCTACTCGAAGCGCATCGGCAGTGAGGCCGTTACGGACTACATCCTGTCCGATGACGAGTATGTGGATACCGTCCAGTTTTTCAGGTGGGATCGGGTGGAGCGGGAATGGAAGCAGATAGAGATGGAAGATATCGGTCATTGAGGCATCCTCGGGCCGTTCGCGTCCGAGGCCGTACAGACCCCTCCTCATAAGCACCCCAGTGGAACAGAACTTGCTTAACTTGCCTGATGTGCCATTCGTGTGATGGCGGGCTTGAGACCCGTACAGTCGTATTCGATTGCCAGGGCCAGACCGGTCCTGGAAGGGGAGACCATTGGGCAACCCTACGGCAGACTCCGTGGATGGTTACAAGGCCAGTATTCTCGTTGTGGATGACGAGGATTTCATCCGGGAGATAATCTGCCGCAAGCTCACGGGCAGCGGCTTCAAGTGCGACTCCGCCCCGAGCGCGGAGGACGCTCTGGCCAAGATCACGCAGAGCGACTACGACTGCGTGCTGTCGGACATCCACATGCCCGGTATGAGCGGCGTCGACCTCCTGCGTCAGATCAAACTCCAGAACCGTGACCTTGTGGTCATACTGGTAACGGGCGCTCCGGATATCGATGCCGCGCTCGAGGCCATGCGGCTCGGGGCCTACGACCACCTGTCGAAGCCGCTCAACCTCGCGGCACTCGAGATGACCGTTGACCGCGCACTCGAGACGAAGCGGCTGATAAAGGAGAACAGGGAGTATCAGCACAACCTGGAGTCGATGGTCAAGGAGCGGACCAAGCAGCTGAGCGCGGCCAACGAGGATCTTCGCAGGCTCTTTACTGGCAGCATTAAGGCCCTTGCTCAGGCCGTGGAGGCGAAGGACGAGTATACGCAGGGGCACTCCGCGCGCGTGGCGGAGGAATCGGTCAATATCGCCAGGTACCTCTCGCTGTCTGATGCGGAGGTCCAGCGCGTGTGGCTGGCCGGCTACCTCCACGACATAGGCAAGATAGGCATCAGGGAAACGGTGCTCAACAAGCCCGGGAAGCTCGATGAGGAGGAGTGGGATCTCATCCAGCAGCATCCGGTCGTCGCGGGGAAGATCCTTGGTCCGATCCCGGAGTTCTCGGACGTCATCGACATCATCGTGCACCACCACGAGCGGTACGACGGCAGCGGCTATCCAGATGGTCTCGATGGGAGTTCGATCCCGCTTGGGGCGCGGATCCTCTCGGTGGCGGATGCCTACGACGCACTGACTTCCCGGAGGCCATACCGGGACGCCCTGGCTTCGGATGAGGCGTGCCGCATCCTTGAGGCGGCAGCAGGAACGCAGTTCGATCCAGTAATAGCGAGGGCCTTCCTTGACCTCAAGCAGGGTGTGAAGGCGGGGCCGCTACAGGAGGCCATCGAGCTGGAGAGCGAGAACGTGCAGGATGCGAAGTGTGGCAAGAGCGGGTTGAGCGCAGTCCTCGGTGCGCCGCCGCTTGACCTGAGTTAACCCACCGGCGATAAAGCAGTTAACACCCCGCACACAGATAGTCACAATTGGCATGCGCCTTGCATTCCAAGGTCTTGAGCGCGTTCGCACGCCTGTGTGCGTCGGGCGCCTCGGCACTCCACAAGCATAGGGGGGGGACGAGACTTGGAAACCGCGCATCCGCATGAGCCCGAACGACTTCATCTGCTCAGCATGGAAATCGACCCTCACGTTGTGAGGCTCGTTCCTCGCGAAATGGCCCAGCGCTTCCGGCTGGTCGCCGTGGGGCAGGAGAAGGACGCTCTGATCCTCGCCATGGAGGATCCACTCGACGTTATCGCCACGGACACCATCGCCGCCAACACGGGTTACGAGGTGACTCCCAGACAGGCGAACGCCGACGACATTACCTCTACCATCGACAAGTACTACAGCGACACCATCGATATCGAGCAGAGCATCCAGAGCATCGTCGACGTTGAGGTTGCAAACGGGGCCGGGGGCATTGTGGACCCCGAGCAGCTCTCGATCGACCCCGACGACGCGCCTGTCATTCGCCTGGTGAACCTGATCCTCCTTCAGGCGATGGAGGAGCGGGCCAGTGACATCCACATCGAGCCTAGGGAGAAGAGCCTCGCCGTCAGACTGAGAGTCGATGGTGTGCTGAGAGAGATCCTTCCTCCTCCCAAGAGGATGCAGTGGGCGATAACCTCCCGCATCAAGATCCTGGCGGGCCTCGACATCGCCGAGCGCAGGCTGCCGCAGGACGGCAGCTGCCGTGTTCGCATCATGCACCGCGTTGTGGACATCCGGATCTCCACCATCCCGACCCTCTATGGTGAGAAGGTCGTGATGCGGCTCCTCGACAAGGAGAACCTGAAGACCAATCTGGAGGATCTGGGATTCGACGTAGCGTCCCTTGACATGATCAACAAGGCCATCTCCCAGCCTCACGGGATGATCCTCCTCACGGGGCCGACGGGCAGCGGTAAGACGACGACGCTCTACTCCGCTCTCACGAAGATCAACTCGCCGGACAAGAACATCATGACGGTAGAGGACCCGGTCGAGTATGAACTCGCGGGGGTCAACCAGGTGAGTGCGCGCCCCACGATCGGGCTGGACTTCGCGGCGGCACTGCGCTCGTTCCTAAGGCAGGATCCGGACGTGATCCTTGTTGGTGAGATCCGAGATCTCGAGACCGCGGCGATCGGTATCAAGGCCGCGCAGACCGGCCACCTCGTGTTCAGCACGCTCCACACGAACAACGCCACGTCGTCGATCGACAGGCTCCTGAACATAGGTGTGGAGCCCTATCTCCTCTGCACTTCGCTGAATCTGGTGATTGCGCAGCGGCTGGTCCGAAGGATCTGCTCAGACTGCAAGGAGCCGTATGAGCCCGACCCGGCGCTGGTAGCGCGCTTCCGACGCGTCCTACCCGATGCGGGCGACGTGACGTTCTACCACGGAGCCGGGTGCGACAACTGCTCCGGGAGCGGCTACAGGGGTCGGCTTGCCGTATACGAGCTCTTCCCCATCACGCGCGAGATCAGGAATCTGGTGCTGAGCGGGGACCTGGGATCCGGGATCAGGGACCAGGCCATCGCGGACGGGATGCAGACCTTGCTCATCAGCGGCATGGGGAAGGTCAAGGCAGGGCTGACTACGCTGGACGAAGTGCTGAGTGTCGCGATGGAGTCGGACAGCGCGAGCAAGCAGCCTGATTGAGGAGCGTTGATCGGCCAGCTGGTGGAGGTCTGTCCAGCTGATTGCAGCCACGTCACATGCCGTGTCGCCCGCTCGTGCAGTATGCGACGCAATCTAACGGGCCCGGAGTCCTCCCCCGTGTCACGGGGGAGGGCAGCCCACGTTCTAACCTGCTGAAATACAACTACTTACCAGCGACACCACCAATGGGCAGTACTGGCATGAGGCTTGCATTCTGTCCTGTCGGAAGGGAGAAGCCTGTATCGGAACCCGGTTCCTCTCAAGGACTTAGAGGGGAAGGGGCTGGGGAGGCAGAGTTGACCAGGTTCTCCCGGGTGGAAGCGTCCGGGCCCAGGTCGGGCCGCCGGACACGGCGCGGCCCCGCGGGGTCGGCAGACCAAATCAGGATGATGGGGCGCACATGACTACTGACATACGGAAGCTGCTGGAGGAGATGGTCGAACGAAGGGCCTCTGACCTCCACCTCACCCCTGGTGTTCCACCCCAGATCAGGATCGACGGCGTGCTCGTCGCCGCGGACCGTCCGCCGCTGAGCCCCGAGGATACTCGCGAGCTTTCCTACGCGATGATCGACGAGAAGAGGATAGCCAGGCTGGAGTCCGACAAGGGGCTGGACACATCGTTCAGCGTAGAGGGACTCGGACGCTTCAGGCTGAACGTCTACTTCCAGCGGGGAAGCGTGGCTGCGGCGGTGCGACATCTGCCCTGGGAGATTCCTCCGATGGAGGAGCTCGGTGTCCCGTTGGTCATGAAGGACTTCTGCGAGAAGCTGAACGGACTCGTTCTCGTCAGTGGCCCGACCGGCTCCGGTAAGTCGACGACGCTGGCCTCCATGCTTTCCTACATCAACGAGAACAAGAACGTCCACATACTCTCGATCGAGGACCCCATCGAGTACCTGCACCGGCACAAGTTCTCGATTATCAACCAGCGAGAGATTGGTCGTGACGCGCCTTCATTTGCTGCCGCCGTCCGTCAGGTGTTGCGACAGGACCCGGACGTCATCTGCATCGGTGAGATCAGAGACCTGGAGACCGTGCGCACGGCGCTGACGATGGCAGAGACCGGCCACCTGGTGCTGACCACGGTCCACACGAGCGAGGCGCCGCAGGCGATCAGTCGTATCGTCGACATCTTCCCGCCTCACGAGCAGCAGGGCGTCAGGACCCAGATATCACTGTCGCTTCAGGGCGTCCTGGTGCAGCAGCTCCTTCCGGATGCGAGCGGAACGGGCCGTGTGCTGGCCACGGAGGTCATGGTGGCAAACGCGGCCGTCAGGAACCTGATCCGTGAGAACAATCTTCAGCAGCTTCGGTCCGCGATCGAGACCGGCGCCAAGGACGGCATGCACAGCATGAACTCGTCACTGCTGAGGCTCGAGAGCGAGAAGCGCATCACGACGGACACGGCAATCGCTTCGTCGAACGATATCAAGGGAATCATGCGAGAGCTCGCCAAGCCGGTGAGGTGAGGGCCTAGCGCACCGACGTCACAACAGATCAGAGGAATCAGGAATATGCCCGAGTTTGTTTTCACAGCCAAGACGCCAAGCGGCAAGACGGTCCAGGGGACCAGGTATGCCGAGAGCGAGATGTCGCTCGTCTCGGGCCTGCGCAAAGAGGAGCTGGTCGTCGTGGCCGTTGCTCCCGCGCCCATCAGGACCAAGGCCGCCAAGAAGGGCAAGAAGGTCAAGACGAAGAACTTGGCCATCTTCTGCCGCCAGATGGGTGCGATGCTCGCTGCCGGCCTGCCGGTGCTCGAGTCGATCCAGAGCATCGCGGATCAGTCCGACCACGTGACCATGGCAAAGGTGCTCCGGGAGATAGCGGCCGACGTCGAGGCCGGCGCGACGCTGTGTGCTGCCTTCGGAAAGCACCCGAAGATATTCTCGACGCTCTTCACCTCAATGATACGCGCGGGAGAGGAATCCGGCGCGTTGCCGAACGTGCTTCAGCGGTTGGGGGACTACCTCGAGGCCAAGGCAGCGCTGGCGAGCAAGATTCGCTCAGCATCGGCGTACCCAGCCTTCATCGCCGGGTTCTTCTTCATGGCGGTGGCGGGGATCATGCTGTTCCTGATCCCCCAGTTTGAGAGCATCTTTGTGAGCTTCGATATGGAGCTTCCCACCCTGACCAAGTTCCTGATGGCTACATCGAGGTTCATCGGACGCTACCTCGTCTATGAGATCGTGCTCGGCGGGGCCGGCGTTTACTTCTTCTGCAAGTGGCACAAGACACCTGGCGGCAAGAGCACGGTCGACGCCTGGCTGCTCAAGGCTCCGGTTTTCGGGAAGCTCATCCTCAAGGCGGCCGTGGCGCGCTTCAGCAGCACGCTCAGCACGCTCATGGAGAACGGCGTCGCCGTCGTGGCCGCGCTCGAGATCGTCGGGGAGACGTCCGGTAACGCGGTGGTCAAGTCGGCCGTGGACAACGTGAGTCGTGGTGTGGTCAACGGATCCACGATCTCCGAGAAGCTGGCGGAGTCGCCCGTGTTCCCGAAGATGGTCATCAGCATGGTGGCAGCGGGCGAGAGCTCCGGAAATCTGCCGGACATGCTCAGTAAGATAGCCGATTTCTACACACGTGAGGTTGACGATGCGATAAGCGGGCTGACCTCGATGATTGAGCCGATCCTGATCGTGGGACTCGGTGCGATCGTCACCGTGGTCGTGCTCGCCATCTACCTACCGATATTCCAGATGGCGACTGGAATCGGATAGGTGGACAACTAGAGGCCCTTTAGAGAGCAGGAAGGAGGTGAAAACAATGCTGCGCAAGAACCAGGGTGGTTTCACACTTGTCGAGCTGATGATCGTTGTCATCATCGTCGGCATATTGGCGGCGGTAGCCATTCCGATGTATCAGGGCGCGACTGAGCGTGCTAAGGCGTCGGAGGCGGTGGCTGCACTCGGCACGATTCGCGGTGCGCTGCGGGTCTATTACGCAGAGCATGGAACGTACGCTGATGTGGCGTTCGCAGATAACGCGCTCGTGACGGTCAACAGTATTCTCGACGTGAGCACCACGGACCTTATGGGTCGTTACTTCAGCTCGGCGTGCTATACGTTTGACGGCGCTGCGGCGGCTAACGCGTACGACATCGAGTGCCTCGGATCGGCAAGTGCCGCTCCGTACGCAAGCGAGGTCTCTACGATCGTGCGTTCGATCGATCACAATGGCACCATCACGAACAGTTAGTTTGTGCCGATGATCTGACTAATGAGCGGGGGTGACGCCCTCCATGGCGTCACCCCCGATTCGAGGCGGGGAAACAGGAGCAGTTGCTATCGCAAGTTGCAGGGCAGGCTCGACCGGAGGCGTGACAGGCGAATCCGGCAGACAGACAGAGAACGACGGCGCGCTTCCAGCGCCCCGGGGGAGTCCACGTGGGGGAGGGAGGTGGGATCCATGAGGAGGACAAGCCAGACGGGTTTTACTCTTGTCGAGCTGATGATCGTCGTCATGATAGTCGGAATCCTAGCCGCGGTCGCCGTCCCGATGTATAGCGGAGCCACCGAGAAGGCGAGGGCGACGGAGTGCGTCGCCGCGCTGGGGACCGTCCGCTCCGCGCTCAGGAACTACTATGCGGAACACGTCACATTCGTCAACGCGAACTTCACGGATGGGGACCGCGTGACGAACGGCGGGATACTTGAGGTCAGCGACACCGATCTCGATGCCCGTTTCTTCAGCACCGAGTGCTACACGTTCGATGGTGACGCGGGCGGTACCACCTACAGCATCAAGTGCGACGGGTCGGCAAGTACCGCGCCAGCCGCGGGCGACGTGTCTGGGGTCGTGCGGTACATCGATCAGAACGGCGACGTCACCAACGGCTGATCCGGCACATATCCGGGGGAGCAGGCATCATGTTCTGGAAGAACCAGCGGGGCTTCACCATGGTCGAGCTGATGATCGTCGTCACCATCATCGGTGTGCTGGCGAGCATTGCCTTCCCACTGTTCCAGCTGGTTCCCGAGCGCTCGAAGTCCACGGAGGCCGTTACCGCTCTCGGGCTGATCCGAAGCTCCATGCGTATCTACTACGTGGAGCACGGGACCTTCGCAAACCCATCGCTTTTCACGGATGGCGCACAGGTAACGAGCGGAGGACTCCTGGGTGTCAGCAACAGCGATCTCGCCGGTCGCTACTTCAGCACGGAATGCTACACATTCAGCGGCGCTACGACTGCGAACGCGTTCACGATCGAGTGTGATGGTTCGGCAAGCACCGCGCTCTTTGCATCCGAGGTCGGGGCGATAGTCGTCACCATTGACCAGGATGGAGAACTGACAAGGGTGTTCTGAGGAACCCCGGTGGGGGTGGGCCTCACAGCACACGAGGAAGCGGGAGCAAGAGACAATTGCACAAGAGCGAACAGCACAGGGGGTTGGTTGGCATAGACATCGGCTCCACTTCGGTGAAGCTGGTTGAGCTTTCCGGTTCTCCCCAAGCGTTCCAGCTTGAAAACATATCCGTCGTCGCCGTTCCGGAAGAGGCGTCGTCCGCCACGTACGGAAGAGCCATATCGCTTGTGCTGGAGGGCAAGGATCTAGCGACCAATCGCATTGCGACGTCGATCAGTGGGCGCAAAGTGGCCGTTAGAGGCATGCGGTTTCCCGCATTGGGCAAGGGGGAACTGGACGGAGCGCTCAGATACGAAGGTAGTCAGGTCATTGCGTTCGAGCTCCACGACTCCTACCTCGACCACCGTGTTATCGAATCGGAGTCGTCGCAGTCGAATCTGATGGACGTGCTCTTTGTCGCGGCCCGCAAGGAGGAGGTGAACGCCAGAACCTCCGTACTCGAGGAAGCCGGACTCGAGCCCAGAGTGGTCGGCGTCGACGCGCTGGTGTTGCTCGACGCACTACTCATGGACGAGGGGTTGCCCGAGACCTGCGGTGTCATCAACATAGGCGCCTTGAGCACGAGCATCGGAATCGCCCGCGAGGGAACCGTTCCGTTCGTTCGCGACATCGAGATCGGGGGCAACAACTACACGCAGGCTATCGCAGACGCGCTCTCCGTGCCATTGGAGGATGCCGAGAAGGTGAAGATCGTGGAGCCCGAGCGGGAGCTGGCCTCCGCTCGAGCAATCGAGCGCGTGACGCGGCAGCTGGTCGGCGAGCTTTCTCGCTCGCTCATGTACTACCAGACTAGAGGGAGTGGCACGCACGTCGACTCGCTTTTCATGTGCGGCGGCACCTCGACCATACCAGGACTCGGCGACGCGATCTCCGAGATGGCTGGTCTTCAGGTCGTCAGCTGGAGCCCGCTGGATGGGGTCCACGTGGACGACGCGCGATTCGATGTGGAGGCGGTCAGGAAACTCGCCTCGATCTCATCGCTCGCGGCGGCACTGGCAATGAAGCAGGATCCTAACTAGCGAATGTACGACATCAACCTCATAAGGCAGCGGATTGTACCTGCAAGCCGCAAGAAGGTCGTCACGGTCATCGTGTCCCTCACAGTGCTTGTCGTTGGGCTGGCGCTCGTGAGCATGGGCACGATCTCGCTCTCCGAGTTTCGCATGACCAGTGTGTACGCGGCCGAGGTCAGCGAGCTCCGGGAGCATGTGACCGCCTACTACCCCGGCGTCCCCAATCACGGCGAGCTCGAGATGATCGTCAGCAGGACCGAGCCGCACCTGAAGGACATCGGGAAGATGGTGACCGGGCGCATACGATTCGCGCCCATCTGGGAGAGGATAGCGCTGGCGATACCCGATGGCGTGTGGCTCACCAGCGTCAGTATCGCGGACCCCAGAGGTCCGGGAGAGCAGATGACCGGCAAGTCGCGTTCGTTCAGGGGAATTCTGATCACGGGTGTTGCCCTGGCCGGTAGAGGTCCTGAGGGGGATCAGGCGGTTGCAGCGTTCGTCGAGAACCTCGAGAGCGATGCAGAGCTCCGGCGCATGATCATCGGCGTCGAGTGTGTGGGAACAGGGCTCGAGCAGGTGGGCGGTACCAGTGTTGTGGGCTTCGAGATAACCTGTCCGTTCTAGTGGTCGCGCCCGGGTGGCGCGACGATCGGATTTCGGGCATCGCAGGAGAAGATGTGGAGACTACGGGCAAGAGCGAGCGCGAACCAATGGATGAGGGAGCCGTGCGACCTGACAACATGGACGCGGTGTCTCTCGATCCGACAGCTGAGGCCACAGATGCCGAAGACGTCGAGCGCTGTGAGGCCGCGTCGTGTGTGGCTGACAGCGACGGTGACGAGGACGCTGCGGGCGCTGAGGAAGTCGACGCCGCGAATGAGACAGACAGCACGGACGGCGACCCCGAGAGCGATGAGCCTGTTGCTCCGGGAGGGTTGGCGAAGCTACGCGGCATGGCGTGGTTCAGCCTCGACTCCGATCGGCTAAGGGCCGTCTGGCGGGCGCACTCGCTCGCTCGGACCGCCTCCCTGTCCATATTCATCTGCGCGCTTGTCGTTGGCTCCGGCTTCTTCTTCGTGATGCACCCGCTCAGTACCCGCCTGCACGAGGTCAGGGAGCAGAAGAGCATGCTCCATGACTACGTGGTCATCCAGCAGGCCGACGCGGCCATCGGTGCGTTCAGGAGCGGCCTGATGACCGGCGACCAGAGGCTGACCGTCATGTCCGAGGTCAGACTGATGGCCGAGGAATCAGGCGTGAAGATAGCGGGGGATCCGGACCTGCTTCTCAAACGCGATATTTCGGGGTATTTCGCGGAGTATCCCGTAAGGCTCCGGGTCAAGGGCAGTTTCCACGGAGTGGGCGAGTTTCTCTCTCTACTGGAGAGCTCCCCGAGGTTCGTTCTCGTGGAGGAGATCGAGATGATGTCAGACGTAGCAAGCAAGAGCAGTAAGAGCGAGGCCACGGTGATCCTCGCACTCGCGGCGTGGGAGGGATAGGGTTTGGGACTGACACTGCCGACACAGATGGCCGGTTTGATCACAAGACTCCGCGGTAAGGGGAAGCTTGTCGCGGCCACGATGTCCGCGATTACGGCGACAACGATGGCCGTGGTGACGTTCACGTCCGGCGCCGGCGGTGTCAATGAGCTGGGCGCTGCGGAAGACATAAGGTGGAACGGTCCGGTGGGACTGCTGGATGCAGACTACCAGCACCTTGTGATCGTGGGCAAGATCGGCAAGGCGAGCAGAGCCGATGGATATGCTGTCGGAGATGCCAGGGACCCAATGGTTGCGCCCACGGGCGCGCTCAAGGTCAGAACATCTCCGAAGCCCGAGGGTCTGGCCAAGCCGGCACCCGTCACACTTCCGAACATGTGGCTCTCCGGGATCATCTGGGACGAGCAGAGCCCCATTGCGATGATAGATGGACTTGATTACCGCGTTGGCGATCGAGTCAAGGGAGCAAGGATCGTCAGGATCAAGATTGACAGCGTCGTGCTGTCGTTTGCGTCGAAGGAATACGTACTGACCGTCGACTAGGAGGTCCGACATGATCGTCCGGGAATCGACACACAAGACGTACCGCTTCTTCACGGTCATCGCGGTCGTCGCCGCCCTGCTCATTGCCACGTGCTCGGTCGCGTGGTCACAGAGTGGGAGGGCGGACGTGGAGGCGAGGGAGCGGAGTGCGAGGATTTCACTGAATCTGACGAGCGTGACGCTGGGCAGTGTGCTCAAGGTCATGACGCAGAAGACCGGGATCAACTTCCTCATCGGAAGCAATCTGACAGGCAAGACGATCAACGTCTACCTTGAGGATGTTCTCGTCGAGGACGCCCTGGCGGCGATCATGAAGGCCAACGGTCTGTGGTACACACGCCAGAAGGGCACGGACATCTACGTCATCATGGAGTCGCCCGATGGCCCGCCCGTCGCGACGGTTACCGACGTCTTCCACACCGACTATGCCGATGCTGTCATGCTGCAGCCCACGATCGAGGCTGTGCTGACCGAGGTTGGCACCGTCGTCGTGGACCAGCGGACCAACGCGATCGTCGTGTCTGACATCCCGGAGAACATGTCGACGATCGAATCGATCGTTCGGGAGCTCGACAACCCCACGGGACAGGTTTACATCGAGGCACAGATCGTTGAGGTGGCCGACGAGGCCAATCTTGACCTGGGCGTCGAGTGGGGCTTCGGGGGCTACGATGAGGATGGGAATGCGGTGTACGGCGGCGGGTTCAACCACGTTCACCAGACGAACTGGGCGCAGGATGAGGACACTGGGGAGTGGGCGTCGACCGTGGTGGAGCACAAGGTGATGGAGGGTCTGCTGGACCTCAGTATTGGCAGGTGGAGTTTCCTCAAGGACGCGCTCAACCCATTCGAGAATGTCACCGCGACCATCAGAGCAATGGAGCGTGACGGGCTGGCCAAAGTGCTTGCCACGCCGCAGATTCTGACCATCGACAACCAGGAAGCGCTCATCGCCATCACGTCGCACATCGCGATGGCGAAGAAGACGACCGTCTCGGCCGACGGCGTAATGACCATCGAGCCCGTCTACGGCGACGTGGGCGTCACGCTCCAGGTGACTCCTCACATCAACAACGACAATTTCGTTACCATGACCATCGAGCCTGAGGTAAGCTCGGCATCGCGGTCGGCGTACTTCCCGGATGAGGCCGTGGACACCAGGAAGAGGACGGCCAAAACGACGGTGATGGCGCGAGACGGCGAGACGATCGTCATTGGCGGTCTCCTCAGGAAAGACGTCAGCGAGACTCACTTCAAGGTACCGCTCCTCGGTGACATCCCGCTGCTCGGGCGGCTCTTCCGCAAGAGCATCGAGAGCGAGGTGGACTCAGAGGTCATCGTGTTCATCACTCCGAGAATCCTCGGCCCCGAGGCGCTCAAGCAGATCGCCGAGCGCAAGACCGGAAGGCTTGAGGAGCTGATGGGAGGGAAGTAGTTGACGGAGACGGCCCTATTCATCATCGGGGCAATACTTGGTAGCTTCTTCAATGTAGTGATCTATCGGGTGCCGCGCGGCGGATCCATCATCAGGCCTCCATCGGCCTGCCCCGCCTGCGGCACCTGCCTTCGTGCGTGTGATAACATCCCCGTGTTGGGCTACCTGTTGTTGCGCGGGAAGTGCAGATACTGTGCGGCGCCCATCTCCGCGCGCTACCCGATCGTTGAGGTTCTCTCCGGGATCCTCCCGGTTCTCCTCTTCATCCGCTTTGGATTCTGCGTCCCCTTCTATGTGTTCTGGCCGCTCTCCTGCGTGCTTCTTGTGATCTCCTTCATTGACCTGGACCTCCGCATCATCCCCGACAGAGTCACACTGCCAGGAATCGCGGTCGGGCTCATTGTCGCTCCCTTGGTAGGGCTTCTGGGATTCTGGGACTCGCTCATCGGGGTGGTGGTCGGCGGCGGGATGCTCTATCTGATAGGCGTTCTGGGTGAGCTCTTCCTGAAGAAGGAGAGCATGGGTGGGGGAGACGTCAAGCTCGCGGCCATGCTCGGTGCGTTCATGGGTTGGAAGCTGGTCCTTGTGGCTCTCTTCGTCGCTTTCTTTGTAGGGGCCGTCATCGGCGTGATCGTGATGGCGCGCAAGCCGAAGGACTGGGACAGCAGTGTGCCGTTCGGACCCTTCATTGCCCTGGGCGCCGTGCTCGCGCTCCTGTGGGGTGAGTCGGCGCTGGCGTGGTATTCGTCGCTTCTGGGGTAGGGGACCTGGAGCGAGGGAGATCGGAGCGGTAGGACGTGAGAAGGCCCGGCGGGTGTCCGCCGGGCCTCATCTCTGTTGGGAGCACGCCACGCCGTCCGTCGGTGTGGCGGTTCCGCTCTACGTCAGTTGATGATCGTCGTCACCGAGACGTTGTCACGGTGAGCACCCCGCGGCCACGCCAGCTCGACCACGACGTGCTTGTACGTCGCGTCGTCCCACGTGCCCGTGCCGTCCGTCCACGTGATGGAAGATACCGTCCATGTCAGATCACCGATCACGTCATTCGAAGTGTCCGTGTCTCCTCGTGTGATCAGCGTTATGGCCGAGTTCGTCGGGTGTGTTCCGGCGGCCATGTTGGTGCTCGTGATGTCCGCATCGGTCCCGGCTGCCGCTCCTCCTGCCGCGAGCAACTGTTCGAGTTTCCGCTCGACCAGCCGCAGCGCCACCCGTTCTTCCGCACGGTGCGCCACGAGCATCCTGCCTCTCACGAACGCGTCGAACATCGGTGTGACAACTATGCCGAGAACGACCACGGAGACCAGGACCTCTATCATGGTCAGGCCCTTCTGGTTGCGCACAGCACCCGGCCCGCGCCGGCGTCGGTTTTCCCCGCGGGCGCGCCAACGGGTCTTGCTCTGTCCACGTCCTCCGGCTCCTGTCCAGGCGCGCCGTATTCGCCCGAGTGGAATTAGTGAGTTCATCGCCAACCCTCCTGATATCATGGTTCTCAGTTTCTGCAGATAGACGTTGAGGATATCTGCACTCTCTGGTCGTCTGTCGACCTGTTCGGTGTTCCGATGTCGCTCCTGAACCAGGCGTCGACGTGCAGCGTGCGCCCGGACACGACGAAGTCGATCGAATCGATGAGGGACGCCACCGTCGTGCCGTTGATGTCGATCAGGTTCCTGGCGTCATCGAGGTAGAACTCAGCGGTGAGGCTGTCCCCACTCGCCACCTCCCAGTACACCTCGAGCGAGTCGCCGTTGGCCCCCGCCGCCACGGCAATGTCGCTCGCCGGGCGCACCACGTTCTGGATCGCTTCCATGCCGAGTGAGGCCTCGCGCTGGATCTCGAGGAGCCCGGTCGTGCCGTTCCATGAACGGATCGTGCCGACGTAGGCCACGACCACCGAAAGGACGACGGCTATGGACACGGCCGCGACTATCATCAGCTCAGGGAGCGTGAATCCGCCGCTGCCGGTGACCCCGTGGCTGGGGCCTCGATGGATGTGTGTCGTTCTCATATCCGTATCCTCTCGCTTCGGTTCCTAGCCCTCGTAGTTCTCGAGGTTAACGGGAGTGATCTCACGCCAGACAAGTCTGTTGAACCCGCCGGCGTTGAATATGATGGCGTCGTAGCCCGGCGGGAGCATGGTCCTCAGACGCCAGTCGTAGTGGAAATCCCTCTCGTAGCCCGTCAACAGGTGGAAAGTTCCTCCCTCGTCGTAGTAGCCTGTTCCGGTGGGTCCCCACTTGTCCTGAGCGAGGCCACCGTGGATGGTGAGCGTGCCGCGCGGCGAGCCCTGGCTGTAGTTCTCGACCAGCGACGCTTGGTTGTTCATCGACATGATGTGCGCGTGCACGACGCAGTCGCTGCCGTTGGGCGCGTTGTCGACGATGCTGACCTTGGTCGAAGCGACCAGCCCCAAGATGTCGTTGCAGTCCGGGAGCGGCCCGTTGGCGTCGCTGCCCGCGTAGACGAGGTCATCTATGATATCGATCGTGGAGTTGTTCACGATCGTGGCCTGCCCATCCAGAGTGCCCGACACCAAGCACGAACCGCCCACGTAGATGAGGCCGTTGAAGCTGCTGAGGTCCACGTCGGTCCAGACGGTCTTGCCGATCTTGCAGTAGCTGACGTAGCCGAGCATCGGGCCGGTGCCGGGGTCACGGCCGAAGACGATCTCCACGTTCGAGAGCGACAGTCCGGCCAGGCCCTTGAGCGTGTTGAGGTCGGACTCGGCCAGCCAGGGGATGGTGGCTGCTCCCAGGTGTATGCCGTCCTCGAACACCGGGGTGTCGTGTGGCGCGTTGTCAAGCTCGGTCGATTGAATCGGAGAGCCGTCGTTGTAGTAGTATATCTCAGTGGCCGACGTGTGGATCTCGTGCTCGAACACCGGGGAACCCCAGACGGCTAGCAAGTCATTGATGTGAATAGGGCCGTCGACTACGTCACCCGTCCTGAAATAGCCGGGACTGCCGGGGCCTACGTCGTTGTTGGTGTAGTAGAGGTAGTCCGTGAACGCGGTGGGCGTCAGGTCGACCTCGATGGCCCGCGACTTACCGTGAACCGTCGAGAGAGAAGTGATCGTGTAGACGGTTCGTGACCCGGACAGGTCAGGCGCAATGGCCACGAGCATGAGACCCCCGCCGAAGCTCTCGGGGCCGTTGTTGAACGGCAGGAGCGTTGTCGTTGGCATGCTCGCCTGTCCCCTCAGCCATGCTTCCCCGCGTTCCGCGCCTGCCTCGGCGTTGTAGAACGCCTGTGACACACGCACGTCACGGAGCGCAAGCGCTGCGTCCTGCGCGCTCAGTTCAACGAGCGCGAGGGCGCTGATCAGCATGACGACCGAGAAGATCATGACCACCACCATTGTGGAGCCGGACTCGCTTGTCAGTGTCTTCCGCGTGGAGTTCAAGAGTCATCCTCCCTGAGAGCGTTCGCATGGGTCTTGCGGTGCAGCAAGCCCGCGGCTCTCCTCATGTGCAGGCAGCAATAGGGGAGCAACTGGTCATCTACTGTGCTTGCACAGAGCGTGCCATTTTGCAGGAGTTACAGAGAGACGTGCCATCACGTAACTTCGCTAATGGTAGCAGGTTAAGGGGTGGTTGGCGCACTGGGCGTGTGGCGGCGCCCCAGGCGGGGGAGGCGCGAGGTTCATGAGTGGACAGTCAGTTGCGGATTGCAGGCAGGTACGCAGAAACGCCCGCCCTTGTGGGCGGGCGTCTGGTCAGAGATGTAACGCGTCCCAACCGGATTGGGCGCGGACGGAGGAGAACCGAGCGGCCGGAGCCTACCAGCCCCGACGCCCCGGGCACGCCACGAAGCCTATCACCTCGCACTTGTCGTCGCCGATGGTCTCGGATGTGTACCCGTCCTCCAGGGTGAACTGAATCGTGTCGCCATCTCTCAAGACGTAGGACTCGTCAGCCACCGTATATCGCACCATCCCCCGCACGCAGTACAGCACCGCCTCGCCCAGTGCCGGCGGTCTCTCGAAGACGTCCCCGGGATTCGTCACCTTCCTTGCGGCGGTCAGAGTGCCCCAGGGTACATCCGCGGTCAGCCGCTCCATGCTCATTGGGCGTTTGGTCGCGTCGCATTTGTACTCCGTGGCTCTGTCCTTCCGACGGACCACCACCGCGAGAGACGACGACTGCTCCTCGACGAAGTGCGCCGGCCTCTCTTCCAGAGCGGCCGCTATGCGTTGAAGGGCGCCTATCGTAGGGGAGGTCTTGCCGCGCTCTATCTCGGAGATGTGCGTCGCGGACATCCCGGACCTCGTGGCGACCTCCTTGAGCGTGAGGTCGTGCCTGAAGCGGGCCAACCTGACCCTCTGTCCGACTTCCTCTTTCGTTGGCATGTGTCTGATCCTCCACTCTTCCGGCAGCTTCCAGGGGCGGTTGACGGAAGCGTCATCTAACTGCAGGTACCATCACAGGTTATGGCTCACAGAAGGCGTACTTCTACGGATGCCGCTAGAGCCGCATAAGCGTGGGAGCTGTCAGGATCTGGATTGTCTCGGACTCCTCATCGCCGATGTTCTCCGACACACATCCCTCGTCTGCACGGAACTGGACGGTGTCTCCCTCTCTCAGGACGTGCGATTCATCCAGCGCCGATATCCTGACCATCCCTTTGACGCACAGCACCACGCACTCGCCGATCCTCGGCGGAAGATGAAGAATCGAGTCAGGCTGCAGTTGCTGTCTGAAGATCTGCATGAACCCACCGGGTATACCGCTGCTCAGAACCTCGAGTCGCAACGGCACTCCCTCAGAATCGGCCGTGAAGTACTCGCATCTGTCGGCGAGGCGCGTGAGCTTGACCCGAGGCAGCTCGTCCTCCTGGACGAAGTAGGAGGTCTTCTCACCGAGAGCCGCGGTTATCCGCTGGAGCGCCCCGATGGTCGGAGATGTCTTTCCCCGCTCTACCTCCGAGATGTGCGTGGCCGACATGCCACATCGAGCGGCCACCTCCTTGAGCGTCAAGTTGCGCTCGAATCTCGCAACTCTCAATCTCTGTCCGAGTTCGGCCTTAGTCGGCATGATTCACCGGTGTCCTTTCCCTCCACATGGCGGCAAACAGTAATGCAGTGTCGCGCACGCTGTTGACAGGCTGAGTGTTCCCTTTCTTGGGATGCCACTTGCCAGCTGAGGTTCCACAATCTTGCACAATTCATAGCGCAATAGAGGAATACGGTCAAGTCAATAGTTTGACCGGAATGCGGAGTGCCGGTGTTGTGAGTCAAAACCGGAGGACTGACCGCTGGCGTTCAGATAGGGCGAAAGCGTGCGTGGGGCCGTCAACTGGTGGTTGACATGGCCACATTCACGCTGATAGATTCGGATGTTGCGCGACATCTGCAATCCGTCATCACTGGCCTGTTACCAGCCGTCGCGGAGCGCCTTGATCTGCACTTGCGGCGCGGGTCGTTTTTCTTGGGAGGGGACATGATCAGCGATCTGAACGAGATATTCTCGACGAACGCACAACACATGAAGAAGTCCGTAATCCGGGAGCTGCTCAAGCTGACTCGCCGTCCGGAGATCATCTCGTTCGCCGGCGGGTTGCCGGATCCGGCGGCATTCCCCATCGACGAAGTTGCGGAGATCACGGCCCACGTCCTCAAGACGCAGGGGGAGACGGCGCTGCAGTACGGGCCGACGGAAGGGGACGCGAGACTCAGGGAAGAACTGATCGCGCACCACGAGCGTGAGGACGGGATGCAGCTCAAGCCTGAGAACATCCTCATCACCGTGGCGTCACAGCAGGGGCTCGATCTTACGGGGAAGGTGTTCATCGATCGGGACGACTACGTGATCGTGGGTCTTCCTACCTACGTTGGTGGTCTCGGGGCGTTCACAAGCTACGGTGCGCGGATGATCGGTATCGAGCTGGATGACGACGGCATGCGGATGGATCTCCTGGAGAGCGAGCTCGAGCGGATGCGCAAGAAGCGGCAGAAGCCGAAGTTCATCTACGTCGTGCCCGACTTCCAGAATCCGGCGGGGATCACGATGAGCGAGGAGCGTCGTCTCAAGCTCATCGAGCTGGCGCGCAAGTACGACGTGCTCATTGTCGAGGACAGTCCGTACAAGGAGCTGCGCTTCGAAGGGGAGACCCAGAAGTCGATCTTCGCTCTGGACGGAACCGGACACGTCATCGGGCTGCACACGTTCTCGAAGATTCTGTTCCCGGGCATGAGGCTCGGCTGGATCATCGGCGACGAGGCCGTCATCCAGAAGATGGTTATCGCGAAGCAGTCGACGGACCTCTGTACGCCGCCGTTCAATCAGGCTATCATCGCCGAGTTCGCGGCGCGCGGTCTCCTCGGCAAGGTCATCGAGAAGGTCAAGGGGATCTACCGCGAGAAGAGAGATCTGATGCTCGCGGCGCTTGACGAACACATGCCGGAGCTCCCCGGGCTGTCCTGGACGCGACCCGAGGGCGGTCTCTTCCTGTGGGTCAGACTGCCTGATGGCTTCGACGCCGAGCAGCTCTTCTACGAGGCCCTCGAGCAGAACGTGGCCTTCGTCGTCGGGACCGCGTTCCACTGTGACGGTGGCGGTCAGAACGCCATGCGGCTCAACTTCTCCTACCCGACGAAGGAGAACATCGTCGAGGGAATAGAGCGTCTGGCGAACGTGATCGCGAACCACAAGGCCGCGTCGAAGGACGGTGCGGATGTCATGATATCGCCATGACCCGGGCGGAAGCGGGTCTACGGGCGTTGTAGGCTGCCCGGGGCGGTCTACGGCCGGCGCTGTTCATCGGCGCAAGCTGCGGTGCCCTTGGTGGCTCGTTTGTGGAATTGTCGGCAGTCGACACGGTCAGCAACTGGAACGGAGTGCAAGGGAATGGCGGACAAGAGAGCAGATCTGGCTGGACCGGGCATCAGTACGTACGAAGAGGTGGCGAAGATACTCCCGAAGAACTACAAGCCCATCCTGTCCCCGATGGACCGGATGAAGGCGCTCTACGAGATCAAGCGCTACATCGAGGACGGCATGGCGAAGGAGCTCAACCTGCAGCTCGTGCAGGTTCCGCTCATCGTCGACAAGAACAGCGGCGTCAACGACTACCTGGACCGCGACGGTTCACGGACGCCGGTCGAATTCCCCGCCGGTCTCGGTCTCGACAAGCCCATCCAGACGCAGGTCGTGCAGGCGGCGACGAAGTGGAAGCGCATGGCTCTGGCGCAGTTCGGTTGCGCTCCCGGTGAGGGCATCAACACCGACATGCGCGCCGTCCGCAAGGACTACTTCCTCGACCACGACCACAGCTCGTACGTCGACCAGTGGGACTGGGAGAAGACCATCACGGTCGAGGACAGGAACCTCGAGTACATGAAGGACGTGGTCAGGAAGCTCTGGAAGATCATCTACGGCGCCGGCAAGCGCGCCGAGGAGATGTTCCCGCAGCTCAAGGACGCGGGCTATCCGCCCATCCCCGAGGAGATCGAGTTCTTCCATGCCGAGGAGATCCTCGCGATGTACCCCGACCTCCCGCGCAAGCAGCGTGAGACCGCGATCATCAAGGAGCATCCTGCCATCTTCATCATCGGTATCGGCTGGGTCCTCGAGGACGGCTACCCGCACGAGATGCGCGCCGCCGACTACGACGACTGGGTTACGGAGACGGTCGAGAAGAACGGGAAGATGATGCACGGGCTGAATGGCGACATCCTCGTATGGAACCCGGTGACACAGCGTCGTCACGAGCTGACGTCGATGGGCATCCGCGTGACCAAGGAGACGATGAAGGTCCAGCTGGAGATGACGGACCAGCTGGACTTCCTGGAGCTTCCGTATCACCAGGCCATCCTGAACGACGAGATCCCGCTCTCGATCGGCGGTGGCATCGGCCAGGCGCGGACCTACATGTACCTCCTTCGGACCGCGCATCTCGGTGAGGTCACCGTGAGCGTGTGGCCTGATGAGTTGAAGAAGATCTGTGCCGAGCGCAACATCATCGTTCTAGAGTAGAGGCGCCTCGCTTCCGCGGGGTCTTTGGCGCCCGCGGGGGCCGGGGTGCGATTCAAGAGGGACCATCCGCGGCGGAGAACGGCCGATGGATGGTCCCTCAACTGTGTTTCGGGCGCGCAGCTAGCGCGCGGACGGGCGAATCGGGCCCGCGGGCTTCGTGAGCCCGTCGGGTGGGGCAGAGGGGCTACGAACCGGCCCTGAGGTGTGCTACTATCGCCCCGTCTGTTGCTCGTCGGCCACGATTCAGCAGGGGGTCTTCCGGATGTCGGACAGAGCTAGGATACTCGCCGTCAACCCCGGCGGCATGACGACCAGAATCGCCGTCTACGAGGGGGGGGAGCGCGTTTTCGAGGCGACGATCGAGCACCCGCGTGAGGAGATCGACGCACTCTGCCCGCCGAATGCGCCGCTCGAGTACGCGTGCCAGCTGGACTACCGGAAGGACGCTATCGAGCGCGCGCTCGAGGAGAGCGGGCAGACCAGCGAAGTGTTCGATGCGGTCGTCGGGCGGGGAGGACTGCTGCGCTCGATCCCGAGCGGGACCTACGACGTCAGCGAGCAGCTGCTCGAGGATGCTCGGGTAGGCTACCAGGGGCAGCACGCCTCCAACCTCGGGGCGCTCCTGGCGGACGCGCTGGTCAAGGATCTGGGGGGCAGGCCCTTCATAGTCGACCCGGTGTCGGTCGACGAGTTTGATCCCCTGGCGCGCTACTCCGGTCACAAGGACATCGAGCGCAAGAGTTTGGGCCACGCCCTGAACACCAAGGCGACGGCGCGAAAGGCGGCGAAGCTGCTGGGCCGTCCCTTGAACGACGTGAACCTCATCATTGCGCACCTCGGGAGCGGTATCTCCATCACACCTCTCAGAGAGGGCCGCATGGTCGACGTCAACAACGCGGCGTCGGGCGGGCCGTTCTCGCCGGAGCGCGCGGGCGGGCTTCCGCTGATCGAGATGCTCGACTACATGAAGAGAGAAGGTGTCCAGATCGAGAGGATGCAGCGCATCATCCTCCGCGAGAGCGGTCTGACGTCCTACATGGGAACGAACGATTTCCGCTCCGTCGCGGACCGTGCGATGAGCGGCGATAGCAATGCGCGCGAGGTGGTCGAGGCGATGAGCTACCAGATCGCGAAGGAGATCGCCGGGATGGCCTCTGTTCTGAAGGGCTCGGTCGACGCCGTCGTCTACACGGGATCGATGGCGCATTCTGACTACCTGATCGAACTCGTCGACGAGCGCGTCTCTTTCATAGCGAACAAGATGGTCCTGCCCGGCGAGAACGAGCTTGAGTCGTTGGCCTCGGGCGCGCTCGCGGTGTTGGCAGGGAGAGAAGAGGCGAGGGAGTACCCCACGGACTGACGGCGCCGCGGCAGAGCGGCAGCTGCCCAATCACGTATGAGAGGAGCCACGATGACGGAATCGAGCGGCGTGCGGCCGCCCATCAGCTTCGATGAGCTGAAGGAGAGGGCGCTCGAGTATGGGAGGAAGCACGGCAAGGCGAGGCTCGGAGTCGCTGCCGCGTGGGATCCGGTTGCCCTTGAGGCCGTCCACGACGCGTGGAAACTCGAGCTGATAGAGCCCGTCCTCGTCGGGGACAGAGAGCTGATCGACAAAGCCGCCGAAGAGGCGGGTGCGGACATCTCCCGGTGGACCGTCATCCAGGCCGAGGGGGACATCGCCTCGGCGCGCAAGGCCGTGGAACTCGTCCGCATGGGCGAGGTCGACTTCCTGATGAAGGGCAAGGTCAACACAGCAGACATCATGCGCGCGGCCCTCGACAAGGAGACCGGTATTCGGGCGGGCAAGCTCATGAGTCACATCGCTGTTATGTGGACTCCCAGTTTCGGCAGGCTCCTGTGCATGTCCGACGGCGGCATCGTGCCCGCTCCCACACTCGAGCAGAAGGCCGACATCATCAGGAACGCCGTCGACGCCATGCACAAGCTCGGCTGGGACAACCCCAAGGTTGCCGTCGTGGGCGCGCTCGAGAAGGTCAATCCGGCGCTTCCGCACACCGTCGATGCGGCCGAGCTGGCGAAGATGAATCAGCGTGGCGAGATCACCGGGTGCATCGTCGATGGGCCGTTCGGGTTCGACAACGCCGTCAGCGAGATCGCGGCCGCGCGGAAGGGCGTCACGAGTCCGATTGCAGGGAAGGCCGATCTGGTTATCTTCGGAGACATCGACGTCGGCAACGTGTTCTTCAAGGCCATGAGTTTCATGACCGATGTGGCCAAGACCGCCGGCGTGCTGATTGGTTCAGAGGTTCCGATAGTCATGCCGTCCCGGGCGGACGGTCCGGAGACGAAGCGCAACTCCATCGTTGTGGGTACGGTAATCGCGCATTCTCAGAGGACTTAGCGAGGGTGGCGGAACTGGTAGACGCGCTGGATTTAGGTTCCAGTAGGGAAACCTGTGGGGGTTCGAGTCCCCCCTCTCGCACCATGACACAGTCCGTTACTTGCGCCTACGGCGCCCGGTTTCGGGCATGTTTCCTGCAAACCTGACAAGGAGAAGCTCTTGCTGGTACGTATGGAAGAACTCGAGGGATGGAAGAGGAAGCTCATCATCAGTCTCCCGGAGGCCGACGTCGTTGCGAAGGCGAAGGAACTCCTCGAGGAGGTCGCGAAAGAGGCTACGGCTCCGGGGTTCCGCAAGGGCAAGATCCCGGCCGGCATGCTTGAGAAGAGCCACGGTGCGGCAACGCTGGATGAGGCTCTCCGGATCCTGGCGGGCAGTGCCTACGCCGACGCAGTCAGAGAGGCGGACCTTCGCCCGATCTGTGATCCCGTCGTGGAACTCGGCGATGAGGTCGAGGACGGGCAGTACTCACTCACCGTGACCGTCGAGGTCAAGCCCGAGGTCGAGCTCAAGGACTACGAGAACCTCGAGTTCACGGAGCGTGTCCCCGTCGTCAGCAGCGATGACGTCGACAAGTACGTGGAGGGGCTCAGGGAGGAGCGGGCGGAACTTCTGCAAGTGACGCGCCCGGCGGTCGAGGGTGACATCGTGGTGCTCGACTATACGCCGCTCGGAGATGAGGGCGAGCCGATGGCCGACTCGAAGACCGAGGATTACATCTGTGAGTTGGGGAAGGAGCAGATCCCTTCCGAGATAGAGACTGCACTCGTAGGCGTAGGTCCGGGTGAGGACAAGACCGTAGCGGTAAAGTACCCGGACGACTTCCAGGTGGAGTCGCTCGCGGGTCGCGAGGTCAGCTTCGCGATCTCGGTCAAGGACGTGCGGCAGAAGCGGCTTCCCGTGGTGGACGACGATTTCGCGAAGGCCTGCGGTCCGTTCGAAACGATGCTCGACCTTCGAGTTCGCGTGAGGAACGCCCTTGAGGGGCGCGCCAAGTCGTGGGCGAGAAACAGGCTTGAGGAGGAGATCGTCCGCGAGCTCATCGAGCGGAATCCATTCACGCTTCCCGAGTGCCTCGTGGAGAACCGGCTCAGGCGCACGTACTGGAGGACGACTCAGCAGGGAGAGACCGGGAAGGCGGGCGGGAGCGAGCCGGGCGACGGCGCGGGACCGCCGGATGACCTCGAGGTCCCGGCGGACTTCGCAGACGTCTACCGCCCCGTCGTCGAGCACCAGCTCAAGGCTGGATTGCTTCTGGGGAAGGTCGCCGAGAAGCACGGCACCGATGTCACGAAGGAAGACATCGAGGCGAGAATGGGTCAGATAGCCGAGGCGCAGGGACGGAAGCCCGACGAACTCCTGAACGACCTCGCGGGCACCGACGCGCTCTCGCAGATCGAGGACGAACTCTGGCTCGAGAAGGTCCATGAGCTCCTGGTGAGCGTGTCCAACGTCAAGACGGAAGCTCTCGAGCCGGGTGATCTGGAGAAGGGCTCGAGCACTGAGGGAAAGAGGGCCGGCGCTTAGAAAGACAAGCGCTGCGACGATGGAGCCACAAACGCAGGAAGGAAAACAATGGGACTGACGCCGTTCGTGATCGAGCAGACGCGCACCGGAGAGAGGTCGTACGACATCTTCTCGAGGCTGCTCCGCGACAACATCATCTTCATCGGCATGCCGATCGACGAGAAGGTTGCCAACATCGTGATTGCGGAGCTTCTTTTCCTCGAGGCGCAGGATCCCGAGCGCGACATCTTCCTGTACATCAATAGCCCTGGAGGCTACGTCGCGTCGGGTCTCGCCATCTACGACACGATCCAGTACATCCGCGCCGACGTGCATACCATCTGCATGGGGCAGGCGGCCAGCATGGCGGCCGTGCTGCTCTGCGCGGGTGCGAAGGGGAAGCGCTCGGCGCTTCCGCACGCGAGAGTCATGATCCACCAGCCGATGGGCACCAGCGAGGGGCAGGCGAGCGACATCGAGATCTACGCGAAGGAGATCGTGCTGATGCGCGAGCGCCTCACGAAGATCCTCGCCGCCCACACGGGTCAGGACGAGGAGAAGATCAAGGTCGATTCCGACCGCAATTTCTTCATGTCTGCCGAGGAAGCGCTCGAGTACGGCATCATCGACCAGGTCATCACGCAGAAGCAGAAGCCCGAGAAGAAGTAGCGTGGGAGGCCCATTGGGGTGTCCTTGCGGCGGTGAAGAGCGGAGGTTATGTTGAGTGTCAGCGGGACGCGGTGCTGTGGCGCCCCGCGCAGTGTGAGAACCCAGGGCGCGCATCCGCTGTTCGCGAGCGCCCTCATGCATGCCATGAGGATGTCAAACGGGAGATGAGATGCTTCGCATAGAACACGACGACGAGACCATCGAGTTCAACGAGAAGCTGCCTATCGTGCCGCTTAGAGATCTCGTTCTCTTCCCGCGCATGATAGTGCCTCTGCTCGTCGGCCGGCCGCGCTCCGTCAGCGCGCTCGAGGAAGTGATGCACGGCGACAAGATCATGTTTGTCGTCACGCAGCGCGACATCGAGACGCACGAGCCCGATCCCGACGAGCTCTACCGTGTGGGGACGATCGTGAGGGTCCTGCAACTCCTGCGTCTTCCCGACGGGACCATGAAGGTCCTCGTCGAGGGGCTCTCGAGAGCGGTGGTCAGGCGCTTCATGAGGACCGAGGACTACCTTCAGGTCCGTCTGGAGATCCGCGAGGACCAGGTCGAGCGGACCGTCGAGACCGAGGCGCTCATGCGAAGCGTCGCCAGCCAGTTCGAGGAGTACGTCCAGCTCTCGCGGAAGATACCGCAGGAGGTGCTCGTCTCCGTCGTCAACATGGAAGACGTGGCGAGGTTCGCGGACACCGTGGCCACCCATCTCTCCGGCAAGATCGAGGACAAGCAGCGCGTTCTCGAGGCCGAGGACGTAACGACGAGACTCCGGATCCTGGCGCGCGCACTGTCGGGCGAGCTGGAGATCCTCAGACTCGAGCGCAAGATAGAGAGCCAGGTGCGTGAGCAGCTCCAGAAGAGCCAGAAGGAATTCTACCTGCACCAGCAGATGAAGGCCATCCAGGAGGAGCTGGGTCAGGAGGGCGAGGGGTCCCCGGAGGTCGGTGAACTCCAGCAGGCGATCGAGGACGCGAACATGAGCGAGGAGGCCGAGAAGAAGGCGCTCTCCGAGCTCGATCGCCTGAAGAAGATGTCGCCGATGTCGCCCGAGGCGACCGTCGTCAGGACGTACATCGAGTGGATGACCTCGATGCCGTGGGACACGCGCACCAAGGATCGGGACAACATCACCGAGGTCGAGGATATCCTCGAACAGGACCACTACGGTCTCAAGCAGCCTAAGGAGCGCATCCTCGAGTACCTCGCGGTCTTGAAGCTCACCGAGAAGGTCAAGGGTCCCATCATGTGTCTCGTAGGGCCTCCGGGTGTCGGTAAGACCTCGCTCGGCCGCTCGGTCGCGAGGGCACTGGACCGTGAGTTCGTGCGTGTGTCGCTGGGCGGCGTCCGCGACGAGGCGGAGATCCGCGGCCACAGGCGCACCTACATCGGGTCGATGCCGGGCCGCATCATCCAGGGCCTCAAGAAGGCCGGCAGCAAGAACCCCGTCTTCCTCCTCGACGAGGTAGACAAGATGAGTTCCGACTTCCGGGGCGATCCCGCGTCGGCGCTCCTCGAGGTTCTCGACCCCGAGCAGAACTGCGCGTTCAGCGACCATTATCTTGACGTCGACTTCGACCTGTCAGAGGTGATGTTCATAACGACGGCCAACGTTCTCCACACGATTCCTCCTGCACTGGAGGATCGGATGGAGACCATTCGTCTCCCAGGTTACCTCAAGCATGAGAAGATCCAGATCGCGAAGAAGTTCCTGGTTCCGAAGCAGCTTGAGGCCAACGGGCTCATTAATCTGGGCGTGACGTTCGCGCAGGCGGCCCTCGTTCGAATAGTCGAGGACTACACGCGCGAGGCCGGCGTCAGGAATCTCGAGCGTGAGATAGCGAACATCTGCAGGAAGATCGCGAGAGAGCACGCGGCGGGGAAGAGGGTGACCAAGAAAGTCACGCCGGCCGCGGTCAGGAGGTTCCTCGGCATGGCGAGGTTCCTGTCGCAGGAGGTTGAGACAGAGAGCCGTGTCGGCGTCGCCACGGGCCTGGCGTGGACCAGCGTAGGTGGCGAGATCCTGACCGTTGAGGTGCTCACGATGAAGGGCGACGGCAACCTCATCCTGACCGGGAAACTCGGCGAGGTGATGCAGGAGTCGGCGAAGGCGGCGCTCAGCTACTCGAAGGCGCACGCGGCGGAGCTTGGGATCGACCAGAAGCACCTGGAGAACATCGACATCCACATCCATGTGCCCGAGGGCGCGATTCCAAAGGACGGTCCCTCCGCGGGTGTCGCCATGGCGACGGCGCTGGTATCGGCGCTGACGGGCAAGGCGACCAGGCCGAACGTGGCGATGACCGGCGAGATCACGCTCGGCGGCAAGGTGCTGCCGATCGGCGGCCTGAACGAGAAGGCGGTTGCCGCGCACCGGGCGAAGCTCACGACCCTCGTCATTCCCAGCAGGAACGAGAAGGACGTGGGTGAGTTCCCGAAGCAGGTAACACGCGATCTCAAGATCGAGCTTGTGGACAACCTGGACCAGGTCTTTGCCCTGGCGTTCGAGGGCTGGGACGAGCACGTGGCCAAACCGGAGGAGGAACACACGGGCGAATCGCGTCCGGAGGCTCCTCTGTCACCGTCTGCACCGCACTAGAACGAACAACAGGCGATACGATAGAAAGGGCCCCGTGGACGGACCACGGGGCCTCTTTTTTTGGTACAACTGGGGCGCGCAAGCTGGTACACTTGCTGACGCCGTTTGCTCGCCGTCCCTGTGGCCCGAACCGTGTGGTGACCATGAAAATCCAGACTGCCGAGTTCATGCTGGGTGTTGCGAATCTGGAGCAGCTGCCGCATGAGGGATTACCCGAGATCGCGCTCGGGGGGCGCTCTAACGTGGGCAAGTCGTCCATGCTCAACAAGCTCACCGGACGGAAGAAGCTCGCGCGCATCTCGCGCACGCCGGGCAAGACCAGGGAACTCAACCTCTACAAGATCGACAACCAGATGATCATTGTCGATCTCCCCGGCTACGGGTTTGCCAAGGTCCCGGATCGCGTCAAAGAGAAGTGGGGCCAGCTGGTCGAGAGCTACCTGAACACCCGGGAGGAACTGGCGGCCATCGTCCAGCTGGTTGACGTCCGCCATCCTCCGACGCGCGATGACGTTCAGATGTACGAGTGGATAAGGCACTACCAGGTGCCGTCTTTGATTGCGATGACGAAGGTCGATAAGATAACGAGAGGCAAGCGTGCCGCCGCGTTGCGTTCGGTCCAGGAGCTGCTCGAGCCTGACGAGACAACCCCATTGGTCTTTTTCTCGGGGGAGACGGGAGAGGGCTCAAAGGAACTGCTCGGCTGGATGCGCGAGGCCGCGGGACTGCTGTAGCTGTTCGGGGCGACGCCGGGTCAGACTGGTCGATGCGTCCACGGGAGGAATCAGATGAAGTCGAAGCTCTTCACGCCGGGCCCCACGAAGGTTCCGGGAGCGGTGCTCTCGGCGGTGGGGAAGCAGGTGCTCCACCACAGGTCGCCGGAGTTCTCCGAGAAGGTCAGACACGTCCAGGACGAGCTGGGTCGACTGCTCCAGACGCACAACGACACGCTGCTCTTCACATGTTCGGGCACGGGCATGATGGAGGCCGCCGTCGCCAATCTCCTGTCGCGCGGCGACAAGGTCATCTGCGTCAACAACGGCGTGTTCGGTGAGCGCTGGGTCGACATCTGCAAGGAATACGGCGTGGAGGCCATCGACGTGGTCGTCGAGTGGGGGAAGAGCATCGCGCCCGCCGAGCTCTCGACCGTCGCCGCGGCTCACCCCGATGCGAAGGCCGTCTTCGTGATACACAGTGAGACCTCGACCGGTGCTTTGAACGACATCAAGGCGCTGGCCGCCGCGCTCAAGGATCACCAGGCCGCGTTCGTCGTCGACGCCACGTCGAGTGTCGGTGTGCACGAGATCCGGATGGACGAGTGGGGCATCGACGTCGTGATCGCCGGCACGCAGAAGGCGCTGATGACCCCTCCGGGTCTGTCGTTCGTCGCTCTGAACGGGAAGGCCTGGGGGCTCGTGTCGAACTCAGACCTGCCGGCCTTCTACTTCGATTTCACGACGACGTGGAAGAGGCTGCAGCGCAAGGGCCAGACGCCTTTCACGACGGCGGTCTCGCTGGTCTACGGCCTTGAGGTGGCACTGGCGATGATGGAGAAGGAGGGCTGGGACAACGTCTACGACCGTCACGCCCGGATGGGGGAGGCGACACGGGCGGCCGTGAAGGCGCTCGGGTTCTCGGTTCTTCCGGAGCACTCTGTGAACGGTGTGACCGTCATAATGTGTCCTGACGGCGTGGACGCCAACAAGATCGTGCGCGTGATGGACGATGAGTTTGGTGTGCGCGTTGCCGGCGGACAGACACATCTCTCGGGACGCGTGTTCAGGATCGGCCACATGGGCGGCATCCGCGAGCGCGATCTCGCGATGGTCATAGGCGCTCTGGAGCGCGCGCTCGCGAGCATCGGCTATCCGTCAACGCCCGGGGTCGGTCTGACGGCTCTTCAGCAGGTGTTGCTAGAGCGATAGAGAATCGGTTAGAGTTATGGGCCGTTAGCTCAGTTGGTAGAGCACCTGCCTTTTAAGCAGGGAGTCGCTGGTTCGAGACCAGCACGGCCTACCATCCAGAGGAGCCCGTCGGAGCGCGTCACCGTGCGCACGTCGGCTCAACATAGAGCGTCCCCATCGTCTAGGGGTTAGGACACCGCCCTTTCACGGCGGCAACACGGGTTCGAATCCCGTTGGGGATGCCACAAACAGAGAGGGCCCGCACAGCGGGCCCTCTCTGTTTGCGCCTCCGATGGGCGCAACGGACCCGTCGGGTTCGGCCGCCGTGCGCGCCTGAGGGCGCGCCTTCGCAACAGAGGCGGCGTAGCCGCCAACCCTAGGCAGCGTGAGCGGCTGGCGCGGTAGCGCCAGAGCGCGAACAATCCCGTTGGGGATGCCATTTCCGTCATCGTTGTGAACTCCAGTCAATCGTGATATACTCGCGGCTCCCACTGTGGACGCTGGAGGATCGTTTGCGGACGCGGCACGCTCCCCATCGCCGCACGGTCGCGGGCGGTACGCGGTTCACTCGGGAGCGCAGTCCGACCGAAGCAGGAAGTCTGCTATGATGACGAAGCTGTGGCTGAAGGACGTCTCTGAGCGGACGTCCACCAGAGACCTGGAACTGCTGTTTGGCAAGTACGGAGATGTCCTCAACGTCTACCTGCACTCGGACTCCTCGAAGGCCACGGTAGAGATGGCTGACAAGGAAAGCGCGCTGGCAGCGATCAAGGCTACGAGGGGCGCCGGACCTCCACGGCAGACCCATCGAGTTCATCCTGCGCCATAGCTATCCCCTTCGGTGGCCGATCATAACCGGCTGCTTTGTGCTGGGTGCGCTGATAGGCATCGTCCTCGGTGGCGGAATCGAGTTCATCGCTGTGCTGGCACTGGTTGGGACTGCCGTTGGGTTGCCTCTCGCTTCGTTGATTGGCGCCATTCGAGTCAGGCAGTGGGTCCGCGACTACTGATTCCCGGAGGCCATTGGAGACCGCCTAGTGATGGTGGCACCAGCCGCGTACTCGCGGGTGATAGCGGTCCGTTAGGTTGCAGGTCATGAGACCGGCACATGGGTATGTGACCAGGCGCCGCTGCCTGTAAGACCCTGTAGAAAGGAAGGAGACTGCATGAATGAACTAACATTTGGTGTCATCGGTACCTCAAGAAAGGAGGATGAGCGACGCATTCCAATCCATCCTGAACATCTGATGCGCGTTCCTGAGAAGAGTCGTCGTCAGCTGGTATTCGAGGAGGGCTATGGAAGATCTTTTGGTATCACCGACTCAGAAATGTCTGATCAGTTAGGTGGCGTTGCCACACGCCACGAACTACTGGCCAATATTGGGAACGTCATCCTTCCCAAACCAGTGCTAGAGGATCTTGAAGAGCTACGCGAGGGTGGAATCCTCTGGGGCTATCCGCATTGTGTACAGCAAAGGTCGCACACCCAGGCTGCGATCGACCGCAAGCTGACACTCATCGCCTTTGAGGATATGTTTGTTTGGGGACCTGATGGACAGATTGGCCGCCACACCTTCTACAAGAACAACGAAATGGCGGGCTATTGCGCGGTATTGCATGCTCTGCAACTGAAAGGAATCGACGGCCACTACGGCAACCAACGCAAAGTGATCATCTTCAGTTTTGGAGCGGTCAGCCGTGGGGCAATATACGCCCTCAAAGCACGTGGCTTCAGAGATATCACGATTTGCATTCAACGTCCCGACCACGAGGTACGTGAGGAAGTACTTGATTGTCACTATGTCCGTATTCGTGAAGGCAATGAAGGTGAAGCGCGTATGTTGGTTGTCGAGCACGATGGAACTGAACAACCATTGATTGACCTGATCAACCAATCAGAAGTCATCGTGAATGGAACTTTCCAGGAACCAGACCATCCCATTCTCTTCGTGACAGAAGATGAAATGCCCTATCTCAAACCAGGCTGCCTGATTATCGACGTCAGTTGCGACGAGGGTATGGGATTCCCTTTTGCCAAACCAACTACATTCGAAGCTCCTATGTTCAAAGTTGGCATGGCAGATTATTACGCTGTGGATCATACGCCAAGCTATCTGTGGGAAAGTGCCTCGCGGGCGATTTCTGCTGCTCTTATTGTGCATTTGCCGACTGTGCTAGCGGGGCGTGAGAGCTGGCAACGAAATGAAACCATTCGACGAGCCGTAAATGTTGATGCCGGCGTCATTCAGAAACCAGATATTCTGTCATTCCAGAATCGCGAATTGACCTATCCGCACGCCCCCATTGATATGGGGAGAAGCTAACGTGTCGAGGAGTAATGGGCGAGGCTCCCGGGACGCGCCTCCCGCCGCCGCTGGACGCAATACCTCCAGTGGTCGTGAGCCCCACGAAACAGGCAAGACTGCCCACGGCGTCGCAGTAGAAGACTCTGCCCAGCTGCTGCGCGTCAATCGTGACGCAGTCAGCGAGCCCCGTCTCGCTCGTGAGGTACACTCCGGACTTCATCACGATGTTGTGTTCGTAGTACGTGCCGCACGCGACCAGTACGGTGTCTCCCGCTGATGCGGCGTCGATGCCGGCCTGGATAGCTGGCTGCTCGCTGGGGACGTGGATGGTAACTGCGGTGGCGGGGAGGGAGGCAACGACAAGTGCTGCAAGGATCAGCGACGCACGGTGAGGTGGGCAAAGTGGCTATGCCCCCGTCGCGATCGCTGCGAGCGAGTCCTGCTCCCAGTCAAGAGTTCGAAGAACGTCCACTAGGGGATGCCAACGCAAGAAGGCCCGCACTGCGGGCCTTTCCCGTTCGCAGCGGGGGGACTAGCGCCGGATCCCGGCCGACGCTGTGAGAGCTGCAGAGGGAGTTCTGTGGGGCCGGGGCGCGATATCCATGCCCAGTGGGGCAGTTGCGCTATTGCGAGCAATTTCCATGCTGGGGAGTCAGAACTTGGCAGGGACGCCTGAGGCCAATGGGGTACAGTAAATGCGATTTGGCTAGAGGGCACGCAGCAGAGGAGGAGCAAGTGAGTGAGTACATCAAGAGAGGTGCGGCCCTGAGCGTCTTGCTGGTGTTGGTCATCGGGATGGGGTGCTTGCTTACGGCCTCGACCGCGGCTGCGAATCCGCCCGGGATACCCGACGGCTACAGTAAGGTGTTCCAGTTCAATGTGATTGGCTACCCTGAAGGCCAGTCGTACGATGGCAACTGCGGCAACGGCCGCCGGATCTTCGTCAACAGAAACACCAACAACGCGAAGATCCGTGTCAGCGAGGAAGGCGTCTGGCAGATCGCCGACTGTGACGCCACTCAGGACAAGACCGCCATGCTCTACACTGACATGCCTGCTGAGTATGCGGTGTACGTCAGGATCCTTGGGATGCCCGGCGGGCACATCAACATCTGTGCCGACACCGTCACGGACTACGAGTCCGGAGAGCACCTCTGCCTGCTCGGAGAGATCGACTTGACGAGAGGCAAGGGCAAGTCGCAGTTCTCGATCGCGCCGCGTGCGATGTTCGACGAGGACCTCGAGGACATCATGTGGAAGGTGCAGACGAACTCCCAGTTCCGAATCGTGCAGTTCCGCGTCTACGAGATGCCCTAGGCACGGCGCAGTTCAAGCGAAACGAGAAAGCAGAGCCCCCCAACGCGCCCTCGGGGGGCTCTGTGCGTTCGGTCGCACTCGCCCCTTAGCTCTGTGTCCCCGCAGTGGACCGCGCAACCAGGCGTTGACTTGCGGGTATGCCCCAGTAGCCCCGCTGAGGTGTGCAGTTCGAAGAACGTCCGCCGCGTGGCCCGGCCATCCCGTCCGACCACGAACCTCGTCATGGATCTGCGAAGGCCCGTCGATCGAGACCGTGGCACTCTCGAGCCCCGCGGAGACCAGCTTGGACGAGAGCGCAGGTGTCAGGAGCGTCCCGTTGGTCACGATGTGCACGGGGAATCCCCGCTGCTTGGCGTCTCGCACGATGTCCGGGAGATCCTCCCTGGTCAGTGGTTCGGCCCCGACCAGGATGAGCTCGCGCCCCCCGAGCTCGCGCGCCTCGTCGAGGATTCGGGAGATTTCCTCTGTCGTGAGCTCGTCCCGGGACCGCTCGGCACCCTTTTGCCAGGCACCGCACATGCTGCACCTGAGATTGCAGCGGTACGTCAGCCCGAGGGTAAGAGTCCCGAGACTGCCCCAGCCCAGGTCCATCTCTTTCCTGATCGCGCTCATTCGCGGCCGTTACACGCTCCGTTGGGACGGGACTGACGAACGAGGCCGTCCGGTGTCCAATGGAATCTACTTCGGTCAAGCCCGCGTAGGGGAGTGGACAGGTAAGCGCCAGCTCGTACTTCTCCGGTAGATCTGCTGGCAACTACTTGACGTGCAACAGCTGAACCACCTCCTTGAGCCAATCAAGGAGGTGGTTCCGACACTCAAACATCAGAGATGCCACCGCACAGAGAGCCCGCATCTGCGGACCCCCTTTGATCGTAGCCCCACGAACACTGGAACCCGTCGGGTTCGGCCTTCCCACGTTCGTGGTCGATTGGTACCAGAACCTGGTTGGGCTGGATCTTCCCACGTGCTTCTTGCTCGCACGGAGAGAAGGGGCGACGGATGAGGCAGCTTGCAAGGTCCAAGGTTGAGGCCGGCCCAATAAACCGTCCGCAGCGCCCTATAAGGAAGTTCACTCCAACCTCTCTGGGGCGACCCTGGAGCGCGTCCAGGAGACCCACCAACTGCTACACGGGCTATAGACGACGGCAGTGCGTGGGGCACACTTCCTGCAACTATACAGGTCGCGCACATCACGGAAGGCACCGCTGTGCGGACCGGATTCCCCGGTCTCGGCGATGCCGCACCTGGCGTGATCGAAACGCGATCCTTCTGGTACCCGTGGGGGGGGGCAAGTGAGTAGAGGTTCCGGCCAGTCAGGCGCCGTCAGGCACTTGGCGGCCATCCTGCTTCCGATTATCTGGCTACTGCCGGCGCCCGCAGCGGCGGTGGAGTTGCCGAGTTCTCTCGTCGCCGGCGCTGAGGCGCCGGTGAGGATTGCTGTGAGGGCTCCCAATGGTGCCGCCGCGGCGATCGAGACATGGGCAGAAACAGCGCGATCCCTCGATCGGGCCATTCCCGGCTACTCCTTCGAACTGGTTCCCTTCGCCGGTCTGGAGGAGATGCGGGCCGTCGTGGAAGACGGTGCCGTCGACTTCGTGTTGACGAACCCGGCCGCCTACGTCGAGCTGGAGGACAGATACGGTGTGACTCGGATAGCCACATTGAGGAATGCGCGCGACCGCGCGGCCCCCACCGAGCAAACGGGGACCATCTTCACCAGAGCCAACAGGGTGGACATCGAGGACCTGAACGACGTCGCCGGAAAGTCGATCATGGGTGTTGACCCCAACAGTTTCGGCGGTTGGTTGATAGCTCTGTACGAGCTGAAGAGCGACGGCATCGATCCCGCGCGAGACTGTAGGGAAGTCCTCTTCTCACCGGACGGGACCCACGAGTCGGTAGTCCGCTCGGTAATGGCCGGTGAGGTCGACGTCGGCACCGTTCGTACCGGCACACTCGAACAGCTCGTGGAGCGTGGCGAGCTGGAGGTGGATGCGGTCAAGATCGTGAGACGTCACGACTGCGTTCTGCCGCCTTCTCACAGCACGCGCCACTATCCGGAGTGGCCTTTCGCGAGACTCCGTCACACGCCGAACGACCTGTCTCAGCAGGTCGCGGTTGCCCTGTTGAGAATGACCTCAGATGATCCAGCGGCCGTCGCCGGTGACTACACGGGCTGGACCGTTCCCCTCGACTACGGAATGGTACACGACCTTCTCAAGGAGCTGCGCGTCAGTCCCTACGAGGACCACGGCAGGGTGACGTTGCGAGACATTCTGCGCCAACATCTCGACGTTGTTCTTGTGACCGCCCTTCTTCTTGCGTCGCTGGCTTTGTACTCGTCGCTTCTAACCAGGACACACCGCCGGCTCGCGGCGGCCGACGCGGAACTCGCTGCGCACCGCGACAATCTTGAGGAACTCCTCGTCGAGCGAACCTCGATGCTCCGCTCGAGCGAAGAGCGATTCCGCTTTCTGATCGAGGCTGCGCCGGTTGGCGTGGTCGTTCAGTCGAAAGGTAGAATCGTCTTCGCCAATCCGGCGGTTGCGGAGATGTTGGGGGCGGCCTCCGCTGACGATATCATCGGTGGGACGATGATTCAATGGACACCGGAAGGATCCCGCTCCGGCGCCGCAGAGCGGATGAAGATGTGCACTGAGAGGGGAGTCGAGGCCGCTCCCGTCCTCGGGAAACTGCGACACTGCGACGGCCACGTCATCGATGTGCAGACCAGTTCAGTGCCGATCCACCTCGCGGGCGAGTCGGCCTGTTACACCGTGATCCAGGATGTTACCAAGCGTCTGCGCGCGGAGTCGGCTCTCAGGGACTCCGAGCAGTACCTGCGCGCAATCCTCGAGAACTCCCCGGACGGGCACTACGTGTTGGATTCCGAGGGGCGGTTCACAGAGATGAACCAGGCTGCGGAGAAGGTCTCGGGCTACAAGCGGGAAGAGTTCATCGGTACGCATGTTCTCGATTCGGGGCTGTTCCCACCAGAGCAATCTGCGGCGCTTGCGGAGATGAGCAAGGCGAGCTATGCCGGGCCGGTCGGTCCAGTGGACCTGCAGTTGGTCAACAAGGTCGGTGACATCGTCCCCGTGGAAGTCAGATCTGTGCCTCTGAG